>JAFQBT010000006.1 GCA_017399625.1 Oscillospiraceae bacterium
CAACGCAAAAGAGGACCTTCGCCTTAAATATCGTTATCTTGACCTTCGCCGCGGCGAAATGCAGAATATCCTTATGATGCGCCACAAAATCGTAAAATCCGCCCGTGACTATTACGATGAAAACGGCTTTATGGAAATCGAAACCCCGGACCTTATCAAATCCACCCCCGAAGGCGCAAGGGACTATCTTGTTCCCTCCCGTGTTCATCCCGGATGCTTCTATGCTCTTCCCCAGAGCCCCCAGCTTTATAAACAGCTCCTTATGATGTCCGGATGCGACAGATATATGCAGATTGCACGCTGCTTCCGTGACGAGGACCTTCGCGCTGACCGTCAGCCCGAATTTACCCAGATCGATATGGAGATGAGCTTTGTTGACGAAAATGACGTTATGACCCTTAACGAAGGCCTTGTAAAACGCGTTTTCAAGGACGTTCTCAACTATGACGTCCCCACTCCTTTTGAAAGACTCACCTATAATGAGGCAATGGCACGTTTTGGTTCCGATAAGCCGGATACCCGTTTCGGTCTTGAAATCTGCGATCTTTCCGACCTTCTCCAGAACTGCGAATTCAAGGTTTTTGCCGGCGCACTTGAAAAAGGTTCCGTCCGCGCAATCAACGCAAAAGGCGCAGCTTCCGTTTTCACCAGAAAAGAAATCGATAAGCTCACCGAGGTTGTAAAACTTTATAAAGCAAAAGGTCTTGCATGGACAAGACTCACCCCCGAAGCGGAAACTTCCAGTTATGAAAAATTCCTTACCGAGGAAGAAAAACTTGCGATCCGCGAAAGACTCGGTGCAGAAACCGGCGACGTTCTCTTCATTGTCGGTGACAACCGCAACGACATCGTCTTTGATGCTCTCGGTGCGCTCCGTCTTGAACTCGGAAAACGCCTTGACCTTATCCCCAAAGGCACCTATAACTTCCTTTGGGTAACCGATTTCCCGCTTTTCGAGTGGAGCGACGAAGAAAACCGCTGGATGGCAAAACACCATCCCTTCACCTGCCCCAGATTCGGCGATGAGGATAAACTTATGACCGATCCAGGCGACTGCTATGCAAGAGCATACGATATGGTGCTCAACGGCTGCGAACTGGGCGGCGGTTCCATCCGTATCAGCGATACCGAGGTTCAGGATAAGATGCTCCAGGCTCTCGGCCTTTCCGAAGAGGTTGCCCAGGCAAGATTCGGCTTCCTTCTCGATGCTGAAAAATACGGCGTTCCGCCCCACGGCGGAATGGCTTTCGGTCTTGACAGAATGGTCATGCTCATGCTCGACCGTCCTTCCATCCGCGACGTTATTGCATTCCCGAAGGTACAGACCGCAAGCGAACTTATGACCCAGTGCCCCACCGAAGTTGACCAGAAAAACCTTGATGAACTTCACATTGCGGTTGTAAAAAACAGCGAAGAATAATAAAGACGAGGCGTTTCAGGCACTGAAACGCCTCTTTCCATAGATTTCGGAGAAATATTATGACAAAATACGTACTTTTTGACCTTGACGGCACTCTTAACGACCCTTATGAAGGAATCACAAGCTGCATAAAATATGCCCTTGAATCCGTCGGAATTGAAGAAAACGACCCGCAAAAACTTCGCAGCTATATCGGTCCGCCCCTTCGCAACACCTTTGCTCTTTATGGATTCAATGAGGAAAAATGCGAGGAACTTGTTAAAAAATACCGTGAAAAATTCCTTGTGGAAGGAATCCACCAGAATATTCCTTATGAAGGAAGCCGCGAGATGCTCAAAGCTTTGCATGAGCACGGCTGTAAAATCGCTCTTGCTTCCTGCAAGCCGGAACGAGCATGCAGAATAATTCTTGAAGAAACCGGCGTGCTCAAATATTTCGACGTTGTTTCCGGCGCCACCGAAGACAAGACTCTTGACACAAAACCGGCAATAATAAAGCTCTCTCTGGAACGTCTTGGCGTCAGCGAAAACGAACTTGAGCACGTATATATGGTCGGCGACAGAGATATGGATATGATCGGTGCTCATGAAAACGGTGCAGTTGCCGTCGGTGCTCTCTATGGTTACGGGGATGAAGAGGAACTCACCGGAGCAGGGGCAGATTATCTTATAAACAATCCCCTTGAACTGCTCGATATAGTCCTTGGAAAGGAAGATGAATAATGGACGCAAACGTTTTGTTCACCGAAGAAAAACGCGCGGAGCGCACAATCGAAAATCTTCGCGCCAACAGAATGGAAGCTTTTTATGTAAAAACTTCCGCTGAGGCCGTTGAACTTGTTAAAAAGCTCATTCCGGAAGGTTCCGTCTGCCGGGTCGGCGGTTCAAGAACCCTTCACGAAGCCGGAATAATCGAACTTCTTGAAAACGGAAATTACGATTACCGGGATTCCCATACGGTTCCGGCGGATGAGGTTGAAACCGCAAGAAGAGAAGCTTTCTTCGCTGATTTTTTCCTTGCAAGCGCGAATGCAATTACCGAAGACGGCGAAATTTATAACGTTGACGGCGCCGGAACAAGGGTTGCGCCCATCATCTACGGACCGAAAAACGTTATTCTCGTTGCCGGAACCAACAAAATCGTTTCCGATATCGCCGCCGCGGAGGACAGACTCCGGAATCTTGCCGCTCCGGCAAATGCAAAACGCCTTGGCTGCAAAACTCCCTGCGCGGAAACCGGCACCTGCATTAACTGCAAATCCCCCGCAAGAATCTGCTGCAGCTATACTCTTCTCGGTTATCAGCGGATTCCCGGAAGAATAAAGGTGATTATTGTCGGAGAACATCTTGGATATTGATTTTTTTCAAAAAAACTCTTTCTTTTCCATGTGAAGCATGGTATAATGTCATTTGATACTTTTATAACTATATGAAAGGGCGCAATTGCTTTGAAAAAAATAATTCTTATTCTTCTTTGTTTCGTCCTTCTTCTTTCCGGCTGCCAGCAGCTCCAGAAAGCGGAACCTTTTTATTCCGAAACAATGGAAGAAGTAACTTTTGATACTCAGTACGACTATTATTTCAATGACGAAAGAAGCATCCGCTGCTTCTGGAAGAACGAAAGCAAGGAAAGCCTTTCCTTCCACGACGTTTTTGAGCTCCACGTTCTCGGAAACGACGGCGAATGGTACGTTCTCACAAAAGGCGACGAGGTTGCTTTCAACACCAATTACAGCCACGGAATCGACCCGGAAAGCGAAACCAGTTCCAGATATGACCTTTCTCTTTTCACCGATAAGGTCGAAGACGGAAAAACCTATCGCATTTCCACCTATTTCTTTGATGAAGCCGGAAATTATTACCAGGCTTTTGCAGAATTTGTTTATGATAACCAGCTTGCAGAGCAGGAAATGAAGGAAGTTACCGGCGAATCCTATCGCGAAGACCCGGAATATGCCGGAACTCCCGATATCATCAAAGGAAAAGAATAATTTTTCCCAATATTGAAAAAAGGCGGTTTTTCCGCCTTTTTATTTTGCAAACCAATTTTTTCGGAGGAAACAATGTCATTTCTGATAAAAGACAAGAATTTTTATAAGGTTCTGTTTTCCATTGCCCTTCCCATTGCGGCACAGAACTTCATAACCTTCACCGTAAGCCTTGCGGACTCGCTGATGCTTGGAAAAGTCGGTGAAATCGCCCTTTCCGGTGCAAACCTTGCGAACCAGCTTTTCTTCATACTCATGATAGTGACCTTCGGCGTAACTTCCGCCGCAATGGTTTTTGCTTCCCAATATTGGGGCAAGGACGACGTTTTTTCCATGAAGCGGGTAATAACAATAATGCTCCGCATTGCGGCCGTTATAAGCGTTATCGCTTCCGCCCTTGCAATCTGTATTCCGGAAACGGTTATGAACTGGTATTCCGACGACCCTGCCGTCATCGAAGCAGGCGCAAAATATCTCCGGATAATCGGCTGGGCCTATCCTTTTTATTCCATAACGAACGCAATGGCTTCGGTCCTCCGTTCCGCCCATATTGTAAAAATTTCCATCGTAATCTATCTTTCTTCCCTTATTGTGAACATTTCCCTCAACTGGGTGCTGATTTTCGGTAACCTCGGTGCACCGGCTCTTGGAATAGAAGGTGCGGCAATTGCAACCGCCGTCGCAAGGGTTGTTGAGTTCATAATCCTGATAATCTATCTTGCCTTCTTCGAAAAGAAAGTGCATTATACCATAAAGGATTTCTTCGTTCCGGTAAAGGATTACGTAAGCGCCTTTGTTAAAACCGGCGCTCCTGTAATCCTTAACGAAGCGGTCTGGAGCATCGGAACCTCCGTCCTCTCCATGATAATCGGTCATATCAGCACCGAATTTGTTTCCGCAAACAGCATTGCGAATATCGTCTGGCAGGCGGTCTGGGTTGTTATTGCCGGAATGGGCAACGCAACCTCCGTTGTTATCGGAAATGCGGTCGGCAGAGGCGAGGAAAAATCCGTTATCCTCAGCAAGGCAAAGACCATTGTTCTTCTTTCCGCCGCCATGGGCGTTCTTTCCGCCATAACCCTTATCATTATCCGCGGACCGGTAATCAACTTCTACGAAGTTTCCGAAGCAACAAAAGCTCTTGCTTATGACCTTATCGTTTCCTATGCGATGATAATCGTTCTCCAGGCCATGTCCATGCAGTACGTTGTTGGAATTTTCCGCGGCGGCGGCGATACAAAAACCGCAATGCTTGTGGATGTTCTTTTCCTCTGGACCGTTGCGATTCCCCTTGGCGCATTCACCGGACTTGTTCTCGGATGGGCGCCGCCTCTTGTATATATCATGCTCCGTTCCGATGAACTGCTCAAGAACGTAATCGGATTTTTCCGCCTTCGGAGCGGAAAATGGATCCGGGATATCACCGTTCATCCCGCAGAATAAAATTTCAAAAAACCGCTTTTCATCCGGAAAGCGGTTTTTTCTATTGAAAAATCCGCCGTTTTTTGGCATAATAAAAAGAAAAAAGGAGGTTTTTAAAAGTGACTCATTTCTTTTTGATTTTCGGTTCATTGATGCTTTTTTCCGCGCTTTTTGCCTCCTTTGCGCCGGTGGAATTTTCGGTTGTTCTTGCGGTCTGCCTTTTTATCGGCGGGATCGGTTTTCTTTTTTTCGGGAAGAAATATTATAAAATTTCCATCCTTTTCGGGGCGGCGGTGATCGGTCTTTCCCTTATTTCATATCAGTTCATAAGCGAAATTATCCCGGCGAGGTCCCTTGACGGAATGACCGCCGAAATTTCCGGAACGGTCCGAAAAGTTTCCGCCGCCGGCGGAAATCCGGTTTTCACCGTTGATACGGAAAGCATTGATATTGATGGTGCGCCGCAGAAAATAACCGTTCTTCTTTCCGGATGGGACGAAAATTCCGCTTCCGCCTTCGATAAAATCTCCTGCTCCGTAACCTTCCGGGTTTATTCCGATGAAAGCCTCAGCGATTTTATGACGAACCGCTCCGGCGGAATTTCGGTTTTTGCATACACAAATTCGCCCATGGAAATCACCGGGAAGGAGGATTCCACCTTCCGCTATTTTATCCACCGGATCCGGGAGGAGATTTCCTCGGTTATTTATACATATTATATTGACTGGCACGCGTCTTTTACCGAACAGCTTATCCTCGGAACAAGGGGAGAACTTGAAAGCGGAATTTCGGCATCTTTCCGCAGAAGCGGCATGAGCCACATCCTTGCGATTTCCGGAATGCATCTTGTTGTTATCATCGGAATCCTCCGCGCCGCGCTTTTTTCCTTCAAAGGCTGGCGCAGAACAAAGCAATGCGTGCTCATGCTTGCCATTGTTCTTTATATGTTCGTTGGCGGACTTGGAATGTCGGTTCTGCGCGCAGGACTGATGCTCATTTTCCGATATCTTGCAAGGCTTCTTTTTTCCGGAGCAAAGGCTTCCGACAGCCTTGGCATTGCCATTGCAACGGTTATCGTAATCGATCCTTTCGCCGCCTGCGACGTCGGATTCCTTATGTCCGTATGTTCAAGCCTTGCCCTTTCGTTCTTTGCAACTCCCCTCAGGGATTATCTCCTTAGAATTTTGCGTGCCGAGGGCAAGCCTTTTGCAAATTTCTTCATCGAATCCTTCTGCGTAAGCGTTGTTCCTTTTCTTGCGGTTCTGCCGGTTTCGGCAATGGTTTTCGGTGAAATTTCGCTTGCCGCGCCGGTTTCAAACCTTTTTGCGGGATTTTTTGCGGAATATACCATCATTTTCGGGGTTTTGACCGTTATTTTCGGCGCGGTGCCCTTCCTTGGTTTTCTTGCGGGAGGAACCGCATTCTGCGGAATGGTCTGCGGAGGTATCCTTCTTAAAATCGCGGAATTTTTCGCCGGTTTTTCGTTCAGCTATATAAAAATCTCCGGCGACTGGGTATATGTCTGGATTTTCGGAGCGGCGGTGCTCATTCTTCTGCCGATGCTCATTTCCAGAAGCTTCCGCTATCTCCGGCATTCGGCGCTGATGTGCGTTTTTCTCCTTCTTGCGGGGATTTTTATGAACCACATTTTCTATTCCGGCGTTTCAGAAATTGAGATCACTGCCCTTGAGCACGGAACGGCAATTTCGTGCTCAAATGATAAAAACAGCGTACTCATCACGAAAAATCTCGATACCTCCGACCGTTTTGCCCTTGATTTCAGCGGCGGTTATGATGTTTTCATAAGTTTTTCTGCTCTTTCTTCCGCTGCGGAATTTGAACTTGCGGATTCTTCGGAACCCAAAGCCGCATTTTTGAGCACGGAGGATTCCGCAGAAAAATATCCCGGCGGAATGCTTCTTTCTGCCGGCGAAATTTCCATTTCTGAAAGGGATTTTATAAAAATAATCCCGGATTGCGCCGCAATGATCGAAACAAACGGCGCTACCCTTCTATACATTTTTTCAGAATGTGATATAATGGATATAGAACCGAAGTTCCGCCGTGCGGATATCATAATCCTCGAGGGTGTTTCGCCGGAGGATTTTCCTGCTCTCCGTGCCGATTATCTCATTCTCAGGGAATACGGCGGATTTTACAGCGGCGCAGAAGAAATAATAACCCTCAAAGGCGGCAAAATCGGATTTTTTGCCCATGAAGGAAATCTTAAGAAAGGAAGGTATGCCGGATGATTTTCAAAGATATGGATGAGGTAAGGCGCCATCTGCGCATCGGCGTGCCTTTTTCATGCTATTTTATCGGAGGCGCCGATGACCAGAGAAAGCGCACCATCCTCAACAAAATCGTTTCCATCACCACCGAAGGCGGAACGGGTTTTGATACCCACCGTTTTTCCGGCAACGTTTCCGCGGATACCGTTGCGGATGCCGCTTTTGAAATAACCTTCGGCGGCGGAAGAAGATGCGTTGTCTGCGAGGATCTTCCCTTCGGAAGCATGGGCGAAAACGAATATAAAAAATTCGAACAGCTTATAACCGAAGTTTCGGAAATGGGCGGGACAACCGTTCTTATCTTCGCTTTCTATTCTGTTGAAACGGAACCGAAAAAGGATTCCAAAGCGAAAAACGAAAGCAAAACCGGAAAGAAAAACCGCATTGAATCTCTCAAAAAACTCATTGATAAAGTTTCCGGCGGCGTTATAAAATGCGAAACCCCCACAACCGCCGAACTTTGCACCATAATCGAAAAAACCTGTGCAAAATATAAATGCAGCATCCACCGGGATCTTTGTTCCTATATGGTGGAGCGATGCGGAAGCGATTCCGCCCTTCTGATGAACGAAGCGCGGAAGGTTGCGGAATATAAGGGCACCGGAATCATCTCGAAGGCTGACATTGACCTTATGACCTGCGCAACCCCTGACGCAAAGGTTTTTGACCTTTCCGCAAAAATTGCCGCAAGGGACAGAACCGGCGCTTTCCTCGTTCTTGAGGAACTTCGCGAAATGGGTGAATCCGCGCCGCTTATCCTGAATATCCTTTCCTCCGCATACGTTGATCTGTTCCGGGCAAAAGCCGCAAGAGCTTCCGGAAAAACAAAAAACGACATTGCGGCGGATTTCCCGAAAAGCTATCCCAAACCCCGCCAGTTCCTTATTGACAAGGCTCTTACCGCCCAGAGCAGATATTCATCTTCCGCGCTCCTCCAATGCATTGATACCCTTCTGGATGCGGAGCAGAGGATGAAAAGCACCGGCGGCGACGCGGATATCATTCTTGATGAAACCGTTGCAAAACTTTTCTCCATAAAATAACGGAGGATTCATGGAAAATTCACAAAACCGTATTAAAATAAAAGAAACCATCATCGTCGAGGGGAAATATGACAAAATTCGCCTTTCTCCTCTTTTCGATGCAAATATAATCGAACTGGGCGGATTCCGGATTTATAACAACAAGGACCGCCTTGCGCTTATCCGGCGCATTGCGGAAAAAAACGGCATCATAATCCTTACGGATTCGGATTCCGCAGGTTTCCGGCTCCGGCATTATCTTTCCTCCGCTGTTCCGAAGGAAAGAATCACAAACGTTTTTATTCCGGACGTTTCCGGAAAGGAAAAACGCAAGGCAAAACCCGGAAAGGAAAATCTCATCGGGGTCGAGGGAATGAAAACCGAAGTCCTTCTCGATGCCTTCCGGAAAGCGGGAATTTCCGTTGACGGCGGCGGTTCCGAAAGGAAAACGCCCCTTACCAAGGCGTATCTTTTTGAACTCGGGCTTTCCGGCAAAGAAAATTCCGCGGAGCTTCGCAGAAAGCTCTGTGAATATTTTTCCCTTCCGAAGATGCTTTCCGCAAATTCCCTTGCGGAAATTCTTCCGATACTCACCGACGAGGCGGAGCTTCTTTCCGCCATTGAAAAAATAAAGTAAAACCGAAAGGAGGCGCGGCGGCATTTTGGAGATAAGCAGTCTTACATTTTTATATATTTTCCTGCCGGCGGCGCTTCTTTTGTTCAGAATTGCTCCGGCAAAATTCCGGGGCGCGGTTCTTGCGGCGATTTCCGCGGGATTTGTTCTTCTTTCCGAACCGGAGCATTTTGTTTTCCTCACCGGGGAAATCGTTATTCTCTATTTCCTTTCTGAGGCCATGTTCCGTTTTTCGGAAAATCCAAAAAAGAAAAAGGCAATCTTTTTTGCGGCGCTTTTTCTGAATGTAAGTTCAATGATCGTTTTTTCCGTCCGGAGCCAGCTTGAGGGCGGATTTGCTCCCTTTGCAGCGATGGTCGTTTCCTTCACCGCCATCGGATATTTCGTTGATCTTTATAAAGGCGAAACGGATCCCATCCGTTCCTTTGCGGATTTTGCGGTTTTCCTCGTCTTCTTCGGAAAGCTTGCAAGGGGTCCTCTTATCCGCGCAAAGGATTTCCGGGAACTTTCCGGAACCGTGAAACCGGATCTTTCCGAAACCGGCGGCGGAATCTATCTTTTCATCCGGGGTCTTGCAAAATATACTGTTCTTTCCCTGCCGCTTGCATCCCTTCGCGAAAGCCTTTTTGCGGCAAACTCGGAGGAAATTTCCGTAATCGGAGCCTGGCTTGATATGGTCGTTTTCTCCATGATGATTTTCTTCGATCTTTCCGGATTCTGCGATATGGCAAGGGGACTTGGAAAATGCTTCGGAATCGAGCTTCCGAAAAACTTTTATTTTCCGTTCCAGAGCCCTTCCGTTTCGGATTTCCTCGACAGATTCAATATGACCGTAACGGCGTTTTTCCGCCATTACGTTTATGACGTTCTCCGGAACGACAAAAATTCCCGCCCTCAGTTTATTGTAAACACCGTTCTCATCTCGATGCTCTGCGGAATCTGGTTCGGAATCCGGATGAACTTCATCTTCTGGGGACTTTATATCGCGGCGTTCATCATCATTGAGGAATTTTTCCTCCGCCGCTTCCTTGAAAAAATCCCCCATTTTTTCGCAAGGATCTATACCTTTGTTGTCACCATGTTCTCGATGGTGATTTTCTCCGCTTCGGATATTGATTCCATCCTCATTTCCTATAAGGCGATGTTCGGAATCGGCGCGGATATGATCACGGATTCGGTGACATATATCGTTTCCCAGAACATGCTCGTGCTCATCGGCGGCGCATTTTTCCTCATCAGCGCATTCAGCATGCTCATCCGCCGCATCAGCAAAAAAAGCCCCGGCCTTTTCAGCTTTTTTGCGGTTATCGAAAGCGCGGTGCTCCTTGTTCTTATAACCGCGGAGCTGCTTTGATTTTTTAATTCCACGAAAGGAGGTCTTCCCCGATGAAAAAATTTGCCGCTTTTCTGATTCTTGCAATGATTTTCGGAACAAGCACCGCTATTATCTTCAATATTTCCTCGGCGGAAAGTTTTCCTTCCGAAGGAAATGCCCTTGAAAAAACCGAAAGCGCCCTTTCCGAAAACATGCCATTCCGGAAAAGCCTTTCCAAACTCATGGACGGAATCCGCTATCTTTCCGGAGTCCGCCATTTCGGCGATATTTATATCGGAAATAAAGGCAGCCTTCTCCGCGAAATACCAAAACCCACCTCCAGAACGTATTCCGCGGCGAAAAACTATGTTATCGGCTTTGCGGAAAAGAACCAGATAAAGCCATATTTCATGCTTGTTCCGACTGCTTCGGCGATTCTCCGGCACGAAATCGACGATTTTGCAAGCGAGGATCTTTATAACCAGCGAAGCATCATAACAAGGATGTATTCGGAATTTGAGGGCAAGGTCCGCACCACCGATATTTACCAGACCCTTTTTGACCGCCGGAACGAATATATCTATTACCACACCGAAAATCTTCCCACCTGCCTCGGCGGATATTATATTTACGGCGAGCTCTGCTCAAGGCTTGAAATCGAGCAGAACACCCTTGATTCCTTTTCCGTTTCCTATTCCGCCCACGGTTTTTACGGAAGCCTTGCAACGGATTTTCTGCAAAGCTATGCATCCCCCGATTTTGTTTCCCTTTATGAATATATCGGAAACGATTACAATGTTATTGTTGAGCACAAAAAAGCGGACGGAAACGCAAGCATCCTCAACGGACTTTTTGTCTATAATGAGGATGCTTTTGAGGACAAAACCGATATGATCCTCGGCGGATTTTCTCCGGTTATCGAAATAACTGCGGCGGAAAGCCTTGGGGAAAGGAACTCGATCCTTATCTTCGGCGACGAAAGCGCAAAAAGCTGGATTCCGTTCCTTGTTTCGAATTTCGGAAAAATAACCTTTGTCGATCTTGATTCCGCCACGGAAAGCCTTCTTTCAAAAATAAAAACCTCCGATTACGGAAGCGTTCTTTTTGCATACAGCACCGCAACCTTCACCGAAGGAATTGATTTTGAAAAACTTGAATATATCAAATAAAAAAATCCCCGACAAAAATCGGGGATTTTTATTTAACTGAAAAATATCAGAAATTATTCTTCGTTTTTCATTTTTGCGAAGCATTCGCTGCAATAAACAGGGCGATCTTCTCTGGGTTTGAAAGGAACTTTTGCTTCGCATCCGCAAGCGGCGCAAGTGGTGGTATACATCTCTTTCTGGGTTTTGATTTTGTTCTTGCGTGCATCGCGGCATTCTTTGCAGCGCTGGGGCTCGTTAACGAATCCGCGTTCTGCATAGAATTCCTGTTCGCCTGCGGTGAAGGTAAATTCTTTTCCGCATTCTTTGCACACTAAGGTTTTGTCTTCGTACATTGTTTTTACCTCTTCTTTTTGAATAAATGTATTTGCCCTTGGTTTACCACAATCGCCTTGAAAGATAACGTCGCCGGGGTTGCCACGGAGCATTCGTATATCCAGTCTTTTTTTAAGACCGCATACCATAAATTAATTTTCCGGCCCGATTTCCGTCCGGATTTTTTTTCGGATGCGCGAAAGCGCATTTCCAACGGATTTTTCCGTTTTCCCAAGTTTTTCGCCGATGGATCTGTATGAAAGACCTCCGAGATAAAGCCGCAGAACCTCCCTTTCAAAATCCGAAAGAAGTGCGGAAATGCGCTTTTTCATATCGCTGAAGGCTTCTTTTTCGATCCAGTCCGTTTCCGGTCCGCCTTCGGAAGCAAGCTCGATTTCATCGATGGAGATATAATCCGCCATCGGGGCATTTTTTGCTTTTCCGGTGCTTCGCAAAATCGAAGCAAGATGGTTCCGGATACAGACGCAGGCAAAGGTGCGGAATCCCGCTCCCTTTTTATCGTCATAGGAATGGAGTGCCCGGAGAAAGGCAAGGACCGATTCCTGATAAATATCTTCTTTTTCATAGCCGATTTTTTCGGCCGCAGAAAAGGTTTCCTTCGGGATCCAGGCGCAGAGATGCAGAAGCTTTCCGAAGTCGGAATAATCTCCGCCGCGAATTTTTTCCGCCATGGATTCGATTGATTCTTCGTTTTTGCACATAGGGGAAACGCCTTCCTGTTGAAACCAATTAAATAATATTCTATCACAATATAAAAATAAGTCAAGTGTTATATCAATAACAGTTTACCTTTTCAACATTTTGCACTAATTGTATTATAAATGCTTCATTTATTTATATTAATTGGCAAACAAGCTTCCATATTTTTCAGAATATGTAGAATTATAAACTTTTTTCTGTTATAATGTTATATAATAATATGCTTTTGAGCAGAAAGGATTTAATTTTTATGGAAAAGAGAAAAAAACGCTTCGGCGACCGTTATGACGGATACCGTGTCCGCTCCTTATCGCCGATGACTTATGTCGCTCCTTTCATCATGAAGACGAGGAACGATTCTTCAAACCTTTTTTCCGGCTCTGTTGAGCTTGGACGAATTGACAATTACATAAAGAAAAAACGCCGTGAGGACGGACTTGTTGGTTTTGGTTTTCTCCATGTTATAATCGCCGCTTATGTAAGGCTTATTTCCCAGAAGCCCGCCATGAACCGCTTTATTGCGGGACAGCGCATCTATCAGCACGGCGAGGATATCACCGTCTGCATGATGGTAAAAAAGAGCATGGAGCTCAACGCCCAGGAATCTGCCATCAAGGTTGTTTTCAAACCCACCGATACCGCCGATGACGTTTACCGCAAAATGGACGAGGCTATTGAGGAAGCAAGGCAGGAAGGAGATTCCAACCTTTTTGACGTTGTTGCAAAGATTATCAACTATATGCCCGCTCTTCTTATCCGGGCGTTCATCTCTTTTGTAAGCTTCCTTGATTATTTCGGCCTCATGCCGAAAATAATACATAAGGCGTCGCCCTTCCATTGCAGCATGTTCGTCACGAACCTCGGTTCCCTCGGAATCCCGCCCATTTATCACCATCTTTATAACTTCGGAACCTGTCCGGTTTTCCTTGCTTTCGGCGCAAAGCGGACCGCTCTCGAGGTTCAGAAGGACGGAAGCGTTGAAAAACACCGCTACGTTGATTTCACCGTTGTTTCCGATGAGCGAATCACCGACGGACATTATTATGCAAACGCCTTCAAACAGCTGGACTGGATTCTCCGTCATCCGGATGTTCTTGATGAAGAACCCGAACAGATTATCACCGACGTTGATTGATTTTTAAAGAGGAGGTCAACAATGAAACTCAACTATAAACGCACCCTTCTGGTTGGTCTTGCGTTCCTTTCAATCTGCACCTTCTGGCAGGCTTATGACGGAATCATCCCGCTGATTCTCAAGAACACCTTCGGAATCGGCGAAACCGCCACCGGACAGATCATGGCAATCGATAACATGCTTGCGCTTGTTATGCTTCCGCTTTTCGGACATCTTTCCGATAAGACCCATACCCCCATCGGAAAGCGCACCCCCTATATCGTTTTCGGAACCATTGTTGCGGTTATCAGCATGCTTTTCCTTCCCTATTTTGACAACACCGAAAATCTTCTCGGATTTGCCCTTTGCCTTGGTCTTACTCTTCTTGCAATGGCAACCTACCGTTCTCCCGCAGTTTCCCTTATGCCGGACGTAACCCCGAAAAAACTCCGCAGCAAGGGCAACGCGGTTATCAACCTTATGGGTGCGGTCGGCGGAGTTATCTCCCTTGCTCTCATAAGCCTTCTTGTTCCGAAGGAAGGAAAACCGAACTTTTTCCCGATTTTCGGAATCATCGCCTGCATCATGATCGGCGCCGTTGTTGTTCTTGTTCTCACCGTCCGGGAAAACAAGCTTGTCAGGGAAATGGAAGAAACCGGCGGTTATGAAAGCACCGAAGCGGAACTTAACCAGGAACTTTCCAAAGGCAAAAAAATGCCGAAGGACGTTCTCAGAAGCCTTATCTTCATGCTCGGCTGCGTAGCGTTCTTCTTCTTCGGTTATAACGCCGTCACAACCTTCTTCAGTCTTTATATGACCAATTTCCTTGAGGTAAAAGGCGGAAGCTTTGCAAACTATCTTATGGTTGCAACGGTCTGCTCCATTATTTCCTACATCCCTTCCGGTATGATTGCAACAAAATTCGGACGCAAAAAGGCCATTATGATCGGCCTTTCCGTAATGGCTTTCTGCTTCCTTGTTATGTCCTTCTTCAGAAGCGCGGGACTTTTCCTTATTCCGTTCTTCGTAATAATCGGATTCGGCTATGCCTGCGTAATCGTAAACACCTTCCCGGTAATCTGGGAAATGAGCCAGGGCAGCGATATCGGCAAATATACCGGATATTATTACACCGCTTCCATGGCGGCGCAGATCGTTACCCCCATGCTTGCCGGTTTCCTCATCGAAAAAATCGACAGCTACGGAATCCTCTTCCCCTATGCGGTAATTATGGAAATCATTGCGTTCCTCATGCTTTCCCAGGTCAGACATGGCGACAGCAAGCCCGTTCCGCCGAAAGATAAACTCGAATCCCTTGATGTCGGAGGCGACGATTGATGAATAACCCCGTGCTCACCGCCATTGTTATGGTGCTCATAATAATTTTTCTCCTGCTCGCCTGTGCATTTGTTTATCTTACCACACCGAACAAATTCCGCTTTTTCGATTTGCCTGTTGCCTATTGCCACAGGGGCTTCCACGATGAACTTCTCCCGGAAAACGGCCTTGGTGCTTTCAAAAAAGCCGCGGACTGCGAAATGGGCGTTGAACTTGACGTTCAGCCCACGAAGGACGGAAAAATTGTTGTTTTCCATGACCTCAACGCAAAAAGGGTCTGCGGAGTTGATAAGCTCATCCGTGAAATGACCTTTGAGGAAGTTTCCGAGCTTCGCCTTAAGGGCACAGAAGAAAAAATTCCGCTTTTCACCGAGGTTCTTGAAACTCTTGGCGGCGTTCCGGTTTCCTGCGAAATAAAAACTCCCGGAACGGAAGTGAATCCGGAATTTCTCGAAAACGTTTATCAGCAGAGCAAGGATTACGAAGGACTTTTCAACGTCATAAGCTTCAACCCCTATGTTCTTGAATGGTTCAGAAACAACCATCCGGAGGTAATCCGCGGACAGCTTTCCGCAGGAACGGAGCATCTTGGCGCAAAGGGCTTTGCCGCCTTTGCCCTTGCAAACCTTCTTACAAACTATAAGGCAAAACCGGACTTTATCTCCTTCCGCCACACCGACAAAACCCTTGGCTTTTTGCTGAACCGGTTCTACGGAACAAGGCTTTGCGCCTGGACAGTCCGTTCCATGGACGAGGTTGAAAAAGCCGCTTTTGAAGGTTTTTCCACCTTCGTCGGTGAAGATTTTGACATAACCGAGGTGTGAGTTTTTTGAAAAAAGACGATAAAACCAACGTAATGCGCATCCTTGACCAGAAAAAGGTTTCCTATATCCCCCATGGATATGAAATTGAGGAAGGCGCACCCTGCGACGCAGTTACCGTTGCGGGACTTATCGGAAAGGACGTTTCCGAAGTTTACAAAACCCTTGTGCTCAAGGCGGGAAAAGGAAATTTCTACGTTTTTGTTGTTCCGGGAGCGGCGCGGCTGGATTATAAAAAAGCCGCAAAAGCCGTGGGCGAAAAAAGCGTTGCAATGGTTCTTTCCGCCGATTTGCTCGGGCTCACCGGATATATCCACGGCGGATGCTCCCCCATCGGAATGAAAAAACTTTTCCCCACCGTTTTCCATGAAGCGGTGCTCGGTCTTGAAACCGTTACCGTAAGCGCCGGAAAAATCGGAAGGCAGATCGAAATCGAACCTTCGGTTCTGATTTCGCTGGTCAACGGAAAAACCGCGGATATTATTGTTGAAGAATAAAAAAACAAAAACGCACCCCTTTATGGAGTGCGTTTTATTTATATATCACCCCATTTCTTTTGCAAGCAAAAGAAACCGGGTGACACCTGAAAGAAAAGTTCAAACCCCCAACCGCTTGCTCCCGCAAGCGATTCCCCCTTTGAAAAAGGGGGAATAAACTCTCCACCGGAAGAATGAAGATTTCTAATCTCAACCGCCATCGTTCAGGCCGACGGCGGTTTTTATTATACCTTATCCTCCCGACCGCCTTTGTTTTAATTCAATATACTATAATTTTATACTATAATATCATTAGAAAATATGCCCTTCCCGACAAAATTAGCACTCGGATTAAAAAAGTGCTAAAAATTTGTGAATATTTTGTGTATTTGCTTGACAATGGGAAAAATATCAGTATAATATAGTTGTTGGCACTCATAAGAGTTGAGTGCTAAGAAAAATCCCAGAACAAGGAGGGCGTTTTTAAAGATGAGATTCGACGACAGAAAAAAGCGGATCCTTTCCGCAATCGTTGAAACATATATCCGCACCGGCGAACCGGTGGGTTCAAAAACGCTTTCCGAATTTCCGGAAATTTCCGTTTCCCCCGCAACGGTAAGAAACGAAATGGCCGCGCTTTTTGAAATGGGACTTCTTGAACAGCCCCACACCTCCGCAGGAAGAGTTCCTTCCCATCTCGGCTACCGCGCTTATATCGACAGCCTTATGCGTACAAAGCCCCTTACGGAGGACGAGAAAGACGGAATCGACGCGCTGTTCAACATAAGCGATCCGGACCCGGATAAGCTCCTTGCGGACTGCGCCGAAACCCTTGCTGAATATACAGGCTGTGCAACGGTTGCAATGACGACCACCCCAAGCTATGTTACAGTCGAGCACATCGATATCGTTCCCGCGGACGCCACAACGGTTGTTCTGCTGG
This sequence comes from Oscillospiraceae bacterium, assembly GCA_017399625.1. GTDB lineage: Bacteria > Bacillota > Clostridia > Oscillospirales > Ruminococcaceae > UMGS1668. Next base: position 16,985 of record JAFQBT010000006.1, read on the forward strand.
TAATCGCATCGAACGGCGTTGTTAAAAGCAAGGTCTGCCGGCTTGGTTTCCGGGTAAACACCGGAATCGCGGATTTCTTCCGGAAATTTGCAAAGGACCGCTTCTGCGGACACACTCTTAAAGAAATAAGCGCCGAATTCGTGAACGCTGTTTCAATCCAGCTCGGCGAATATTCCGGGGTTTTCAATCCGCTGATCGTCGGAATTTACGAACTTTGCAAGGAGGTTTATGACGGCCAGTATTACCTCGGCGGTCAGGAAAAGCTCCTCACCTACAACGAATATTCCGACAGGGCGCTTGAAATCATGAAGCTGATTTCAAAACGTGAAAAACTCGGACCGGTCATCGGAAACAACCCTTCCGGCGTAACGGTCTTTATCGGAAAGGAAAACAGCCTTTCCCAGCTTTCCGGAAGCTCGCTTCTGGTTGCAAGGTTCAGCATCGGCGAAAACGATTGCGGAACCATCGGTCTTATCGGACCGGTAAGAATGGATTATTCAAGATTAATTCCCCATCTTGAATATTTTGCTGAAAAACTCGGCACACTGCTTTCTATAACATATCAGAGAAAAACAGGTGATGACAATGGATAAAGAAAAAGTAAACTCAACAGAAGAGCAGACCGAAGTTCCCGCAGAAAAAACGGAACTTGAAAGCCTCCGGGAGGAACTCGAAAATCTTCAGAAGGCAAAGGACGAACTTTATGACAAATATCTCCGCACCCTTGCGGAATATGACAACTTCCGCAAACGCAGCCAGCGCGAAAAAGACGCGATCTATGGCGATGCAACCGTGGATACCGTCAAAAAGCTTCTTCCCGTTCTCGATAACTTCGAAAGGGCGCTCAACTATGAATGCAAGGACGAGGAATTTAAAAAAGGAATCGCCCTTATCCAGAACACCCTCACCGAGGTTTTCGATAACATCGGCGTAAAGGAAATCCCCGCCATGGACGAACAGTTTGACCCGAACCTTCACGAAGCTGTAATGCATATCGACAACCCCGCATACGGTGAAAATATCGTCACCGACGTTTACAGAAAAGGATATATGCTCGGCGACAAAGTTATCCGCCATACAATGGTAATCGTCGCAAACTAAAAAAACAAACCAAAAGGCAAATCTTTTTAATACAATCAAACTTGTAAATCTTTAACTTAATTGGAGGAATATAATTATGGCAAAAATCATTGGTATTGACCTTGGTACTACTAACTCCTGCGTTGCAGTTATGGAAGCAGGCGAAGCTGTTGTAATCCCTAACCCCGAAGGCGCAAGAACCACCCCTTCCGTTGTTGGTTTTTCCAAAAACGGTGAACGTGTTGTCGGTCAGGCTGCAAAACGCCAGGCTGTTACCAACCCCGAAAGAACCGTCACTTCCATCAAACGCCACATGGGCAGCGAATATAAAGTTGACATTGACGGAAAAAGCTATACTCCCCAGGAAATTTCCGCAATGGTTCTCCAGAAACTCAAATCCGACGCAGAAGCTTATCTCGGCGAAACCGTAACCGCCGCAGTTATCACCGTTCCCGCATACTTCACCGACGCACAGCGTCAGGCAACCAAGGACGCAGGCAAAATCGCCGGTCTTGAAGTAAAACGTATCATCAACGAACCCACCGCAGCAGCTCTTGCATACGGCGCAGACAAAGAAGACGACCAGAAAATCATGGTTTATGACCTTGGCGGCGGTACCTTCGACGTTTCCATCATCGAAATGGGCGACGGCATCCAGGAAGTTCTTGCAACCGCAGGTAACAACCACCTCGGCGGCGACGACTTCGACGACAGACTTATCAACTATCTTGCAGACCAGTTCAGAGCAGAAAACGGCATCGATCTCCGCACCGACAAAATGGCTATGCAGAGACTTAAAGAAGCCGCAGAAAAATGCAAAATCGAACTTTCCGGCATGACCCAGGCAAACGTAAACCTTCCCTTCATCACCGCAGACGCAACCGGCCCGAAACACCTTGACGTAAACGTTTCCAGAGCAAAATTCAACGAACTCACCGCAGACCTTGTTGAAGCAACCATGGGACCGGTTCGCCAGGCACTTTCCGACGCAGGCCTTAAAGCTTCCGAACTCGACAAGATTCTTCTCGTCGGCGGTTCTTCCAGAATCCCCGCTGTTCAGGAAGCAGTTAAAAACATCACCGGCAAAGATCCTTTCAAAGGCATCAACCCCGATGAATGTGTTGCACTCGGCGCAGCAATCCAGGGCGGCGTTCTTTCCGGCGAAGTAAAAGGTCTTGTTCTCCTTGACGTAACTCCCCTTTCTCTCGGTCTTGAAACTCTTGGCGGCGTTTTCACCAAGATCATCGACAGAAACACCACCATTCCCGCAAAGAAATCCCAGATTTTCTCCACCGCTGCTGACGGTCAGACCTCTGTTGAAGTTCATGTTCTCCAGGGCGAACGCGAAATGGCAAGAGATAACAAATCCCTCGGAATGTTCCATCTTGACGGCATCATGCCCGCTCCCAGAGGCATTCCGCAGATCGAAGTTACCTTCGATATCGACGCAAACGGCATTGTTCACGTAAGCGCAAAAGACCTTGGCACCGGCAAGGAACAGCACATCACCATCACCTCCTCCACCAACATGAGCAAAGAGGATATCGAAAAAGCTGTTAAAGAAGCAGAACAGTATGCAGAGCAGGATAAGAAACACCGCGAGGAAATCGATACCCGCAACGCCGCAGACCAGATGGTATATCAGTCCGAAAAAACCATCAAGGACCTTGGCGACAAACTTTCTGCTGACGATAAATCCGGTCTTGAAGCAAAAATCAATGACCTCAAAGAATCCCTCAAGGGCGATAATATCGAGGATATCAAAGCAAAACAGAAAGCTCTTGAAGAAAAATTCTACGAAGTTTCCGCAAAGGTTTACCAGCAGGCAAACCCCAACGGTGATCCCAACGCACAGCCCGGATGCGACGGCAACTGCGGCGACTGCAACAACCATGGCGGCGACGACGGTTATGTTGACGCCGATTACAGAGAGGTTTAATCCCTTTCAAAAGAATCCCCTCGCCACTTCGTGGCCCTCTTCCCTTTAATAAGGGGCATATAATATGAACCTATCTTCTGCGCAGGGGTTTTCCTCTGCGCAGAAAGTGCTATACATGAAGAAAAGTAAGGTGATGCGAAAATGGCGGATAAGCGCGATTATTACGAAGTTCTCGGCGTTGAAAAAGGCGCAACGGACGACGAAATAAAAAAAGCATACCGCAAAATGGCAAAAAAATATCATCCGGACCTTAACCCGGACGATAAAACCGCAGAAGCAAAATTCAAGGAAGTGGGCGAAGCCTACGAAATCCTTTCCGATAAAACAAACCGCGACCGTTATGACAGATTCGGTCACGCAGGCGTTGATCCCAACTACGGCGCAGGTCAGGGCGGATACGAAAGATATTCCCAGTACGGCCACGGGGATTTTGGGGATTTCGGCGATATCTTCGGCGATATCTTCAGCGGATTCGGCTTCGGCGGTTCCACAAAAACCCGCAACCCCAACGGTCCTATCCGCGGCAACGATACTCAGGCACGCATCCAGCTCACCTTTATGGAGGCCGCAAAGGGCTGTAAAAAGGAAATCCCGATCCAGTGCCTTGAACGCTGCACCGATTGCGGCGGAACCGGCGCAAAACCCGGTACCAATCCCGAAACCTGCCCCGAATGCGGAGGCAGCGGTCAGGTACGCGTTCAGCAGCGCAGCCCCTTCGGCGTGATCCAGACCGTAAAAGCCTGCTCCCGCTGCGGAGGAAAGGGCAAAGTTATAAACGACCCCTGCAAATCCTGCAACGGAATGGGCAGAGTCCGCCGCAGCAGAAAGGTTTCCGTTGATATTCCCGCCGGAATCGACAACGGACAGACCTTTGTGGTCCGCGGAATGGGCGACGACGGAACAAACGGCGGTCCCACCGGCGACCTTAACGTAACCGTCACAGTTAAAGACGACCCCATCTTCCGCAGAGAAGGTTTTGACGTCTGGGTCGATATTCCCATTACTTATGCACAGGCGGTGCTCGGCGACGAAATCACCGTTCCCACCATCGACGGAAAGGTTTCCTATAACATTCCGGAAGGAACCCAGCCCGGAACCACCTTCCGCCTTCGCAACAAGGGCATTCAGTACGTCAACAACCGCGGCCGCGGCGACCAGTATGTAAGAGTGAACATCGAAGTTCCCACCAACCTTTCCGGAAAACAGAAGGATATGCTCCGGGATTTTGATGCCACCACCGGCGACAAAAACTATGCAAAGCGCAAGAGCTTTTTTGACAAAATAAAAGACGCATTCAAGGGAGATTGAAATGGAAACCTGGAACGAGCTTACCGTAAAAGTTAAAACCGAAGATACAGCCCGTGCAAGCGACATTTGCACCGTAATTGCCGATATGGGCATTTACGTCGAAGATTACAGCGACCTTGAAAACGTTGTATGGAATATTGCTCATGTTGACCTTATTGAACAGGAACTTCTTGAGCGCGACCGCACCCATTCCCTCATCCACGTTTATATCAAGCAGGAAAAGGACGCTCTTGAATGCGTTGAATTCATCAAAGCGCGCCTTGATGCCGAAGGAATTGAATACGAAACCTCCATCGTCGGCGTCAACGAAGAGGACTGGGCTAACAACTGGAAACAGTATTACCACACCCAGAGAATCGGCAAGCGCATTGTTGTAACCCCTTCCTGGGAAGAATATACTCCCACCGGCGACGACGTTCAGATGCGTCTTGACCCGGGTATGGCTTTCGGTACCGGCACCCACGACACAACCCGCCTTTGCCTTGAGCTTCTTGAGGAATGCGTAACCCCCTCCACCAGAATCCTTGACGTCGGCACCGGAAGCGGAATCCTTTCCGTCGGCGGCGTTCTTCTTGGTGCGCCTTCCGCTCTTGGCGTTGATATTGACCCGGTTGCGGTAAAAGTCGCTAACGAAAACGCGGAAATAAATGAAGTTTCCGGCAAAACCGAATTTGTATGCGGCGACCTTACCGATAAAGTTCACGGTCAGTTTGAAATCGTAACAGCAAACATTGTTGCGGATATCATCATCAGACTTCTGAGCACCGTTAAAAATTACCTGCTCAAAGGCGGCGTGCTCATTGTTTCCGGAATAATCGACACCCGCGCTGATGAGGTCGAAAACGCCTGCCACGAAGCCGGCTTCACCACCGAAAAACGGCTTGAGCATGGGGGTTGGGTAGCAATCAAGCTTCGCTATTGATGATTTGCCTTCCCCTTGAGGGAAAGGTGGATTTTCGGTGCTCAACACCGAAAAGACGGATGAGGTGTAGCCGCAACGCGGCGTTACATATAAATTTCTGAAAGGAGATTTTTCAAAAATGAAACCTTCCGAAGAACTTAAAGAGGGCACTCTTATTCTTTATAACAAACACCCGAGCATGGTCCGCGGAATCACTGCGGATTCCACCAAAAACGCTGTTTTTCTTCTTATCGAAGATATGATCGACCACGGAATGTATGATTCCAACATCGACGATATCGATTACTGGCCTTCCTGTCCCCATTACAAAATTCTTGATACCATGGAAGTCCTGCTCAAATTTGTCCGTTACGGCGAAGGCACCCTTGTTTTCATGGAACCCCAGAGCGGAATGTGCCTTAATATTCCCCATTTCAACGTCAACCTTGAGGTTGCCGGAATGGATTTTGAACCCGGCAAAGGCTATCTTCTCACCTTTGCGGACAAATTCCTTCTCGGCGCGGAAACCATGGTTGAAAAAGAAAAAGAGGAAGAATAAAAAAAGGCTCCCTTGTGTAAAGGGAGCTGTCACGGCTTGCCGTGACTGAGGGATTGTAACCCTGTCCAATTTTATATAGAACAAAAAAGCACCGCCCGATGGGCGGTGCTTTTTTGCTTTTTAATCATAATCAGAAATTACAAGTAACAACTCATCCGGTTTTGAACCATAAAGATCTACATAATCTTCTATAAATGTTAACTGAATGTCATACTCATTAAAAGACCATTTGTAAGTATATCTCGAATAATCTACGCCATAAACTAAATATCCCTTTGCCAGCGTACATTTATAATCTGAATATGTTCCAACCTCCTCTATAATGGATTCCAAAACGATATCAAGTGTAACTCCAGGTGCAAAAGTGTACATGATACGGTAGAGGGTTCCATCTGACTCTCTGTAACCAAGTTCCACATCAGCGAGCGGTTTATTATAAAGCGAAGTCGGTTCCTCGACCCCTTCATTCTCACTTATCAGCCCGCCAAACAAATATCCTCCCATAAATTCCGGAGCAGTCCCCTTGGATTGACCACACCCCGCAAAACTCAAAATCATAATCGCCGCAAGCAAAACCGCCAGAAGTTTTTTCATTTTTATCCCTCCAAAAAATATTATTATATCCAAACGGTTATAATATAATTATAATAATCCTTTTTAGGTGTATTGTCAAGATAACCAAACGAGTATCAAAAAGGACGATTACAGATGGGATATTATAAACGAATCCGAGATTTAAGAGAAGACCACGATTTGACCCAACGGCAAGTTGCTGAATATTTAAAAATGCCGCAGCCGCAATATTATCGTTACGAAAGCGGATACCGCGACATCCCAACCGATATGCTGATTTCCCTTGCGGATTTTTACAACACCTCCGTTGATTATATTCTCGGCAGAACCGATGATCCTTCGCCAATAAAATAAAGCACCGCCCGTTGGGCGGTGCTTTTATTTTACGGAACGGTCAAGACCGTTCCCTACATTTTATTATAGAATCCCTCCACCATTGCTTCGCAATGGTCCCCCAACTCTTGCGGTACCCAAAATATTCTGCGGCATACGCCTTGAATATTTTGACCGCGGCGCCAAACCCTGCTCGCTTCATCGTCCACAGGACGCGCTTCACAGGCTTTGCTCTTTAGGCAAGGGAGGCTTTTTTATTCTTTCGCTTCGTCAACCATGGTCTGGAAAACGGTGGAAATTTCCTCGTATTTGTCGATCATGGCGTTAAGGCGTTCGGAATGCTTGGTGATGCCGTCCGCTTCGTATTTATCCCGGAGTTCCTTCCATTCCTTGGGATATTTCGCGGTGAGTTCAAGAAGAAGAGCAAAAAATCCGTCGTGGTCGAGTTTTTTTGTTCTTGCCTGTTTTTCCGCCGGAAGAATGTAACTTACAAAAACGTCGCTTACTTTCTGTCTTGCGGTCATCAGAGCGGCTTCGGTATCTTCCCTGCTTTCAAGAAGGGTTTCAAGAATCTCCTGGTTTTCCATTTTCTCAGTGGCGAGATAGATTCTCATATCGTCGGCAAGTCTTGGAATAGGTTTCATTTTGTCCTCCTTATTTTATGCCCGCCATGATATAGGCGCATTTGTAAACATCCCCGCAGCCAAGAGTGATAACAAGGTCGCCGGGTTTTGCGTTTTTAAGAGTGTGCTCCGCCATTTCCTCAAAGGTGTTGAACCAGACACTTCCGGGGATCTTTGCGGCAAGGTCGGCGGTATATACGTTATAGGTATTCTTTTCGCGGCTGCCCATGATTTCGCTCATTACGACATGGTCCGCAACGGAAAGAGCTTTAGCGAAATCATCCATCAGAAGAGCCGTTCTGGAATAGGTGAAAGGCTGGAAAACCGCCCAGACTTCGTTAAAATCCATTTCCTTTGCGGCACGGAGAGTCGCTTCAAGTTCGGTGGGGTGGTGGGCATAGTCGTCCGCAATGGTAACTCCGTTCACTTCGCCGAGGATTTCAAAACGTCTTCCCGCTCCGGGGAATTTATCGATATGCTCCGCAACCTGTTCCGGCGCCATTCCAACATAAATACATGCGGCGGCACAGGCGATGGAGTTGAGAATATTGTGTTTTCCGGGAATGGTGAGTTCGATTTCCGCAATGGGTTCACCCTTATGCATAAGGGTGTAGCCGGAACGCGCTCCGCCAAGCTTGCGAACATTCTTTGCCCAGTAATCGTTGGTTTCGCTCCAGCCGAAGGTGATGATTTCCTTATCAAGTCCCTCAACGGCCTTCATCGTATTTTCGTCGTCGCCGTTGACTATAAGGGCACCGGTGCTGTTTTCGGCAAATTTGCGGAAGGATTTTATCGCGCCTTCGATGGTGCCGAAATAATCAAGGTGGTCGTTGTCGATATTGAGAATTATGGAAATATCGTTGGAAAGCTTGAGGAAGGTATCAACAAATTCGCAGGCTTCGACCACGAAGATATCGCTTTTTCCCGCTCTGCCGCTTCCGCCGAGAGCTTTTACCTTTCCGCCGATGAATGCGCTGGGGTCAAATCCTCCTTCGAGGAGAACCTGGGCGATCATTCCGCTGGTTGTGGTTTTTCCGTGAGTTCCGGCAACGCAAAGAGCTTTGCTGTAACGGCGGGAAAGAACTCCGAGCATTTCGCTGCGCTCAAGACAGGGAACGCCGGAAGCTTTTGCGGCGATGAGCTCCGGGTTATCCGCCATTATCGCGGCGGTATATACGATAAGATCTGCGCCTTCGATATTTTCCGCTTTCTGTCCGAAGATAACTTCGATTCCCATTCTGCGTTCGATTTTTGTGGTTTCGGTTTCGTTGTTATCGGAACCGGTTATGTAAAATCCTTCGTTATGCAGAATCTGCACCATCGGGAACATTCCCGAACCGCCGATTCCGATGAAGTGAAGATGTTTTTTCCCTTTAAGAATATTTTCATCAACTGTCAATGGTTTTCACTCCCTTACAGTTTGCGGCAAAGCCGCAGAATAATCCTTATATATTATACAACCAATTTGCAAAAAAAGAAACAGTTTTTTAATTTTTGTTATCCATCCTCTTAAGCCTCCCTTGTCAAAGGGAGGTGGCACGCCCCGGGTAACAAAGGCGTGACGGAGGGATTCATTCTAAACTATCCGAAAAATTTACAAAGGAATCCCCCAGTCTTTTTTAACCGCAGGCGGTTAAAAAATCCAGCCCCCTTTAACAAGGGGGCTTTATAATGTTTCTTTCCAATTGAATAAAACGGAAAAATCCGTCCATAATCATTTTGCAAACATATTTTTGGAGGATTTTAAAAAATGAACATCACGGATATCCGCATCAGAAAAATTTATGAAAACGAAAGACTTCGGGCACTTGTTTCCGTCACCATCGACCACGACCTTGCGGTGCATGATCTGAAAGTTATTTCCGGACCGGAACGGCTTTTTGTTGCAATGCCAAGCAGAAAGGACGAAAGCGGGATTTTCCGGGACGTTGTGCATCCGATTACCCCGGAAGCACGGAAGCTCCTTGAGGATGCGGTGCTTGCGGCTTATGATGAACATCTTACCCGGCTTGAAGCAGAAAACGAGTTTGAAATGGAATAAATAAAACAAAAAAAGCCCCCTTGTTAAAGTGGGCTGGATTTCGCCGAAGGCGAAAGACCGGGGGATTCATCTTTATTGCCGATATAACCGCAAAAGGAATCCCTCCGTCATTTGCTTCGCAAATGACGCCTCCCTTTAGGCAAGGGAGGCTTTTTGTTTACATTTTGTAGAAATTCATTTTTTTATTACGTTTTGTAGCGAATTATTCGATATTTTCGATGAAAGGTTTGAGATATTTCACCGCTTCGTCTTTGTGTTCCCAGTCATAGGCCATGGCGGCGTATGCTTCGTATCCGATTCCGTCTTCGGTCCAGAAAGCTTTTGCGCTTGAGCGGAAACCTTTTTCCGGGTTGTTATGGATGAAATAAATCTCCTTTCCGGAATCGGTTTTTATGATTTTTTCCTTCCATTTTCCTTCTTTTTCATAGGAATTCCAGACGGAAGTTGCGGTTGTTTTTTCTTCGGAAAGAGAGATATAGGTATATGCGTAAACAAAGTTGCCTTTGCTGTCATAATCCACAATAAAGCTTATATTTGCGCAAAGTGGAACAAATCCTCCTTCGGCTTCGCTGACTTTTTTGCCGGTCACGCTTATGCTGCAGGGCCAGAGAGAAGTTTTTTTCGCTTTTCTTTTCTCCGCAAGATAGTTTATTCCTTCTCTTATTTCATCGCCGAGGCAAAGTTCAACGCCGATATATTCTTCCAGCTCATCAACGGTATAATTATTTTTCTCATCCGTTTCGTCAAAATAAAAGTTAATGGATGACCAAAACTTCTCTCCTTCCGGAATGATATATTCCTCATCATGGTATTTTTCATAAGTTTGCTGAATAGTTTTACAGTCATAATTAAGTGACGCGACGCAGTCATCATAAAATTCCTTGCTGACTTTCTGGGGTTCAAGCTTATATTCGACGGTCATTTCATGGAATTCCGCTTTTTCAACATCGCCATAATAAAATTTTGAAAGACCTTCCATATCCACAACTCTTGTTTTGTAAGAAGTTGTAATATTTCCGATTGCATAAGCTGTTACGGAAAAAGCCATGATGAGAGCGGCGGCGATGAGCATCTTCCAGCTTCCTTTAAGGGGCTTTTTCTTTTTTTCCTCAAAATCAAAAAGGCTTTCGTCAATGTCGTTCATTGCGTTCATAAGGTCTTTTTCGTTCATAAATTGAGTTCCTCCTTTTCGAGTTCTTTTTTAAGGCGTTTTCGGATGCGGAAAAGAATAAGCGAAACTTTGTTTTCGGAATATCCCGAAGATTCAGCAATGCTTTTTACATCTTCGCAAAGCCAGTATCTTTTTATAAAAATCTTTCTCTGCTCCTTCGGAAGGGAACGGATGAATCCGTTGAGAAAATCCCGCAGGGCGATGGAATCCGCTTCCGTTCCGGAAAGGGGAGCGGGAATTGCTTCCGCAAGTTCATCCAGCTGGAGCTTTATTCCGCCGTCGCGTTTTTTTGCCTTTTCGGATTCAAGCTTTTTCAAAGCGGCGTTTCTTGCGATTTTTCCGAGATACAGATCAAGACGTTCCGGCTTTATCTTCGGAACGGAATCCCATGCGGCGGAAAGAACGTCGTTCCAGATTTCCTCCGCGTCCTCCCTGCTTCCGAGGATTCTTTCGGCAATGGAAACGCAGTAATTTTTATACTGCTTTTCGGTTATTTCAAGGGCACTTTCGTCCCCTTTTTCAAAAAGTCCGATTATTTCCTTATTCTGCAACAAAACACCTCCTTTTTTCAGGATTTACGGAAAGCTTTCTCAATATATAAGAACGGTTTTTGGTTCGGAATCTTTCAGCTCTTTAAAACCCATTTATTAAAGATTTTATAATTATCGGTCGATTTTAATCGGATATGATTGCGGCGGGAGCAAGCCCCCGCCCTACATTAACCTTACAGCAATCATTATAACGGATTTTTATTGGATAGGATTAACGCCCTTTCGTCTTTTGCGGAAGGCTATAAAAAAGCTCCCTTCCGGGAGCCTTTTTTGTTTTTATTTGGATTTGCTTTCCTTGAGGGGAACAATGCTGTTCCAGCAATTTTCGTCCTTGCTGTCCCGGATGAAATAACCGGTTCTGACGAACTGGAATCTTTCGTTTTCGCCTGCTTCTGCAAGAGCGGCTTCGAGTTTTGCGTTTTTATATTCCTTGACGGAATCTCTGTTGAGATAATCGTTGTATTCCGCGCCTTCCGGAAGGGTTACCATGTTCGCTTCGGTGAAAAGGCGGTCGTACATGCGGACGTTTGCATCAACAGCGGATTTTGCGCTTACCCAGTGGATGGTGCCTTTTACTTTTCTTCCGTCGGCGGGCATTCCGTTTCCGGTTTCAAGGTCTGCGGTAACGCGGATTTCGGTTACGTTTCCGTTTTCGTCAATGTCAAAACCTTCGCATTTTACGATATATCCGCCCATAAGACGGACTTCGCCTTCCGGTTTAAGGCGGAAGAATTTGGGCGGAGGAACTGCGGCAAAGTCTTCACGGTCGATATAAAGTTCGCGGCTGAATTCAACTTTTCTGGTTCCGGCTTCCGGATCGTTTACGTTGTTGGCGATTTCGAAATATTCGGTTTTATCTTCCGGATAGTTTGTTACAACAACTTTGATGGGGTCGATTACCGCCATTCTTCTTGCTGCGGAATAGTTGAGTTCATCGCGGATGCAGTGTTCAAGAAGTTCCACCGCAACAAGGGAATCCGCTTTGGAAACGCCGGCGGTTTTTACAAACTCGATGATGGAAGTGGGGGTGTAACCTCTTCTTCTCATACCGGAAAGGGTGGGCATTCTGGGGTCATCCCAGCCGTCAACAATGCCTTTTTCAACAAGCTCGCGGAGATAGCGCTTGCTCATAACGGTATAGGTTACGTTGAGACGGGCAAATTCATACTGGTGCGGAACGGGTTTTTCGAAACCGACGTTTTCAACGACCCAGTCATAAAGCGGACGGTGGTTTGCAAATTCGATGGAGCAGCAGGAATAGGTGATTCCTTCGAGTGCGTCCTGAATCGGGTGCGCAAAGTCATAGAGAGGATAGATGCACCATTTATCGCCCTGGCGGTGGTGGGTTGCGCGTTTGATGCGGTAAATTGCCGGGTCGCGCATATTCATATTGGGGCTTGCAAGGTCGATTTTTGCGCGGAGGGTTTTGGAACCATCCTCAAATTCTCCTGCTTTCATTCTGCGGAAAAGGTCAAGGTTCTCTTCCGGAGTTCTGTCGCGGTAAGGGCTGGGACGGCTGGGTTTGCCGGCATCGGTGCCGCGGTATTCCTGCATTTCCTCACGGGTAAGGTCATCAACATAGGCTTTGCCGTCGATGATGAGTTTTTCCGCAAATTCATAGCATTTTTCAAAATAGTCGGAACCATAGAAAATGCCGCCGTTGGGTTCATAACCAAGCCAGCGGATATCCCGGAGGATGCTCCGGACATATTCGTCATCCTCTCTTGCGGGGTTGGTATCGTCATAGCGGAGGTTGAATTTTCCGTGGTATTTTTCAGCGGTGGAAGCGTTGATCCAGATCGCTTTTGCGGAACCGATATGGAGATATCCGTTGGGTTCCGGAGGGAAGCGGGTATGGACTTCGGTATTGACGCCTTCCGCAAGGTCTTTATCGATTATATCATGTATAAAGTTAGATACTACTTCTTCGGGCATGGTTTTTTTGTCCTTTCTGTAAATTTGCCTTCCCCTTGAGGGGAAGGTGCCGCATGACCGTATGGTCGCGGCGGATGAGGTGTTTGTTTTAAAATAACGCCGCTGCTGCGCAATGCGGCTACACCTCATCAGTCAGCTGCGCTGACAGCTTCTCCGGCAGTAATTGTCATCCGCTCGCTTTGCTTGCGGGACAATCTTGCGTGGGTGTTGTTAACCAAATCAAAGATTTGGACAACACCGCATCAAGAAGAAGCCTTTAAATATTATTAAAAGCTTTTTCAAGTCTTTCAAGAACCTTTTCTTTTCCGAGGATGCTCATAACGGTGAACATATCCGGGCTGTTGACTCTGCCGGTTACTGCCATTCTGATAACGGCGGAAATATCGCCGACGTGGCCTTTGAAAGCATCCGGATTCTGTTTGAATTCCTTTGGGGAAGCGGCATAGCCCATGGAAACGGAAAGTTCCTTTATCTTTCCGAACCAGTCGTTCTGGTCGTCGTGCTCATCGTAGATGCTCATATAATTTTTGAGCACGGCGGCAATATCTTCGGTGCTCATGTTTGCGGGATATTCTTTTCCTTCAACAAAAAGTTCATCATAGAAGAAGGCCATATATTCCTTCATCTCGCTCCAGACGGCGATATCTTTTCTCGGTTTCGGAACGCCGCGGCCGATGGAGATAATTGCTTTTGCGTAATCCGGATCTCTTGCGAGAAGCTGATAGAATTCGTTATCGTATTTTTCTGCCCAGTCGGAGAAATATTCCCAGACCTTTTCAGTGGTGAGCATTGCAACAACGTTTTTGGAAACGTCGCGGAGCTTATCAAGGTCGAAGAGGGAACCGGAAACGCTCATCTTGTTGGTGGTGAACTTGAAGTTTTCATAAGGTTCTTTCGGGTTCGCAAGTCTCCATTCCTCAAAGTTGGAGTTGAGGAGAGTGAGCAGATATTCGATTACGGAAGGAACGGGATAGCCTTCTTCGAAATAGAAATCGAGTGCAAGCTCCGGGTCCTTGCGTTTGGAAAGTTTGCGTTTGCTTTCACCGTCCATTTTCATAAGCTGGGCGGTGTGAACATATTTCGGCATTTTCCAGCCGAGAGCGCTGAAAAGCTGAACATGGATGGGCCAGGTTGCAAGCCATTCCTCACCGCGGACAACATGAGTGGTCTTCATAAGGTGGTCGTCAACAACGTGGGCAAAATGATAGGTCGGGATGCCGTCGGATTTGAGAAGAACAACGTCCTGATCGTTTTCCGGCATATCGATCTTGCCTTTTACAAGGTCGTTGAGGTGAAGATATTTTTCTGCGTCGCCTTCGCTGCGGAAACGGAGAACCCAGGGTTTGCCTTCGGCAAGGGCTTTTTCAACCTCTTCAATGGGCATATTGCGGTGTGCTGCCCATTTTCCGTAATAACCGGGGTTTGCTTTTTCTGCTTCCTGCTGCTCTCTCATTGCGGCAAGGTCCTCTTCGGTGCAGAAGCAGGGATAGGCTTTTCCTTCGGCAACAAGTTTTTTTGCAAAAACGTGATAGAGAAAAGCTCTCTGGCGCTGGCGGTAAGGACCGTAATCGCCTTTTTCGCCGTCGATGAGAGCGCCCTCATCAAAATTAAGACCGAATTTTCTGAAAACGTTGATGATGGTTTCAACGCCGCCTTCAACAGCGCGTTTTGCGTCGGTATCTTCGATTCTAAGGAAGAAAACGCCGCCGCTCTGGTGTGCAAGGCGTTCATCGGTGATGGCGCCGAAAAGGTTTCCAAGATGCATAAAGCCGGTGGGGCTGGGTGCGATTCTGGTAACTTTTGCGCCTTCGGGAAGATCTCTCCGGGGATAGCGTGCCTCCACCTCTTCAGCGGTTTCGGTCACGTTCGGGAACAGAAGTTCCGCAAGTTTTTCAAAATCCATTAATAATTCCTCCTCAAGCGGGAATAAGCATATAGAATTATTTTATCATACTTTATTATTCATTACAACAATAAAAATAAGAAAAGAATTGAAAAAAATGGATTTCCGGGCAATCCGGATAAAACTTCCGATGCATTTTTATGCCACCCCGTTTCTTTTGAAAAATCAAAAGAAACCGGGTAACGCCTGAAAAGAAAAATTTATACCCCTGCAGTTTGCTCCCGCAAACGCTGTCCCCTTGGAGGGGACTAAAACGCCCCACCGAACGAATGGCGGTTCCGATTCTCCACCGTCGCCGCTCGGGGTCGGCAACGGTTTTCATTCTGCTTTTTCCGCCCGGCTGTTTTTTATTACCAAATCGAAAAAACGGAATTTTGGATAATCCGGCAAGGAATTCCCAACGCATTTTTATGCCACACCGTTTCTTTTGAAAAATCAAAAAATAAGCAGCAAAAAAGGAGCACCCTTTCCGGATGCTCCTTTTGGTTTTCTTAATGAATCAAAGTGCAAGGAACGCAATATAACTTGCGATGATTCCAACCGGGCAGATAACGCAGGTTGCTTTGTTGCGGAATTTAAGCATAAGACCCGCAAGAACGGAAGCAACGGATGCAAAGATGATAAGGTTCATTGTGGAAGTATCCGCAATGGTATAAATTCCGCCGCCGCGATAGAAGAAATCCGCAACGGAAAGAATGGTGAAGTTGAAAAGGCAGGAACCGACAATGTTGCCCACCGCGATATCGTAGTTTTTGATTTTGAAAAGAGTGAAGGTGGAAGCGGTTTCCGGAAGAGAGGTTGCAACGCCGAGGAAGAGTGCGCCTGCAACGGTTTTTCCAAGGTTGAGGCGGACGGAAAGCTCATCGGTGATATAGGTGAGGATAACGCTGAAAACAACTATTCCGATACTTACAACGGTGAATCTGGTAAGGATCTGTTTTCTGGAAAGGGTTACGGGTTCGCCGTCATCTTCGGTTTCGGAAGTTCCGCCTTTTTTATACATAATCCATACGGTGAGAACATAAAGGAGAATTATGAGAACGGAAGTTACGCTTACGTTTCCGATATCGAAAGCAAGGAAACCATATTTGTTGCAGACGATAAGAAGACCCATTGCAACAACGGAAACCGCAACGACAAAATGGATTTTTGCAAGGCTGCATTTTGCGAATTTCGCAACAGCAGTGAGAATGAAGAAGCTGAGCATTGCGTAGTTGAAAAGGTTGCTTCCAAGAATGTTTCCGATGCAAAGACCGGGCTGATCAAGCATAAGGGTGGAAGAAATGCTTGTGAAAAGCTCCGGAAGGGAGGTTACTGCGGAAAGAAGGATTCCGCCGAGGAAAGCACCGGAAAGAGAAGTTGTTTTATCAAGCATATCCACATATTCGGATGCTTTGATGGACATAAAGGTTACCAGAGCGGCAACAACAAGATAGAGCACATAGATCATTTTTTGTATTTCCGTCCTTTTTTTGTATTATTTTTTGCTTTTTCGGCTTTATTATGCTTTTTTCCAAGCCGTTCGATAATTCGTTATTTTAACACCAAAACTTCCCGGTTGTCAAGTTCGGAAAGTTTTTTCCTTTTTCAATTTTACTTTATCTTAATAAAACATTTTTATATATTCTGACGATTTTCTGTTCAAAATTTTGGCACCAAAAATAAGGAAAATTTTAGAAAATATATTTACTTTATTAAGTAATAATATTATAATATATACGGCTATTTACAAGCCGAAGGAAAAAGAAAAATAGGAGGGATTTTTTTGAAAAGAATCTTGAGCCTTCTTCTTGCAGCAGTGATGGTTCTCTCTATGGGAATCTCCGCATTTGCTGTCGAGGGAGACTACACCGGAAAAACTGTTATCCTTCACACCAATGACGTTCACGGTAAAATCCAGGACTACGCAAAAGTCGCTGCTCTCGTTGATGAATTCGAAGCAGCCGGCGCTGAAGTAATCCTTACCGATGCAGGCGACTACAGCCAGGGCACCGTTTACGTCAGCATGTCCAAGGGCGCAGACGCAGTTACCATGATGAACGCTGCCGGTTACGACATCGCCATCCTCGGTAACCATGAGTTTGACTATGGTTGGGCACAGATCAAAGCAAACCTCGAATCTGCAGATTTCGAAGTTCTCTGTGCAAACGTCCTTGAAAACGACGCTCCCATCTATGACGGTTACACCATCGTAGAAAAAGGCGGCGTAAAAGTTGGCTTCTTCGGACTTGAAACTCCCGAAGCACAGACCAAAACCAACCCCGCTCTCATCAAGGGTCTCGATTTCCTTGCAGAAGACGAACTTTTCGCTTGTGCAAACGAACAGGTTGCAGCTCTTGAAGCAGAAGGCGCAGACGTAATCATCTGCCTTTCTCACCTTGGCATCGATGCTTCTTCTGAACCCAACCGTTCCTATGACCTTTGGGAAAACACCACCGGCATCGACCTCATCATCGACGGTCATTCCCATTCCGTTATGACCGAAGGTGCAAACGGTGAACCCATCCAGTCCACCGGTACCGCTCTTGCAAACGTCGGTGTTGTCGTAATCGACAACGCAACCAAAGCAATCGAAGACAACTTCCTCTTCTCTCTTGCTGATTATGCAGGTTCCGACGAAGCTGTTGCTGCAGCTGCAAAAGCAATCATCGATCCTATCGATGCAAAATACGGCGAAGTTTTCGCAGAATCCAAAGTTGACCTCAACGGCGCAAAAGCTCCCAACGGCAACCGCGACAGCGAAACCAACCTTGGCGACCTCATCACCGACTCCATGGTATGGAAAGTATTCCAGAACAAAGACGGTCTTGAAGTTCCCGAAGAAAACATTGTTGCAATCACCAACGGCGGCGGCATCCGTGCTCCTATCGCCAAAGGTGACGTTACCATGAAAGACGTCAACACCGTTCTTCCTTTCGGTAACACCATCGCTCTCGTCTACGTAACCGGTGAAGAACTTCTCGAAGCTCTCGAAGCTTCCACTTTCTGCACTCCCGAATCCGTAGGCGGCTTCCCCCAGGTTGCAGGCATTGAATTCGAAGTTCATACTTACGAAGAATATGACGCAAATCCTGAAACTTACCCCGGCTCCACTTATTATGGACCCGCATCTATCAACCGTGTTGTAATCAACAGCATCAACGGCAAAGAATTTGACCCCGCAGCAGTTTACGGCGTTATCTCCAACAACTTCTGTGCAGCAGGCGGCGATACTTATTATGCATTCGCAGCAGCTTCCGGTCAGTTCGATACCGGTATTCCGCTTGACGAAGCTCTTATCGAATACATCACTGAAGAACTCAACGGTGTTATTGATGAAAGATATGCTGATCCTCAGGGCAGAATCACTGTTTACAATTCTGTTCTTGATTATGTAAATGAAAAATATGCAGCTCCTTCCATAGATTCTCTTGAAGAAGGCTGGAACCCCTATGTAAAAGAAGCTATCGACGATTTCATCGACACTTACGGCGGCACTAAAAACGCTTATGTAGTATTCGACTTCGATAAC
>JAFQBT010000071.1 GCA_017399625.1 Oscillospiraceae bacterium
CCCAGGTAACCCGGAGCGTAGCCTCCCTTGTGTAAAGGGAGGTGTCACCGAAGGTGACGGAGGGATTGTAATCCCATCCCGTTAAATTCAGCCGGTAATTTCAACAGAATCCCCCCGGTTTTGGCAAAGCCAAAACCACCCCCCTTTAACAAGGGGGGCTTTCAGCAAAAATGTGCGGATAATATCCTCCCCTGCACTTTCAGCTTTCAACTATCAACTTTCAATTAAAAAAACTCCCCTTCCGCCGAAAATGTTTACAATTTATTTATCCAATTCCCATAAAAATGCATTTTAAAAAAACCGCTGTGCTCATTTTGAGCATAGCGGTTTTTTTATTTATTCATCATTCTCATTGTCATCAAAAGAGTAATTATTAAGTTCCTCAAAATCAAGAAATTCAGAAAGAGTCATATTAAAAGCAATCGCAATTTTATGCAATGTTCTTGCTTTTGGATTTTTAGTTACT
Organism: Oscillospiraceae bacterium; assembly: GCA_017399625.1. Lineage (GTDB taxonomy): Bacteria > Bacillota > Clostridia > Oscillospirales > Ruminococcaceae > UMGS1668. Next base: position 467 of record JAFQBT010000071.1, read on the forward strand.
CCCCTTGTTATATTATCAAGCGTAGATTGATTAATTCCGCTCATCGTTGCAAGTTTATTTACTGCAATTCCCCTTTTCTCGCAAAGGTATTTTATTCTTTTTATATAAATCTCATTATATTCCAAATTATCAGCTCCATATTATAATTATCCGTTTAAGGTTTGAATTAATCATAATATGTGCTTTTGTTTGTATTACCTGTGTACGGGTTGACTTTCCTTTGTTTTTATATCATAATTTATCTATACCCTTACACGGGTAAAAATAAGTACTTTGGAGGTCATACTATGCCGTCATGTATGTTTATCGGAGATCACGAAGCTTCCCAGGAAACATATCATACTCTTATTGCAGTAATCGAAGAACTTATTGTTAACGAAAAAGTTTCCACTTTTTATGTCGGCGACAAAGGTTCCTTCGATTCCTATACACAGACTGCGCTTAGACTTCTCCAAAAGAAATATCCCTATATAAAATGTTTTATAGTTCTTGCATACATTCCCGGAAAACAAAAGCCTTTCGAACTCCCTCCGATTCTTGAAACAATTTATCCGGAAGGGCTTGAAAAAACTCCCCTTCGCTATGCAATAAACCAGCGGAACCTCTGGATGCTCAAAAATTCCTCTTTTGTTGTTGCATGTCCTTCTGCATTTGGAAACTCCTCAAAAATTGTCGCAAAGGCGCGCCTTTCCGGAAAAACCGTTATTGATATTTCTGCTGAAACACGGAATATTTTTCCCTATCCGTAAAAATGTTTACAATTTATTTATCCAATTCCCATAAAAACGCATTATAATAAAACCATCAGGGAGGTGTTTTTTATGTGGACACGCGCAAGAATCAAACAGGAGGCGAAAAACAGCCTTCGCCGCTTCGGCTATTGGATGCCGCTTCTGGTGACTTTCCTTTGCGGAATCATAACCGGCGGAATCAGCACCGGCGGCACGACCACCAACACTATCACAACCGAATATCAGACCGAATACCACGGCGAGCTCACCCCTTCCGGTTTCGCGGTTTTCATCAAGGATTTTCTCAGCGAAACTTTCGGCGAATTCGGCGCGGTGATCGAGGATTTTTTCAGCAATCCCCTCATCGCCATGACGACGGTTTTCTTCATTGTTCTTGCCTTCACCATCGGTCTTGCCCTTGCCTTCGGCTGGAGCGCTTTTGTTTCCGGACCGGTCATAGTCGGCAAAAACCGCTATTTCATGGAGCACCGGGCTTTTGATTCAAGATTCGAACGGCTTTTCTGGTCATTCAAAGGCGGAAGATACGGCAACATCGTAAAAACCATGTTCCTCCGGGAAATCAAAGTCTTCCTCTGGAGCCTGCTTTTCGTGATTCCCGGCATCATAAAATCCTATGAATACTGCATGGTTCCCTATATCCTTGCGGAAAATCCGCAGATCGACCCGGACAGAGCCTTCAAACTTTCCCGCCAGATGACCCGCGGAGAAAAATGGAAAATCTTCGTGCTGGATCTTTCTTTCATCGGTTGGGAAATTCTCGGTATGCTTTGCTGCTGCGTCGGCGGAATTTTCCTCAGACCCTATGTCGAAGCAACCTTTGCGGAACTTTACCAGGTCATGCGCGAAAAAGCCCACGGACTCGGCTTTTCCGATTACAACGAACTTCCCGGCTTCTTCCCGGAACAGATTTAAAAAAGAGCACCCGCAAGGGTGCTTTTTTAATGCACAATGCATAGTGCAAAGTGCAAAATGATTTAAAAAACCGTAGGGGCGGATAATATCCGCCCAAAAAAGGATTCCCGGAGGGCAGCCTTCCCCTTGAGGGGAAGGTGGCAAAACCGAAGGTTTTGACGGATGAGGTGTTCCCTTGCAAACCACCATTTTTTAAACGGGCGGATGATATCCTCCCCTACCGTAATCGTAATAACAGCCGCAAAAAGAGAACGGATTGCCACGCCTTCTCCGAAGGCTCGCAATGACAGACCAATCCCATCTCGTTAAATTCAGCCAAAAATAACCGGGCGGCAGATTGAGAATGAAAACGGCGGATTTTGCGGAACCATCATACATCAGCCGAAAATCTATACAGAATCCCCCAGTCACCTTCGGTGCCAGCCCCCTTTAACAAGGGGGCCTTTTTGCAAAAAAACAGTCGGATAATATCCGCCCCTACATTTTCAACTTTCAACTTTCAACTTGAAAAGAATCCCCCAGTCACCTTCGGTGCCAGCCCCCTTTGACAAGGGGGCTTTTTTTGTAAAAAAAGAGCGCCTTGCGGCGCTCCTTTTTAATTATTTGATTTCGTCAATGCCCATGTATCTGCGGAGTACTTCCGGAATGGTAACGCTGCCGTCAGCATTCTGGTAGTTTTCAAGAATTGCTGCGGTGGTTCTGCCGATTGCAACGCCGGAACCGTTGAGGGTGTGGGCGAAAACAGCCTTGCCGTCTTTATCCTTGCATTTGATGTTCGCGCGGCGTGCCTGGAAATCCTCGAAGTTGGAGCAGGAGGAAATCTCAACGTATCTTCCGTAGGAAGGCATCCATACTTCGATGTCATAGGTTTTTGCAGAGCTGAAGGTAAGGTCGCCGGTGGTGAGCACAACAACTCTGTAAGGAAGACCGAGTCCCTGGAGAACTTTTTCCGCTTCGCCGGTGAGTTCCTCAAGTTCCTCATAGGATTTTTCCGGATCGGCGAACTTTACGAGCTCAACCTTGTTGAACTGGTGCTGGCGGATAAGACCGCGGGTATCTCTTCCTGCGGAACCTGCTTCTGCGCGGAAGCATGCGGAATATGCGCAGTATTTGATGGGGAGGCTCGCTTTATCAAGAACCTCTCCCCTGTGGAAGTTGGTTACCGGAACCTCCGCGGTGGGGATGAGATAAAGATCCTCGCCCTCAAGTTTATACATATCCTCCGCAAATTTCGGAAGCTGGCCGGTGCCGGTCATGGAAGCTTTGTTCGCCATGAAGGGCGGGAAAACCTCGGTATATCCGTTTGCGGTGTGGGTATCGAGGAAATAGTTCATAATTGCGCGCTCAAGTCTTGCGCCAAGGTCCTTATAAAAATGGAATCTTGCACCGGTAACTTTGCCTGCTCTTTCCGGGTCAAGGATATTGAGGTCCTGACCGATGTCCCAATGTGCCTTGGGTTCAAAATCGAACTGACGGGGTTCGCCCCATCTTCTGAGCTCGACGTTTTCAGTGTCGTCTTTGCCGTAAGGAACAGCCTCGTTGGGGATGTTCGGAATCCGGAGGATGAGTTCAAGCTGGCGGTCTTCGAGTTTTGCAAGCTCCTCGCCGCATTTTTTGCTCTCTTCGGCAATTTCCTTCATCTGAGCCATAAGCTCGGTGGTGTCCTCGCCGTTCTTTTTCATCATGGGGATCTGTTTGCTTGCGCGGTTCTGCTGTGCCTTAAGATCGTCGGTTTTTGCGTTGAGTTTTCTGCGCTGGGCGTCGATTTCAACAAGTTCGTCAACAACCTCGTCCATGGGTTTGAATCTTCTGCGGCACGCTTCCTTAACAAGCTCCGCGTTTTCTCTTACAAATTTAATATCAAGCATCGGTTTTTCTCCTTACTCAAATTTTCTTTTTAAGGATGCGCTCGCAGAAATCCGCAAGTTCCTCTTTGCTGTAAAACGGAATTTCGATGGTTCCGCCTTTTTCGTTTTCGGTGATTTTAAAAGGTCTTCCAAGTTCGTCAGTCATGGCAACCTGCATTTCCCGGTAATATTTGTCCTTCGGGAAGGAATCTTTCTTCTTTTTAGCGGCTTCCTTCGGTTCTTTTCCGATTTTTGCCGCCATTTTTTCCGCTTCACGGACCGAAAGTTCTCCGGAAACTATGATTTTTGCAAGTTCGGTGCGTTTTTCCTCCGGTGCGGAAAGAATCGCCTTTGCGTGTCCTGCGGAAAGTTTTCCCGAGGAAACAAGGGGAAGTACCTCCTCCGGAAGATTGAGAATGCGAAGGGTGTTCGCAATGGCGGGTCTGGATTTTCCGACCGCTTCGGAAAGTTTTTCCTGGGTCATGCCGTATTTATCCATAAGCCTTTTGTAGCCTTCGGCGGTTTCAACTGCGTTGAGGTCCTCCCTCTGGAGGTTTTCGATGAGTGCAACCTGGTCGGTTTCCTCGTCGGAAAGTTCCCGGATAAGCGCCGGAACCTCCGTAAGTCCCGCAATCCTTGCTGCGCGCCATCTTCTTTCGCCGGCGACTATCTGGTACATTCCGTTGTTAGTGGGTCTTACCAGAAGCGGCTGGAGAACGCCGTGGGCCGCGATGGATTCCGCAAGTTCGCCAAGGGCTTCCTCATCAAATTCCTTTCTCGGCTGGGAAAGGTTCGGCTCGATTTCCGAAAGCCGGACGGTGCTTATTCCGCTTTCCTCGGCGGAAATTCCGCTCTGGTCGGCAAAAAGGGTATCAAGTCCCCTTCCAAGTCCTCTTGCTTTTGCCAAATTACCCCTCCGTTCTGTTGTTCGCAATAATTTCGTCCGCAAGAGCAAGATAGCTCTGGCTTCCCTTTGATGCGAAATCGTAATAAATTACCGGTTCGCCGAAGGAGGGCGCTTCGGAAAGGCGCACATTCCTCGGAATCGCGGTTTTAAAAACCTTCTGCGGGAAGTATTTTTTGACTTCCTCCACAACCTGCATGGTGAGGTTAAGCCTTGCGTCATACATGGTGAGCAGAACGCCCTCCATGTCGATGTAGCTGTTATAAAGTCTTTTCACCGTCCGCACCGTTGCCATAAGCTGGGAAAGTCCCTCCAGCGCATAAAATTCGCACTGGATCGGAACAAGAATGCTTGTGCAGGCGGCAAGGGCATTGATAGTTAAAAGTCCAAGGGAGGGCGGGCAATCGATGCAGATATAATCATAATCCTTCTGCAGCGCCGCAATTGCTGTTTTAAGCCGAAGTGCCCGGTTTTCCATATCAACAAGCTCGATTTCCGCCGCGGCAAGATCGATGCTGGAGGGCATTATGTCGAGATTTTTGTATTTTGTGCGGATAACCGCTTCCTTTGCGCTGCAGCTTCCGATGACAACGTCATAAACGGAATGCTTCACTTCCCTTTTGTTGATTCCAAGCCCGGAAGTGGCGTTGCCCTGGGGGTCCGAATCCACAAGCAGCACTCTGCCCCTTGTTCGGTAAGCAAGTGCCGCGGAAAGGTTTACGGCGGTTGTTGTTTTTCCAACTCCGCCCTTCTGGTTCGCGAATGCTATAATTTTGCCCATGCTTTCCTCCGCTTTTTATTATTACCTATTTATTATAATAGAGTGCGGCACTTTTTTCAATGCAGTTTTGCAAAATTATATAATTTATTGCGAATGTTTCACGTGGAACAGCCTCCCTTGTTAAAGGGAGGGGGACCATCGAAGATGGTGGAGGGATTCCTTTTTTAGTGTAAAGATGAAAGCTGAAAGTTGAAAACGCAGGACGGTAACGGATGAGGTGTTCCTCCGCCTTCCACCGAGCGAATCAGCCTTCCCAGAAGAGACTCCCCTGTTAGGGGAGATGTCTGCGTAGCAGACAGAGGGGTCTGCCGTCTGCGGCTGAACAAAAGGTGGATTCGCCGCTTGTGGCGAAAACGGAAGAGGGATTACCAGGTAACCCGGAGGGCATAGCCTTCCCCTTGAGGGGAAGGTGGCACGAAGTGCCGGATGAGGTGTTCCTCCGCAAACCACCATTTTTTTAAATGGGCGGATGATATCCGCCCCTACATTCTCAACTATCCACTTTCAACTTTCAATTTGTAAAGAATCCCCCAGTCACGCACCCGTGCTTAAATGCGTGACAGCCCCCTTTAGGCAAGGGGGTCTTGATAAACCGGTATTTCGTGCCCGAAACAAAAAATTCATAAAAATTTTTTAAAGTTTATGCAATACTTTTTGATTTTTCGGACACTTAATATATACGCGCTTTTTTTTAAAAGGCGTATTAAAACAAAAAAATAACAAAAAATATTGCCGCGGGACGCGGCAAAAAAAGTTTTATTAAAGAAAGGAAAAAACAAACATGAAAAAAATTCTTGCATTTCTCCTTGCAGCAGTAATGATGCTCTCTTTCGCAGCATGCGGAAACAGCGAACCCGCAGAAGGTGAAAACGGCGGCGAAACCGAAGTTTCCGTTGGTTCCGCTCTCGAAATCATCGAAAAAGTATGGGCCGAAGTTGAAGAAGACAAAAAATTCTTCGCAATGGGCGGCGATATGGAAAACATGGTTGATGGCGCTCCCGGCACCGTTACCAACGTTGATTTCATGACCAGCACCCTTCTCGTTCCCGCAGATGCAGAAATCCTCGAAGCAGCTTCCCTTGTTCACGGCATGAACCTCAACTCTTTCACCTGCGGCGCATTCAAAGTTGCAGACGCAGCAGCTTTTGCTGAAACCATGCACGAAGTTATCGCTTCCAACCAGTGGATGTGCGGCTTCCCGGATAAAATGGTAATCGCAACCTTCGGCAGCGAATACGTTCTTGTTTCCTTCGGTATTAACGACGCAATCAACCCCTTCGAAGAAAAACTCACCGCAGTATATCCCGAAGCAACTATCGTTTACAGCGAAGCAATCGCATAATTTATCTTTCCGATAAAAACCCCGGGCGCATCTTCTTAAAAAACGGTGCGCCCTTTAATTTGCCTTCCCCTTGAGGGGAAGGTGTCTGCGAAGCAGACGGATGAGGTGTTCCTCCGCTTAAACAGCGTTTTAAAGATGAACGCCTCATCATCCGCCTCGGGCGGCAGCATCTGCAATTTCTGCTGACTGAGGGGTTTTAAAAGATTTGATTATAAAAAAATCAAAACCTTTAAAACCCTTCCGTCTTCGCCGAAAGCGGCGAATCCACCTACCCTTTCAGGGGAGGCAAAAATTTCTTTGGAGGTGACCAAATTGCTCTTTTCGAGCATTCCTTTCCTTTATTATTTCCTTCCGGCGGTGCTCATCTGTTATTTTGCCGCCCCGAAAAAACTCAAGAATGCGGTTCTTTTTGCCTTCAGCCTTGTTTTCTATGCCTGGGGCGAACCGGTTTATGTTTTCCTCATGGCCGCTTCCATAACAAGCGCCTGGGGGCTTGCCCTTATGATGGATAAGGCAAAAACCAAAAAAATCCGGAAAACCCTTATGATAATTTCCGTTATCATAAGTTTTTCCTTCCTTGCCTATTTCAAATATGCGGATTTCTTCATCAGCAACTTCAACGCCGCAACGGGACTTTCAATCCCGCTTTTGAAAATCGCCCTTCCGGTTGGTATCAGCTTCTATACTTTCCAGATCGCAAGCTATACCATTGACGTTTACCGCGGCGACACAAAGGCAAACCCCAATATCGTCGATTTCGGCGCTTATGTTGTTCTTTTCCCCCAGCTTATTGCCGGACCCATCGTCCGCTATGTCGATATTGCGGAAATGCTCAGGAACCGCACCCATACCCTTGAAAAAACTGCGTACGGAATCCAGCGCTTCTGCATCGGCCTTGGAAAGAAAATTCTTTTTGCGAATGCCTTCGGCGAGCTCTGCTCCATTTTCCGTGAAAGCAACGAAAAAACCGTTCTTTTCTATTGGATCTATGCGGCGGCGTTCATGCTCCAGATTTATTTCGACTTCTCCGGCTATTCCGATATGGCAATCGGTCTTGGAAGAATTTTTGGATTCACCTTCCTCGAAAACTTCGATTTCCCCTATATTTCGAAAAGCATCACCGAATTCTGGAGAAGATGGCATATGTCCCTCGGAAGCTGGTTCCGTGACTATGTCTATATTCCCCTTGGCGGAAACAGAGTAAGCACCCCGAGATTTCTTTTCAACATCTTCGTTGTATGGTTCCTCACCGGTTTCTGGCATGGAGCGGACTGGCAGTTCATCGCCTGGGGTCTTTTCTACGGAACCCTGCTCGTTATCGAAAAAATGTGGCTCAAAAAATACCTTGACAAAGCGCCGGCGGTCATCAGCCACATCTACGTTCTTTTCTTCACCGCCATCGGCTTCGTCCTTTTCAACTCCGTGAATATAGCCGGAGCAGCGGAGGACATCGGCGGAATGTTCGGTTTCCTCGATATTCCCCTTGCCGGAACCGAAACCCTTTATTATCTCAGGAGCTATGCTCTTATGTTCATTGCCGGTTCTCTTCTTGCAACTCCGGTTGTCAAAAAGCTCCTCGGCAAAATAAACGAAACCGCCATCGGCGGAAAAATCTTCGCGGTTGCAAAACCCCTTGGCTTTGCGGCAATAATAATTCTTGTAACAGGCTATCTTGCGGACGGTTCTTTCAACCCGTTCCTCTATTTCAGATTCTGAGAAAGGCGGTGTGAACATTGAAAAAGAAAACAGAACATCTTTATACAGTCGTGCTCATCGCCGTGCTCATATTCGGGCTTTCGATTTTTGCGGTGCTCAAACCCGCGGGAGATTTTTCCGAAAGCGAACGCAGACCCCTTGAACAGCTTCCGGAGCTTTCGGTCAAAACCCTTCTTAACGGCGATTTTATGGAAAACTTTGAGGACTATACAAACGACCAGTTCCCCCTCCGGGATACTTTCCGTTCCATAAAAGCCCTTGCCCAGTATTACCTTTTCGGACTTTCCGATAACAACAACCTTTATTATACAGAAGGACAGATCGGCGCCCTCAACTTCCCGCTCAAGGAAGATTCCGTAAACTACGCAAAGGACCGCTTTACCGACCTTTATAAAATGTATATGGAAGGCAAGGTCAACAAGGTCGTTTTCTCCGTGGTTCCGGATAAAGGCTTTTTCCTTGCGGAGCAGAACGGCTATCCGGCAATGGACTATGCTGCAATGGAAAAATTCTTTGAGGAAAATCTTGATTTTGCCGAATACGTTGAAATAAGCGGACTTCTCAATAAGGATTCCTATTACGCAACCGATACCCACTGGCAGCAGCAGAGCATAACCGCCGCCGCGGACAGAATCCTCGAAGCCCTGGGCGCAAGACCTTTTGACAACCTTACCGAAAGCGTTGCAACCGAAAATTTCCACGGTGTTTATTACGGACAGAGCGCTCTTCCGCTCCCGGCGGAAAAAATCGTCTATCTCCATAACGCCGCCCTTGATTCCATGACAGTTTTCAATTATGAAACCGGGAAGGAAACCGGCGTTTATGATTTTGATAAAGCCGAAGGCAAGGACCCTTATGAATTCTATCTTTCCGGTCCGAACTCCCTTCTGGAAGTAACCAACCCTTCTGCGGAAGGCGACCGCCATCTTATCATCTTCCGGGATTCCTTCGGTTCATCCATTGCGCCCCTTCTGATGCGCGATTATTCGAAGATAACCCTTGTTGATACCCGTTATCTCATGCCCTCCATGGTCGGACAGTACGTTGATTTTGAAGGCGCGGATGTCCTTATGATTTACAGCAGCCTTGTTCTCAACGAAAGCTCCACAATCAAAAAATAAAATTTTTAACAAAAACAACCGGAAGCATCTTTATTTTTGCTTCCGGTTGTTGTATAATGTAAACGGATAAGTTTCCCCATAAAACGAAATGGAGGATTTCAATATGCAGGAATTTGACCTTAAAACGAAAGTCTATTTCGGCGAAAAAGCCCTTGATCATCTTCTTGAAAAGGACAGCAAATGCGCCTTTATCGTTGCGGATCCCTTTACCGTAAAAAGCGGGCTCATAAAACTCGTCACCGACAGACTTGACGCAACGGACGTTCCTTATCTTATTTATGACGACGTTGTTCCGGATCCGCCCATGGATAAAGTCATCGTCGGAGTCCAGAAGGCTCTCGGTCTTCGTCCGGACTGCATTATGGCGGTCGGCGGCGGCAGCGCGATTGATTTCACAAAAGCGGTAAAAATGTTTGCCCATCGCGCGGACCCCACCTTTGATCCGCCTTTTGTTGCAATCCCCACCACCAGCGGAACCGGCAGCGAAGTTACGGAAGTTTCCGTAATCACCGACCCGGTAAAAAAGAGCAAATATCCCCTTGTTTCCGAAGAACTCATCGCGGACGTTGCGATTCTTGATGCGGAACTCGTAAAAACCGTTCCGAAAACCATCACCGCCGATACCGGCATGGATATCATAACCCACGCAATCGAAGCCTTCGTCAGCACCGGCAACAGCGAATTTTCCGATGCCCTTGCCGAAAGAGCGATAAAACTCTGCTGCCGCTATCTCTGCCGTTCCTACCTCAACCCAAGCGACACCGAGGCAAGAGGAAAAATCCACGTTGCATCCTGCATGGCGGGCATGGCTTTCAACGAAGCGGGTCTCGGTCTTAACCACGGAATGGCTCACCAGCTCGGCGCAAGATTCCATATTCCTCACGGAAGAGCAAACGCGATGCTCCTGCCCTGCATAATAAGCTATAACAGCGACATCACCAATATGACAATTCCCCACGAAAATCTTCCTGCCTGCGTGAAGAAATACTGCGAAATCGCCGCATCCCTCGGAATTGTAAACTTCAACGAAGTTTCCACCGTCCGTTCCTTCATGAACTATATCAAGATCCTCACAAGGGAGATGGATATGCCCTGCTGCATCAAGGATGTCGGCGGAATTTCGAAGGAGGAATATTTCGCCGCCATTGACGAAATGGCCGAAGCCGCTCTCAAAGATGCTACCACAAGAACCAACCCACGTGTTCCCGAAAAAGCGGACGTTGTCGCAATTTACGAAGCCCTCTGGGATCTCCACCGCGACGACGAAAGATATTGATAAAAAAACAAAAAGCACCCGCAAGGGTGCTTTTTTTGCAATAGCCCCCCTTGTCAAAGGGGGGTGTCTGCGAAGCAGACGGGGGGATTCCCCCTTCGCATACCACCGAGCCAATAGCCTCCCTTGTGTAAAGGGAGGTGTCACCGAAGGTGACGGAAGGGTGTCAATCCCATCCCGTCAAAAAACAGCCGCAAATAACCGGACGGCAGATGCAGAATGAAAACCGCCGTCGGCCTGAACGATGGCGGTCGGGAATCGGAATCACCGTTCTTCCGGTGGAGCGCTTTAGTCCCCTTATGAAGGGGAAATATGGGGTCCCCGAAAAATCCAAAAGATTTTTTGGGGAAGAGGAGCGGCAAGCGAACGGCTGAGGAATACCGC
>JAFQBT010000072.1 GCA_017399625.1 Oscillospiraceae bacterium
AGAACCACTGACGTTACCGGCGTAATCACCCTTCCTGAAGGCACCGAAATGTGCATGCCCGGCGATAACGTTGAAATGGACGTAGAACTCATCGAACCTATCGCAATCGAAACCGGTCTCCGTTTCGCTATCCGTGAAGGCGGCCGTACCGTTGGTTCCGGTGTTGTTATCGCTATCAACGAATAATTTATTCGCAAGTTAGCTGCAAAGCAAACCAATAAAAAATCCCCTTTCCGAAAGGAAAGGGGATTTTTTTATATGCTTAAAAGCGCCGCCCGAAAAAGAAATCAAACCCGGAATCGAAGATGTTTTTACGGTTATCAGCGGCTCTTAATCTGCATAAAGATGCCGCAACGACAGGCTGGAAACGGCACTTTAAAACGGTTTTGCAGTGAGGACGACATGGGTTATGCGCCATTTAAAACTGCCGCAAAATGCCGGAAAACAGCCTTGCACAAAGCCTTGTTTTTGGCTTTATAATGCCGTTTTCTGTGGGGTGAGGTTAGTATTGCAGGGCAGGGGAAAGGCGTTTCTGAAAGCCTCAGAATGCTCCAGGGCAACGCATTATAAAAGCACAAAAAAAGAGCTTCCGCAAAGCGGAAGCTCTTTTTTTATTTAAGCTTTAAGATTATTTCTTGAAGCATACTGCAGCTGCAGCAATGATTGCGATGAAGGGGAAAACAACGGGAGCACCGGTGCCGGGGTTGGTTTCGTCTTCAACTTTTTCGGTGTAAACAACTCTTTCGAGGTGGCAGTCAAGGCAGAAACGATATTTGTATCCGTCTTTTTCGATCCACTCGCTCCAGTCGTGAACGTGAACTTCTTTTTCTTCATTTTCAATGTTCTTGTAACCAGCATAGTTGGAAACAAAACCATATTTGAAGTCGAGAACGGAATCGTCTGCAGAAGTCTTAACAGCGAACATGTTGATAACTTCTTCGGTGGTCATTTCGTTGTCGATCATGTAGAAGAGCTGTGCGAAGTTGTCGTCATTTCTGAAGAGGAGACCGGAGGTCTTGCCAAGTCTGAGGGTATAGTCAGAAGCGAGAAGTCCGCGGTGACCATTTTCCTGACGACCCTGGATTACATAGTAGGTATCGCCTGCTGCGTTTGCAGTTGCGAGATCGGTGTATCCGAGGTAATCTCTCTGATAGATTGCGAGTTCAGCAATAACGCCGCCGCCGTCGGTTACTTTTCTGGATGCACGGTTGAAGTTAACAACGAGTTTGAGGTTGTCATACTCAGTGCAGAAGTTGTAGTCGCCGGTGGAATCCATGAAGCCAGCAAGAGGACCTACACCATTGTAATGAGGAACGATTGCGTTGTTGATAGCCTGAACTTTACCAACGCCCTGAGTCTGTGCGCCGAGAGCAAGGTTATCTTTTACCCATCTGCCATGGATGATTCTCCAGCCGTAGCCGGTTTCGTAGTCATAAGCGTTGATGTATCTGCCTTCTTCGTCCATGCATCTTGCCATTGCGATAACGCCGGTTACATAGTCATGGAGACCGAAAGCGTCGATTGCAGCACGGATAGGATCGATTGCGGATGCGGAGCATACCCAAACATCGATGCCTGCCTGATCGAGTGCTTTATAGAGCCACTGAACTTCTTTGGAAACGCCGGTACCGGAGGTCCATTCGTAGGAAACTTCGCCAACTCTGGTGCCTTCGCCGGGGGTGGTCCAGGTGATGTATTCGGATTCAACAGCGCCGTAGTGAGTATGAGATGCATAAGCAAGATCATAAACTTCCTGTTCGGTCATGCCGGTGAACCAATAGAGTACCCAAGGATATGCAACTGCAGGAGATTCTGCATCATATACTACGTCGTACATGGTTCTCATCTTGGTAGCAAATTCAAGCCACATGGGATCAGCCTGGATTTCAGCCTGTGCTGCTTCGTCAAGACCTGCAGCGGTGAAAGGACCATAGTTTTCGTAGAGGTAGGTGTAAGCGTCGGTGATGTCAGCGATCCAGTCGTTGTAGGAACCGTTGCCATAGCCGAGGTCGGATCTGTCAGCGTTGAGGTCGCCGAGTTCAGTTGCAAGGATTTCGGGCATTTCTTCAGGAGTGAATGCAAATGCCATTACCTGGAGCTGATATACTGCGAGCTGTTCTTCAACGTCGAAGATGGAGGTGGTGTTATCGAAGTCGAATACTACGTATGCGTTTTTGGTGCCGCCGTAAGTTGCAATGAAATCATCGATAGCTTCTTTTACATAGGGGTTCCAGCCGTCTTCGAGGACTGCGGGAGCGGTGTATTTGTCTTTAAGAGCAGCGATCTCTTCGTCGTGTTTCTCAGAATAAGTGAGTTCTGCGTCTGCAAGATCTTTGATGTTCTTATAGCCAGCATATTCAGCAACGAAGCCGTATTTGAATCCGAGAACGGAATCATCAGCGGAGGTTTTGACTGCGAAGGTGTTGATAACTTCTTCGGTAGTCATTTCGTTGTCGATCATGTACTGGAGCTGAGTGAAGTTTTTGTCTTCTCTGAAGAGGAGACCAGCGGATTTGCCAAGTCTGAGGGTATAGTCAGAAGCGAGAAGTCCGCGGTGACCATTTTCCTGACGACCCTGGAGTACGTAGTAGGTATCGCCTGCTGCGTTTGCGGTTGCAAGGCTGTCATATCCGAGATAATCTCTCTGATAGATTGCGAGTTCAGCAATAACGCCGCCGCCGTCGGTTACTTTTCTGGATGCACGGTTGAAGTTGACAACAAGTTTAAGAGTATCATACTCAGTGCAGAAGTTGTAGTCGCCGGTGGAATCCATAAATCCTGCGAGAGGACCTACGCCATAGAGCGGAACGATTGCGTTGTTAATAGCCTGAACTTTACCAACGCCCTGAGTCTGTGCGCCGAGAGCGATGTTGTCTTTTACCCATTCGCCGTCGATTACTCTCCAGCCATAGCCGGTTTCATAATCGTAGGAGTTGACGTATTTGCCGTCTTCAAGGGTTCTTGCCATTGCGATAACGCCGGTTACGTAATCGTGGAGACCGAATGCATCGATTGCAGCACGGATAGGATCGATTGCGGATGCGGAGCATACCCAAACGTCAATGCCTGCTTCATCGAGTGCTTTATAGAGCCACTGAACTTCTTTGGATACGCCGGTACCGGAGGTCCATTCGTAGGAAACAGCGCCAACTTTGGTGCCTTCGCCTGCGGTGGTCCATTCTACGTATTCGGATTCAACAGCGCCGTAGTGAGAATGAGATGCATAAGCAAGTTCATAAACTTCCTGTTCGGTCATGCCGGTGAACCAATAGAGTACCCAAGGATATGCAACTGCGGGAGATTCTGCATCATAAACGAGGTCATACATTGCTCTCATTTTGGTTGCGAATTCTGCCCACATAGGATCAGCCTGGATTTCAGCCTGTGCTGCTTCATCAAGACCGTCTGCATCGAAGGGACCGTAGGTGTTGTAAAGATAAGTGTAAGCTGCGGTGATGTCATCGATCCAGTCATTGTAGGAACCGTTGCCATAGCCGAGGTCGGATCTGTCAACATTGAGGTCGCCGAGTTCAGTTGCAAGGATTGCGGGCATTTCTTCAGGAGTGAATGCAAATGCCATTACCTGGAGCTGATATACTGCGAGCTGTTCTTCAACGTCGAAGATGGAGGTGGTGTTATCGAAGTCGAATACTACGTATGCGTCTTCGGTGCCGCCGTAAGTTGCGATGAAGTCATCGATAGCTTCTTTTACATAGGGGTTCCAGCCGTCTTCGAGGACTGCGGGAGCGGTGTAGGTTGCTTTGAGTTCTTCAACTGCTTCAGCGCTTGCGTCTGCATAGGAGTTGTAGATGGTGATTCTGCCCTGAGGAGCAGCATATCTTTCATCGATAACGCCGTTGAGTTCTTCAGTGATGTATTCGATAAGAGCTTCGTCAAGCGGAATACCGGTATCGAACTGACCGGAAGCTGCTGCGAATGCATAATAAGTATCGCCGC
>JAFQBT010000073.1 GCA_017399625.1 Oscillospiraceae bacterium
CTTGCAGAAGTCAGAAAGCATGAGTGCTATGAGAAGCCTTCGGTAAGACGTAAAAAGAAATCCGAAGCAGCTCGTAAGAGAAAGTATTGATTTCTAACAGAAAAAGAGGATGGCGGACGGCTTTTTGCTGTCCGCTTTCTTATTTTTCAAAAAACGGAAAAGGAGGAAAAAGGTTTTGTCACTTCTGAAACCGCATTACCGCTTCAACAGAATAACCGATATTGCGGCGGAAAATCTGATCAGCGCCGGAGTGAAAATCGTTTTGCTCGATGCGGACAACACCCTTTCGTTCCACGGTTCAAAAAAACCTTTTCCGGGCGTTCCGGAATGGATCGCAGAAATCAAGGAATGCGGCATTGTTCCTGTTATAATTTCAAACAACAGCGAACGCCGCATAAAGCCATTTGCCAAAAAGCTCGGGCTTGATTATGTAAGCAAAAGCGCAAAACCCCTTTTGAAGGGATTTAAAACTGCCCTTGAAAAATACGGGTTTGAACCGAAGGATTCCGCCGTTATCGGCGACCAGCTTTTCACCGATGTTCTCGGCGGAAATCTTCTTGGCGCAAAAGTATTTCTTACCGAACCCCTTGGTCCGGAAACGGACAGATTTATAAAAATAAAACGTATTTTTGAAAAACCATTGAGATAATTGTATAAGGAGGATTCAATATGGACAGAATTTTAAGACTTTCCCAGATGCTTCCGGAGGATATTGACGCCGCTCTCATCACTTCCGACGTCAACCGTCAGTATTACACCGGCTTTGTTTCCAGCGCGGGCGCACTTCTTGTAACAAGAAAAAAAGCTGTTCTCCTTCTCGACAGCCGCTATATCGAAGCAGGCTCCAAAAAAGTTACCGATGCCGAAGTCGTTCTCATGACCGATATGGCAAAACAGCTCAACGAGCTTTTTGAGGAACTGGGCGTGAAAACCGTCGGAATCGAATCCGGCTATATGACAGTCGAAAGCCTTTTCAGCCTCCGCAAAGTTCTCAGCGCGGAACTTCTTGATGACCCGCGTCTCAATTCCATCATTCTCCGCCAGAGAAAAATCAAATCCGAAGAGGAAATGAAGGAAATCCGCGCTGCCCAGGCCATCACCGATAAGGCGTTCCTTCACATGCTCGAAATGATCAAGCCCGGTCTTTGCGAAAAAGATCTTCAGCTCGAGCTCGATTATTTCATGCTCAGAAACGGCGCAACCGGTCTTGCTTTCGAAACTATTCTTGCAGCAGGCGCAAACGGATCCATGCCCCATGCTGTCCCCAGCATGAACGTTATTAAAGAGGGCGACTTTGTCACCATGGACTTCGGCGCCGCACATAACGGATATTGCTCCGATATGACCAGAACCGTTGCAGTCGGCAAAATCTCCGAAGAGCAGGAAAAAGTTTATAACCTTGTTCTCAGCGCACAGCTTGCCGCCATCGACGCTGTAAAAGCAGGCGTTCCCTGCAATTCCATCGACGCCGTTGCAAGAGATATGATCTACGGCGCAGGTTACGAAGGCAAATTCGGCCACGGACTCGGCCACAGCCTTGGTCTTGAAATCCACGAAAATCCCAGATTCTCTCCTCTCTGCGATGAGCTTACCGAAGCAGGCATCGTAATGAGCGTTGAACCCGGTATCTATCTTGACGGTCAGTTCGGCGTCCGCATCGAGGATATCGTCATGGTAACCGAAGACGGCTGCGACGTTATCACCAGGAGCGAAAAGAAACTTATCACTCTTTGATTTTTTTAAAAGCCCCCCTTGTCAAAGGGGGGTGGCTTTTTTGATGAAAATCAAAAAAGACGGGGGGATTCATCTCAAAAAAATACCGTTGACGGAAAAGGAATCCCTCCACCGTGCGTACCGCAACGGTCCCCCTCCCTTTAACAAGGGAGGCAATATAACAAAAGGAAGTCTATCCATGAGATTATTCATTGCCATCTGCGTTTGCAGAGTGCTCTATTTTATCGGTCGCCTTGTTGGAAAAGGCACCGCAAAACCCGGCGATATTGCAAGAATCATCTGCCCGAATCCGTTGAAACGCCTTAAATTCAGCGGAAAGGTAATCTGCATCACCGGCACAAACGGAAAAACCACCACCTCCAATATGGTGACCCATATCCTCCGTGAAAACGGCTTTTCCGTAATCAACAACAGCTTCGGTTCCAATATGCTCGGCGGAATCACCACCGCTCTTCTCAACGACTGCACCTTCGGAGGCGAAGTGAAAGCGGATTTTTCCGTACTCGAAATCGATGAACGCTGGCTCCGCTTCTTTGTAAAGGAAGTAACCCCGGATTACGTTCTTGTCACAAACCTTCTTCGTGACCAGATAGTCCGCAACTGCTGCCCGGAAATCGTTCTTGAAAAAATAAAACTCGGCGTAACTCCCGGCACCACTTATATTCTCAACGCAAACGACCCGGTTTCCCAGCAGATCAGCTGGGGCATTGATAACCCGGTTATCTGGTTCGCCCTCGGCGAAAATGAGCGTTCCACCGATGAATGCAGAAGCGGAACAAACGATGCAAAAGTCTGCCCCAGATGTATGCACAAGCTTTCCTATAATTATTATCATTATAACCATGTGGGCGATTTCCGCTGCGAAAACTGCGGATTCGAAACCCCGAAGGCGGATTTCATCGGTCACGATATCGACTTTGAAGGCGGAAAATTCCTTATCAACGATACGGAAACAAAAATCACCTTCGACGCGACCTATTTCATGTTCAACACCGTTGCCGCTTCCGCAATCTGCTGCAGCGCCGCTGGACTTCCCATGGAAAAAGTTCTTTCCGCCGCGGAAACCTTTGATATCGGCGTAACAAAACGTTACGAAGAGCTCACCGTTCTCGGAAGAAGATGCCAGCTCATCCTCACAAAGCAGAACCCTGCTTCCATCGACCAGAGCGTCGAGTTCGTAACCGATAAGGAAGGTCCCAGAACCCTTATCATCATTTCCAACAACATGTTCCACACCGAGCGCAAGGATGTTCTCTTTATGTATGACGTCGCTTACGAAAACCTCCGGGACGTTGAACACATCGTAATCGTCGGAAAACGCCGCTATGATATGGCCGTCCGCCTCAAGCTTGCGGAAATCAATATGGAAAGAGTTCAGATCTGCGACAGGGAAGAGGAGCTTCGTTCCTGCCTTGAAAAAACGGAGGGCAATATCTACGTAATGACCTCTTCCGTTTTTTCGAACGAGGATAAAGTATTGGAGGAGCTGAGAAAATTATGAAAACTGTAAAAATCCTCAACCTCTACGGCGAGGCGCTTGACCTCAACGGCGACGGAAAAAACGTTTCCGCCTTCGAAAAAAGAATTGCGGAGATGGGATATGAATCCGTGACCGATACCCTCGGCGTCGGCGACGAAATCGATTTTTCCGAATACGATATCGTTTTCCTCACCCACGGAAAACCCCACAACGTTTCCGCCCTCAGCGCCGACTTCATTAAATATAAGGATAGTATTATTAATTATATTGAAAGCGGAAAAACCTTTGTTGTAACAGGAAGCTCCAACATGCTTTTCGGAAAAAGCTTTTCCATGCTGGACGGAAAAACCTATGAGGGAATCGGTCTTTTCGACTGCACCGCGGAGGAATTTGACAGCCTTTATGTCAGCGACGCGGTTCTTGTTCCGGAATTTGCTCCGGAGGAAAAGATGTTCGGAACCTATTACCGCTGCGAAAGCGTAAAATACAACACCCCCAACGAAAACCGCCTTTTCAGGGTTCTCAAAGCCGATTCCGGAAAAGGTTCCGTCGGCGAGGGCGAAGGATGCAGAATAAAGAACCTTTTTGCAACCTGGTGCCTCGGTCCGGTGCTGGTCCGCAATCCGCTGATGATGAAAGAAGTTTTGCATTGCGTTCTCGGCGAAGATTACCGCGAAACGGACTTTTCCCTTGAAGAAAAAGCCGTAAAAATGATTATTGAAGAGCTTATCTGAGCGTTTTTTTGGAAGAAAAACGGTTCAAAAAATTCTTAACACCGCCTTTTTTAACAAAAGGCGGTGTTTTTTATTTGTTTTACGCATAATTTTTGCAGGATGGACAAAATTTACTTGCAAATCTGCTTTTGCGTGGTAAAACGCTGTAACGGTTTTGTAACATTGTATATTTATGCATAATAACACGGAATTATGCAGTAGTTTTGCATATTAAAGCGCCCGATGCAAAAAATGGATTTTCTGCGCAGTTTTTATAAAAACTTTGAGTTTTCCGAGAATAATATTGAAAATATTTTATGACGCTAAAGTGAAAATACACACCAAAAACACAGTTGTATTTACCGTAAAAACACAAAACCTCAAAAAAGTTTCACTTTTTTTGTATTTTTTGCTTGACAAGAGAATAAAATTGGTGTAATATACGTGGTATCACAATGAAACTTTGGTTGCTAAGAATTTCATTGACGGTTAAAATAACGATTGAATGAGGTGAAATTGTAATGAAACTCAACAAAATCCTTGCTATGCTCCTTGCACTCGTAATGGTATTAAGCCTTGCGGCTTGCGGCAAAGAAGAAGAATCCGCCGACGGCAGAATCCTCAACGTCCACGTAACCGCAGCAATCGGCTCCATCGACCCTGCTCTCACTTCCGCAGGCGATGACTTCGAAGTAATCGGTACCATGGTCGAAGGTCTTTTCCAGTGTGATGCTTCCGGTGCAGCAATCCCCGGCATGGCAGAAACCTATGAAAAATCCCCCGACGGCATGACCTGGACTTTCTATCTCCGCGATGCAAAATGGTCCAACGGCGCCGCAGTAACCGCCGATGACTTCGTATTTGCATGGCAGAGAGCAATGGCTCTTCCGGCAGAATATGCTTCCCTTTTTGAAACCGCAGGTATCAAAAACGCTTCCGCAATTTATGCCGGAGAAATGGATGCAACCGAACTCGGCGTTTATGCAAAAGACGAAAAAACCCTTGTTGTTGAATTTGATGTTCCCTGCGCTTTCTTCGATACTCTTATGTTCTTCCCGGTATTCTACCCCATGAACAGAGCTTTCGTTGAAGAATGCGGCGATCTCTATGGTTCCGCTCCGGAATATTATCTTTCCAACGGTCCGTTCGTTCTCACCGAATATACCCCCGCAGCAACCGAATTCAAAATGGCAAAGAACGAAAATTATTATGATGCTGACGCAGTTGCACTTGCAGGTCTTACCTATAAAGTAATCCTCGACTCCCAGCAGGCATATAACGCATATCAGGCAGGCGAGCTTGATGTCTGCGTACTTTCTTCCGAACTTGCCGACCTCCTCAAGGACGACGCAGAATTCCTTGCAACCGAATCCGGTTACCTCTGGTATATGTCTCCTAACGTATCCAAAGGCGGCGCAATGGCAAACCTCAATATCCGCAAAGCAATCGGTATGGCTTTTGATAAAGAAGCTATCTGCAACAACATCCTCAGAAACGGTTCCTTCCCGGCAGACTTCTGTGTTCCTGTTGGCCTTGCAACCGGTCCCGACGGCAAAGATTACCGTGAATCTTCCGGTCTTACCTATAACGAATACAACGTTGATGAAGCAAAAGCTCTCTGGGCAGCAGGCCTTGCAGAACTCGGCACCGATTCCGTTGAACTCACTCTTATCTTCGACGACGAAGAATCCATCAAACTCGTTGCTGAATTCATTCAGCAGGAACTCCAGACCAACCTTGAAGGTCTTTCCATCACCCTTCAACCCTATCCGAAGAAACAGCGTTCCGACCTCATGAAAGCACACGATTATGACATCGGTCTCTGCAGATGGGGACCTGACTATGCTGACCCGCTTACCTACATGGATCTCTGGACCGACGGTTATACTCATAACTACGGCGCATGGCATTCCGATGCATACATGGAAATCCTCAATAAGATCAAAACCGTTGAATTTGCTCTTGATGCAGAAGCACGTTGGGATCTTATCAAACAGGCAGAGCAGATCATTGCTGATGAATCCGTAATCCTTCCTGTATATCAGAACGCAAATGCTTCTCTTATCAAACCCGACATCACCGGCATTGAATTCCACGCTGTTGGTCTTAACCGCGTTTACAAAAACGTAAAAGTCGGCTGATATTAAAAAATAGTCAATCCAATCTGATCATTTAAGGTCATACAGTGGCCCGTCATAAAGCGGGTCACTGTATGCTTTTATATAAGGAGGGGTATTTCCCGGTGAAGAAATACATATTCAAGCGGGTTTTGTATTCAATTGTTGCAATTCTCGTGCTTATTTTCCTCCTGTTCCTGATGCTTGATAAAATGCCCGGTTCGCCGTTCAACGATGATAAGCTTTCCCAGGAACAGATCGACGTTCTGAACGAAAAATACGGACTCAATGACCCGATGCCTGTCCGCTATTTCAGATATCTTTTCAATATTATCCGGGGCGATTTCGGCGTTTCGTATAATATTGCCTCGAACGTGCCCATAACCCAGCTTCTTGAAAACCGTGTTCCGACTTCGATACGCCTTGGCGGACAGGCGGTTTTTCTCGGCGCAACAATAGGTCTTGTTCTGGGACTTATTGCCGCCCTTAAGCACAACACGATTTTTGATACCATCGCAACTATAATTTCGGTTCTGGGCGTTTCGCTTCCGTCCTATGTTTTTGCGCTGGCTCTTTCCTATACTTTCGGTTCGCGCCTTGGCTGGTTTCCGATTCTTTATGAATCAGCAAGACCCTTTATTTCCTCGATTCTTCCGACCGTTGCCCTTTCGATGTTCTCCATGGCGAACATTGCGAGATTTACAAGAACGGAGATGCTCGAGGTTCTCCGCAGCGACTATATGCTCCTTGCGGAAAGCAAAGGCATAAGCGGTCCGAAGCTTATTATCCGCCATGCCCTGCGCAATGCCCTTATTCCGATAATCACCGTTCTCGGTCCGCTGATTGTAAACACCATGACCGGCTCCCTTGTTATCGAAAAAATCTTTGCGATTCCCGGTATCGGCGAACTTATGGTCCGCTCCATCCAGCAGAACGACTATAACGTAACCATTGCCCTTTCGTTCATTTACAGCCTTATGTATATCGGCATAATGCTGGTGGTCGATATCCTTTACGGCATCATCGACCCGAGAATCCGTCTTTCGAAGGAGGATAGTCATGAAAGCTGAAAATTTTGATTATTCCGCACTTCCTCAGGACGCTTTTGAGCTTACCAATAACGATATAAATGCCCATGTTGACCGCAACTTTGCCTCCCAGAACTACTGGAAGGATGCTTTTGTACGCTTTATCCGCAACAAAGGCGCGATTTTCGGTCTTTTCATGATTGCAATAATTATTATATTTGCTGTTTTCGGTCCGGCAATGACCCCCTATACTTATGAAAGCCAGATTATCGAACAGCAGAACCTTGCCCCGAGAATCCCCGGAATCGAAGAACTCGGAATCTTCGACGGTTCCGAAACCATTTATCTCGGAGGAAGAAAAGGCGTTGAAAAGAACCTTTATATCGAAAAAGGTTTTGACGACGTTTATTACTGGTTCGGTTCCGATACCCTCGGAAGAGATATTTTCACCCGTGTATGGGAAGGCACGAGAATAAGCCTTTATATCGCCATTGTTGCGGTTATAATCGACGTTCTCTTCGGTCTTTCCTACGGACTTGTTTCCGGTTATTTCGGCGGAAGGCTTGATGCAATAATGCAGCGCTGCGCCGAAATCCTCAACAGTATCCCTAACCTTGTTATTGTAACCCTTATGATTCTCGTGCTCAGCCCGGGTCTCGGCGCAATTATCGTTGCACTTATGATAACCGGCTGGATTCCCATGAGCCGAATTGCCCGTGCTCAGATGCTCAAGCTCAAGGAACAGGAATTTGTTCTTGCTTCCAAAACCCTCGGCGCAAGCCCCCTTCGTATAATCTTCAAGGAAATCATGCCGAACATCATCGGTCAGATCATTACCCAGACCATGTTCTCCATTCCCCATGCGATTTTTACCGAAGCGTTCCTTGCCTTCGTCGGTCTTGGAATCCCTGCGCCGATGGCATCTCTCGGCACTCTTATTTCCGACGCATACAAGAACTTCACGACCCATCCTTATATGATTGTGTCGCCCCTTATTGTTCTTGCGCTTCTTATGCTCAGCTTCAACCTTCTTGCGGACGGTCTTCGCGATGCCCTTGACCCGAAGCAGAAAGATATGTAAAGGAGGGACAGATTCATGGAAGAAAAAGGCGATTTTATCCTTAAAGTTGAAGGTCTGTCCGTTTCCTTCGCAACAACCGCCGGAAGAGTTCATGCTCTCCGGAACGTTGATTTTGCAGTAAGACGCGGCGAAACCGTCGCAATAGTCGGCGAATCCGGCTCCGGAAAATCCGTAACCGTAAAAACCGCCATCGGTATTCTCGATACAAACGGAAAAGTTGAAGCGGGCAAAGCCCTTTTCACTTTCAAAAACGATAACGGCGAGGAGGAAACCGTTGACCTCCTCAAACTCACAAAAAAACAGATGCGCCAGACCATCAACGGCAAGCGCATCGCAATGGTTTTCCAGGACCCCATGACCTCCCTCAACCCCACCATGACCATAGGTGACCAGATTATGGAGGGAATGATCTGGCATTTCAGAACCCCGAAAAAAGAGGCATGGAAACGCGCCGTTGAGCTTCTTGATATGGTCGGAATCACCGATCCGGAAAAGCGCATGAAGAACTATCCTCACCAGCTTTCCGGCGGTATGCGCCAGAGGGTTGTTATCGCGATTGCCCTTTCCTGCAACCCGGATCTCCTCATCTGCGACGAACCCACCACCGCTCTTGACGTTACCATCCAGGCAAAGATCCTTGAACTTATCAAGGAAGTTCAGGCAAAGCTCGGAATTTCCGTAATTTATATTACCCACGACCTTGGCGTTGTTGCAAAGGTTGCGGATTTTGTAAACATCATGTACGCCGGAAAAATTGTTGAAAAGGGAAGAGTTGACGAGGTCTATTATGACCCGAGACATCCCTATACCTGGGGACTTCTTTCCGCACTTCCGGACCTTGAAACCCACGACGAAAGACTTTATGCAATTCCCGGAAGCCCGCCAAACCTTCTCCATGAAATCAAGGGCGACGCTTTTGCACCGCGTAACGAATTTGCGCTTAAAATCGACGAAATTGCCGAACCGCCCATGTTCTGGGTTTCCGACACCCACTGTGCCGCAACCTGGCTTCTCGATGACAACGCGCCGAAAGTCGAAATGCCGAAGGAACTGCGTGCAAGAATCGACCGCATGCTGAAGGAGGCGAAATAAATGGAAGAAAGAGTTCCGCTTCTTAAAGTTGAAAACTTAAAGCAGTATTTCCCCATCAGCAAAAGGTTTACCGTAAAGGCCGTAGACGACGTTTCCTTCGAGATTTATCCCGGCGAAACCTACGGTCTGGTCGGCGAATCCGGTTCCGGAAAAACCACCATCGGACGTTCCATAATCCGCCTTTATAACCCCACCGGAGGAAAAATCACCTTCGACGGAGTTGATATCACCGGAAAAATGAGCGCCGCGGATGAGAAAAAACTCCGCACCGAAATGCAGATGATTTTCCAGGATCCCATGGCCTGCCTCAACCCCAGACAGAAGGTTGCGGATATCATCGGTCAGGGACTTGATATCCACCACCTCTATACCGACAAAGCGGACCGTGACGCAAAAGTTGCCCGAATCCTTGCAAAGGTCGGTCTTGCTCCGGAACATGCGGAGCGCTATCCTCACCAGTTCTCCGGCGGCCAGCGCCAGAGAGTCGGTATTGCAAGGGCTCTTATCATGAACCCGAAGCTTATCATTGCAGATGAATGCATTTCCGCCCTTGACGTTTCCATTCAGGCGCAGGTTGTAAACCTTATGCGCGATATCCAGAAGGAAACCGGCGCGGCATATCTTTTCATCGCCCATGACCTTTCGATGGTAAAATACATCTCCGACAGAATCGGCGTTCTCCATCTCGGTCACCTTGTTGAAACAGGTACCACCGAGGAGATTTTTGCAAACCCGGTTCACCCCTATACCCGGAGCCTTATTTCCGCCATTCCCCATCCGAACCCCGCAATTGAAAGAAAACGCACCTCCATGCACTATGATTATTTCACCAGCGGAATCGA
>JAFQBT010000074.1 GCA_017399625.1 Oscillospiraceae bacterium
GTTTTTTCATGGGGAGTTGTAGCAGAATGGGTTGCAAACCTTATTGATAAAAAAGAATATTTCATCAATACCAATATCACTCCGCCGAAAGATGTGACGATTCAGCAGATGTCCCTTTTTGATTTCTCCGGAGAACAGAAACCACTCCGTGCAGAAACTTTTGAGAATAGACTATTTGAACGTGAAGAACTTCCCCAGCAGATAATCGATGAAGCACTCTGTATCGGTGCAAATGACCGTGACAGCAGGCTTATCATCTGCGGATATTTCAAAAAAGACAAACCTTTGGAAGAAAACGCAGAGTTCCTCAAAAAACATTATGGAAGAAACGGCGCAGGATTCTTTGTGGGGAGCAATCGCTATTCCCTTTGGTATGATGAAACCGGTATGAGAGTTGCCGGCGGAGAATCCGCAAAGAAAAGCTATGCAACCGAAATCACATGGGAGCAGGCGGCAAAGCGAATCCGTGAACTTCTTGAACTCGGAAGATATATGCCGCAGGAGGAACTGGATAAAGTCGATGATTTTGAATACAGGACTTTAGCAGACACTCTCTGCTTTGCTGTAAGAGATTTCAGCGAAGAAGCAGACGAAAGAGGATATTGCAAAACCGTAAGGCTTGCACTTTCGGCAAGAGGAGGTTTTCCGGATTCGTCAAATCAAGTGGAGAATCTTCTCAAAAATTCCGATATGCTACAAAACCTTGTAAACGAATGGGAAGAATTTGTTTCTGCCTATGAAAAAGAACCGGAGCTTATGAGGTATCGTCACTACAAACCGAAAGAGATACTTTCAAAATTAAAAGACTTACAGAGAGAACCTCATATATTCACCGCCGCAGAAGGTTATGACCCGAAGCGGCGTTTTTTCATATCCGAAGATGAGATAGAAAAGCTTCTTCGTGGCGGCGAGTATTCATCCGATTACCGCATAAGGGTTTACAAATTCTTCGCTGAGCACGAGGATTCAAAAGAACGGGAAAACATGTTCAAACAGATCCACGGAGAATACAGCGGATATCACGGAGGTAATGACAACATCACCTACCAGATGGGCAAAGGCGTTTCTTTCAGCCACGGCAGTATCCTTGCTCCATACGCAAAAGTAGATATGAAATGGAGCGAAGTCGTAAAGAGAGTATCAAAACTCATATCCGATGATAAATGGCTGACCGAAGCTGACCGTGAAACAATGGAAAGCCGGGATGAAGTAATACCGGAACCGGTTGAACTTATCCTTGATGAACCGCCTGAAAAAGAAAGTCTTGCCTCAAGGCTTGTGGATTACATGAAAGAGTTTGACCCTTTCGGATATGCTGATACTCTTGAAATCGGAGAAACCGACGAAGACGCAATAAAGAATATTGATGAGCAGCTTACTGACAACGCAAGAAGAAAATTCTTTGCGGAAGATTTAAGACTGTTTCTCGATGATATGGACCCGGAATCCGAAAAAGCAACCGAACTTGAGCTTTTCATTGAGGAACTAGAAGAAGGAATTGAAGAACCAACACCTGAAGAACCACAGACAGAAACTTTTGAGCACGGTGCTAAAATCGAAAACGATCCTGCTTAAAAAGAAGAAACTTCCGTGCTCATTCCACCTAAACCGAAAGTTAAGGCAGAAAGAGTTGAGTTCTATCCCCTGCATCCGGAAATTCCAAAAGAAGAAAGACATAATTTCCGCATAACCGATAACGAACTCGGTTACGGAACAATGATGGAGAAATATTTTGCTAATGTTAAAGCCATCATCATTCTCCATAAGGTGGAAGATGAAAACAGATTTGCCACTCCTGAAGAACAGCAGATACTTTCAAGATATGTGGGCTGGGGTGGTCTTGCGGAATGTTTTGAAGAAAGTTTTCCGAGATATGAGGAACTCAAAAGCCTTCTCACTCCTGAAGAATACGAAGCCGCAAGAGCAAGTTCCCTCACCGCTTTCTATACTCACCCAGAAATAACAGGAGCTATGTATTCCGCACTCTATCAGATGGGATTCAGAAACGGAAATATCCTTGAACCTTCCTGCGGTGTCGGCAACTTCATAGGAAGTCTTCCGGAATCAATGATTGACAGCAAGGTTTACGGTGTTGAGCTTGATTCCATAAGCGGAAGAATAGCACAGCAGCTTTATCAGAACAACAATATCGCAGTTACAGGTTTTGAAAAGGTAAATATCCCGGACAGTTTCTTTGATGTGGCAATCGGCAACGTTCCTTTCGGTGATTTCAAGGTTCTCGATAAAAGATACGATAAACACCATTTCTTAATCCATGACTATTTCTTCGCCAAAGCTCTTGATAAAGTCCGTCCGGGTGGTGTTGTGGCATTCATCACTTCCAAAGGAACTATGGATAAAGAAAACCCCGCAGTAAGAAAAT
This sequence comes from Oscillospiraceae bacterium, assembly GCA_017399625.1. Lineage (GTDB taxonomy): Bacteria > Bacillota > Clostridia > Oscillospirales > Ruminococcaceae > UMGS1668. The sequence continues at coordinate 2,384 of JAFQBT010000074.1, forward strand.
ACCTCGCACAGAGAGCGGATCTTATCGGTGCTATTCGTTTACCGAACAATGCTTTCAAGAAGAATGCCAGAACGGAAGTTACAGCAGATATCATCTTCCTCCAAAAGCGTGACCGAATGATAGATATCGAGCCGGATTGGGTTCATCTTGATACTGACGAAAACGGAATCAAAATGAACAGCTATTTTGTAAAGAATCCGGATATGATTCTCGGCGAAATGCAGATGGTTTCTTCCCGTTTCGGTATAGAAAGTACCTGCAAGCCATATGAAAACGCAGAACTTTCGGAACTTCTTCGTGGAGCTGTCAGTAATCTTCATGCGGAGATTACGGAATATGAGGTCGATGAAATAGAGGAAGAGGATAAATCGATCCCTGCAGATCCAAATATCCGAAACTTCAGCTATGCCATTATTGACGGTAAGATATATTTCAGAGAGAACTCCCGTATGCACCCGGTGGAAGTTTCCGTAACGGCAGAAAACAGAATAAGAGGAATGATAGCTTTAAGAGAATCCGTCCGAAAACTCATAGAATACCAGACCGAAGATTATCCCGATGAGGATATCAAATCCGAACAGGAAAACCTTAATAAGCTATACGACGTTTACACAAAGAAATACGGTCTAATATCGAGCCGTGGAAACAGCATGGCTTTCGGAGAAGATTCAAGCTATTACCTTCTCTGTTCCCTTGAAATTCTTGATGAGGAAGGCAACTTCAAACGCAAAGCCGATATGTTCAGCAAAAGAACTATTCGCCCTCACGTGGCGGTAACCTCCGTTGACACCGCGAGCGAAGCATTGGCAGTTTCCATTTCCGAAAAAGCAAGGGTTGATATGGAATACATGTCAGGCCTTTCGGATAAGACCGATGATGAACTGGAATCGGAACTCAAAGGAATAATCTTTCGGGATATTCATTGTCCCGAAAAAGCCGAAGATATTTCCGAAGCTATGACGGATTTGAGCAGATATCCTTTTGTAACTGCGGATGAATATCTTTCCGGAAATGTCCGAAGAAAACTTCGTATGGCAAAGGCTATGTATGAAGCATTACCGGCCGAAAAGAAAGATAGTTTTCAGCATTATGTTACAGCTCTTGAAGCCGTTCAGCCGGTAGATCTTACCGCAGGAGAAATCGGGGTCCGAATCGGAGTAAACTGGATTCCTACGGAAATATATGAGAAATTCATGTATGAACTTCTCGGTACCGGATATTACGCAAGAACAAGAATGAAGATTCTTCGTTCCAAAGCTACCGGCGAATGGAACATCACCAACAAAAGCGCTGATGCCGGAAACATCAGAGCCATAACCACCTATGGAACAAAGAGAATAAATGCTTATCATATCCTTGAGCAAACTCTTAACCAGAAAGACGTCCGTATTTATGATAAAACCATCGATGAGAACGGCAACGAAAAGCAGGTGCTCAACAAAAGAGAAACGGCCATTGCCCAGGACCGACAGGAACTCATAAAGGCTAAATTCGTTGAATGGCTTTGGAAAGATATCGACCGCAGAGAAAGGCTTTGCAGTATCTACAACGAAACATTCAACGCATTAAGACCGAGAGAATATGACGGTGAGCACATAAGGTTCTCCGGTATGAATCCGGAAATAACACTCCGTGCTCATCAGATAAACGCCATTGCTCACATCATGTACGGAGGCAACACTCTTCTTGCTCATGAAGTTGGTGCAGGAAAAACTTTTGAAATGGTGGCGGCGGCGATGGAATCTAAAAGGCTCGGTCTTTGCAGTAAATCCCTTGTGGTAGTTCCTAATCATATTACCGAGCAATGGGCTTCCGAATGGCTGCAGCTTTATCCTTCTGCAAATATCCTTGTGGCAACTAAAAAGGATTTTGAAACCCGTAACAGAAAAAAGTTCTGCGCAAGAATTGCAACGGGAGATTATGATGCGGTTATCATCGGACACAGCCAGTTTGAAAAGATACCCATGTCTAAAGAACGGCAGGAAACCATTATCCGACATCAAATCGAGGATATCGTTGACGGTATCAGAGAAGCAAAAGCGGCAAGGGCTGAAAGATATACGGTAAAACAGCTTGAGAAAACAAAAAAGAGCCTTGAAACAAGGCTCGTAAAACTCAATGACCAGAGCAGAAAAGATGATGTGGTCACCTTTGAGGAACTTGGTGTTGACCGTATATTCGTGGACGAAAGCCACTATTTCAAAAACCTTTTCCTTGCAACGAAGATGAGAAACGTCGGCGGCATTTCCCAGACCGAAGCACAAAAATCCTCCGACCTTTTTATGAAATGTCAGTATCTTGATGAGATAACCGGAGGAAGAGGTGTAGTATTCGCAACAGGTACTCCTATATCAAACAGCATGGTTGAGCTATATACCATACAGAGATATTTACAGTATGAAACCTTGCAGGAAATGGATATGCTGAACTTTGATGACTGGGCAGCAAACTATGGTGAAACCATTACAGCCATTGAGCTTTCTCCGGAAGGAACAGGATACCGTTCCAAAACAAGATTTGCGAAGTTCTACAATCTTCCGGAGCTTATGTCCACCTTCAAAGCTGTTGCGGATATACAGACCGCGGATATGCTCAAACTTCCCGTTCCAAAAGCAAACTTTCATACGGAGGTAATCAAACCATCGGAACTGCAGAAGGAAATGATTGCGGGACTTGCTGAAAGAGCAGAAATTATCCGAAACGGAGGAATTGATCCAAGCTTTGACAATATGCTCAAAATCACAAACGACGGAAGAAAACTTGCTCTTGATATGCGTCTTATCAATCCTCTTGCGGCAGACGATGAAAACGGAAAGGTTTCGATCTGTGCAAGGAATATATTCGAGATATGGGAGAAGACGAAAGAAAAACGCTCTGCACAGATGGTTTTCTGTGACCTATCCACTCCCAAAGGTGACGGAAGTTTCAATGTTTATGATGACCTTAAAAAGAAACTTACGGAAAGAGGTCTCCCGGAAGAAGAGATAGCTTTTATCCATGATGCAAATACCGAAACAAGGAAGAAAGAACTTTTCGCAAAAGTCAGAAGCGGACAAGTCCGTATCATAATGGGAAGCACGCAAAAGATGGGTGCAGGCACAAACTGCCAGGACAGGCTCATAGCTTTGCATGACCTTGACTGCCCATGGCGACCTTCGGACCTTGCACAAAGGCTTGGACGAATCGTAAGACAAGGAAATCAGAACCCAGAAGTTGAGATATTCCGGTATGTTACAGAAAATACCTTTGATGCTTATCTCTATCAGCTGGTAGAAAACAAACAGAAGTTCATAGCCCAAATCATGACGAGCAAGGCTCCCGCGAGGGTCGCGGATGATGTTGATGAAACAGCATTGAGCTATTCAGAAATAAAGGCACTTGCTACCGGTAATCCTTTAATCATTGAGAAATGCAATCTTGATATGGAAGTGGGAAAACTTAATATGCTGAAAGCTAATCATTTAAGTCAGAAATATGCTCTTGAAGAAATGGTTTACAGAAAATATCCCGCAGCCATTCAGAAACTCACCGAAAGGATTGCGGGATATGAAAAGGATATTGAACTTGCAAAATCCCATCCGAAACCGGAAGAAGGATTCGTTGGAATGATAATCTTTGAAAGACTCTACACCGACAAAGAATTCGCCGGAAAAGCAATCATAGAAGCCTGCACAACCATGACGGGTTCCGATGCTGTTCATCTTGGAAAATATCGTGGATTTGATATGACTCTTTCCTACGATGCCACAAGCAACGAATACCGTATGACTTTGAAAGGAACTCTTTCACACACCACAGTACTCGGAGCGGATATCTTCGGAAACATCACCAGAGTGGACAACCTCATTGACGGAATGGCGCAGAAACTTGAAGTTGAGAAACTTGCACTTTCGGAAACACAAACTCAGCTTGAAAATGCCAGAACCGAAATGGAAACGCCTTTTGCAAAAGAAGCCGAGCTGAAAGAGAAATCAGAGAGACTTAAAGAGTTAAATATTCTGCTTAACATGGATCAGAAGGATAGGGCGCTATTGGATGAAGGGAAAGAGGAAGAAACTCCTATAAAAGAAAAAAACAGAGAGTTAGAAAGATAGTTGTAATAAAACCTCATTTCCAAACGTTTACGTTTTAGAATAATTTCGAAAGGAATTTTACCATAATGGATAAAGAGGTTAAAAAACTATTAGAAATGTCTGCAGAGGAAATAATTGAAAAATATAAAAATTATGAACCATCCGTTCCCTTCCCTGCTACCTATGAAGAATTACAAA
>JAFQBT010000075.1 GCA_017399625.1 Oscillospiraceae bacterium
CTTGTTAAAGGGGAGAGGGTCACATAGCGTAAGCTGTGGCGAGGGGATTCAATAAAAGAATCCCTCCGTCTTTTTCGGCAAAGCCGAAAAAGCCACCTCCCTTCAGGCAAGGGAGGCTTATAAGAAATAAATCCCTTGCATAAAATCGGAGGAAAATAAAATGTTATATTCTGAAAAAGTATTCGACCATTTTTCAAATCCCCGCAACGTCGGTGAAATTGAGGACGCAAACGGCATCGGCGAAGTCGGCAACGCAAAATGCGGCGACATTATGAAAATGTATCTCAAAATCGAAAACGGCATTATCGTTGACGTAAAATTCAAGACCTTCGGCTGCGGCGCGGCAATTGCAACAAGCTCCATGGCAACCGAAATGATCAAAGGAAAATCCATCGACGATGCCCTCAAACTCACCAACAAAGCTGTTGTCGAAGCCCTCGACGGTCTTCCGGCAGTTAAAATCCACTGCTCCGTTCTTGCGGAACAGGCGGTAAAATCCGCTCTTTCCGATTATTACACCCGACTCGGCGTCGATCCGCTTCCCATTGTCGGACCCATCGGCGTTGTTGAGTGTGAAGAATAAAATTTTTTTCAGAAAAGGAGATAAACTTATGAAAATTTACCATTGCGAAAGCTGCGACAAAATCCTTCTTAACCTCGGAGAACAGAACGGCACCCTCAGCAAAACCGAGCTTATCCCCGGCAGCGTTGATGCTGCAACCGAAAAACACGTTCCGGTTGTTGAAATCGACGGCGATAAAGTAACCGTAAAAATCGGCGAAGTCACCCACCCCATGCTTCCGGAACACCACATCGAATGGATCATCCTCGAAACAAAAAAAGGCTTCCAGATCAAATATCTCGAAGCTGGCGACGCTCCCGAAGCAACCTTTGTTGTTGCCGACGATGAACCCGTTGCGGCTTATGAATACTGCAACCTCCACGGTCTCTGGAAAAAAGAAATCTGATTGCGCAAAAACAAAAATCCCGCCGGAAACGGCGGGATTTTTTTATTGTTTTATAATTTTCGTCGTGTATGCGATTCCGCATTTTCCGGGTTTCGGAAGACCCAGCTGCCAAAGGTTTTCCGCCCTGTTTTCAAGCTCCGCAAAAAGCTTTGCGGTTTCGGAGGTTTTTGCAAGATCCGCAAGGGATGCGGAAACCGGAAGGCTGCATCCGGCGGCTTTTGCTTCTTTGAGCACCGCAGCGCCGGTTTCGTTCATTCCGAGCACGCGGATATAGGGAAGCTTCGCATTTTTGAGCACGGAGGAATCAAGACCGAGAAAAGCCCCGGCAACGATTCGTTTCACCCTGCTCATGGTATAGCGTTTTGTCTTGATGGAAAGATAGAGTTCGTCAAGGTTCGTTGCCTCCTGAACGGCATCAAAAACCCGATGATAAAGCCCTTCTGCAGCGCAGTCCGGAACCTTTTCAAAGTCCTCCTCCGCCATCATCCGAAGCACAGCAAGCACAGCGGGTTCGATCTTTTTTTCGCTGAAGGGGAGCTTTCCTTCCCGGTGATCCCTTGCAAGGAGTTCATAGCATTTATAGGGCACGAAGGGGAAAATATCCTCCGGCTCATCAAAAGTACGAAGATAGGTTGCGGAGGCCATTCCGCTTTTGAGCACGGCGGCTTCGCCGTGACCGGCGCCGTATCTCTTAACGGTGCTCGGCTTTATTCTGCTGCCAAGCCGGAGCAGCCATTTGCAGTATTCCGCACCGAGAGTGTCGTTGGGATTTACCGCAACGGAAGAAAGTTCCGGCGCAAGTTTTTTTGCGGCAATTTCCCTTGCAGAAGCGGAAGAAATCCCTTCGGAAAGGGCTTTTTTGTATTCTTCGATAAAATCCTCCCGTTCAAAAAGCCGCGCAAAATCCATGATTTTTTCCGCGTCGCCGCTTTCGCTTCCGAAGCTGAGCACGTCAACGCAGCCCAGAGCATCGAGAATCGAAATTCCGCCTTCGGCAAATTTTTCCGCCGAACCCACGGCATAGGGAACGGGCATTTCGAGCACCAGATCCGCTCCGCAGCGAAGAGCCGCTTCTGCCCTGGTATATTTTGAGCACCAGGCGGGTTCGCCCCTTTGGGTAAATTCTCCGCCGAGCACCACAACAATCGCTTCCGCACCCGCATCCCGGGTTTTTGCAATCTGGTAGGCGTGGCCGTTATGAAAAGGATCGTATTCCGCAATGATTCCCGCGATTTTCATTGAAATCTCCTTCCTCTTTGCCTTCCCCTTGAGGAGACTCCCCTGTTAGGGGAGATGTCTGCGCAGCAGACAGAGGGGTCTGCCGTCTGCGGCTGAGCAAAAGGTGCCGCAAAGCCGTATGGCTGCGGCGGATGAGGTGTTCCGTCGATAACACGTATATTTGCTATACAACACCTCATCAGTCTTTCGCCTTCGGCGAAATCCAGCTTCTCCTCAAGGAGAAGCCTATTTTTAAATTTCATCAACTTTTTAACGTTATTTCCTTGCAATTTGCTTTACAATGTAATAATATATAATTGTAACCCGAATGTCAATGAAGGCCGGCATTGCCCTGCCCGGAATTTTTTGGAAAAATCTGTCGGGACAACATACTTGGAGGTTAGAAAAACATGAAAGTACTTGTTATTAACGCAGGCAGCTCCTCTCTTAAGTATCAGCTTATCGAGATGGACACCCAGGACGTCGTTGCAAAAGGTCTTTGCGAAAGAATCGGAATTGACGGCCGCATCAGCCACAAAACCGAAGCAGGCTATAAAACCGAATACGACGTAAGCTTCCCCACCCATAAAGAAGCATTTGAAGAACTTGTAAAACTCCTTACCGAAGGCGAAAACAAAGTTGTTGAAAACATCAGCGAAATCAAAGCAATCGGTCACCGTGTTCTCCACGGTTCCGAAAAATACAAAGCTTCCACCATCGTTACTGATGAACTCATCGAAGATATCGGCGTAAAATTCCGCGATCTCGGTCCTCTTCATAACCCGCCTCAGGCAGTTGCAATGGCAGCTTGCCAGGAAGTTTTCGGAAAAGAAACTCCCATGGTTGCTGTTTTCGATACCTCCTTCCATCAGACCATGCCCGAAAAAGCTTATATGTTCGGTATCCCTTATGAATACTATGAGAAATATTCCATCCGCCGCTATGGCTTCCACGGAACTTCCCATCGTTTCATCACCAAGAGATATTTCGAAATCACCGGCAAAGATCCCGAAGGAACCAAACTCATCATCTGCCATCTCGGCAACGGTTCTTCCCTTTCCGCAGTTAAAGACGGCAAAGTCTGCGACACCTCCATGGGTCTTACCCCTCTTGACGGTTTCGTAATGGGAACCCGCTGCGGCGGCATTGACCCCTCTGTTGTAACTTACGTTATGGACAAAGAAGGTCTTACCCCCGAACAGATGAGCAACCTTATGAACAAAAAATCCGGCTTCCTCGGAATTTCCGGCGTTTCCTCCGACTGCCGCGACCTTGAAAACGCAGCAGCAGAAGGCAACCACAGAGCACAGCTCGCTCTTGATATGTTCACCTATCAGATCAAAAAGATCGCAGGCGGATATGCAGCAGCAATGGGCGGCGTAGATGCAATCATCTTCACCGGCGGTATCGGCGAAAACTCCGCTGCACAGCGCGGCGAAATCTGCTCCGACATGGAATACCTCGGCCTTTCCATCGGAACCGAACTCAACAACAACGCAAGCCGCAAAGAAGCAAAATTCTCCACCGGCGACAGCAAAGTTGAAGCATGGGTAATCCCCACCAACGAAGAGCTCATGATCGCTCAGGATACTGTTGAAATCGTTTTCGGAAAATAATCTGAAATAAAAC
>JAFQBT010000076.1 GCA_017399625.1 Oscillospiraceae bacterium
CTTGTTTTTTCAGTTTTGCGACCGCCAAACCATTTCAGAAAATACAAGAATTTTTATGCCAAGGCTTTTTATCGACCCCTGGCAGAACCAGGGGTTTTGTTAAGCCTAAAGGCAACAAAAAAAGCTCCCGTCCTTTTTAAAAGGACGGGAGCATAATACTCACGTGTTACCACCTTTTTTCGTCATAACATCACTGTTATGACCTCATCGGGTACAATCATACCCTATCGCTTTAACGGGCGAAACCCGTCGCAGCCTTGCCGGAAAACCGGTTCGGTGCGCAACTCCAAGGCCATCTTCAGCGCGCTCTGTTCGTTTCCCTTTCAGCAGCCGGGAAATCTCTGTGACCGCATCCTGCGCTTACTCTTCTCTTCATTGTCTTTGGCATAATTGGCTTAATGAATGCATTATATACCCCTTTTCACGGAATGTCAACACTTTTTTCAAAAAATTTTTTTAACGCTTTAATATCCTGAAACAATCTTCATCACCATCACCGTTATGTCGTCGGAATGTCCGTCGGTGCGGCGTTTCTGCGCCGTTTCCGCAATTCCGGCGGCGATTTCCTGCGCCGGTTTTTCCGCAAGACTGCGCAGTTCCGAAGGGATCCAGTCGCTTCCGGATGCGGTGACTCCGTCGGTAATGAGAACGGCAATATCCCCTTCCCCAAGGCGGATGCTGCTCTGTTCATATTCCGCTCCGCCGAGGATTCCGGCAGGAAGGGAAATATTTTCCACCTTCGAAACGCGCCCGTTCTTCATCACGAAGGAAGCTTCCGCTCCGGCCTTGAAAAAACCTGCACAGCCGGTATAGAGATTTATCGAAAAAGCGTCCGCCGTCGCAAGGGATTCGTCCTCGGATTTCAGAAGCAGGGCTGAATTGACAAGCTTTATCGCCGGTCCGAACCGAAAACCCGCCCTTATCATCCTTGCAACAAGCCCCGCGGTCATCATTGAATCCAGCGCGGCATGCTCGCCGCTTCCCATTCCGTCGCTGAGGATCATGTGGGCACAGCCGTACTGGTCAACAAAATGCTCCGCGCTGTCGCCGCAGAATTTTTCCCCTTCCGCATTGATTGAAACGGCGCCGAATTCCGCATTGAGAAGCGGTTTTTCGCAGAAAACAAGCCTTCTTGCGTTTTCCGTGTCCCGGATTACCGGTTTCGCCATATCGCATCCGCAGATATCGGCGATTTCCTCGGTTATTGCGGCAATATCCGCTTTCCGGAGCCTCTCCTTTGCTCCGGAAACTTCCACGTTCACGCAGTCATCGGCGGTATAATAGCAAGTGCAGGCATAAAGCGGAATGCTCCTGCCTTCAAAAATATTCCTCACCGCAAGGGAGATTTTTTTATCAACGCTCCGGACGTTTGCCGCCTCCGCCGCAATATCCTTCAGAAGAAGCGCCGTTCCGTCGAACTGATCCGTTACAACTTCCCGGACATTTTTCAGTTTCCGCTCCATGGAGTTTTTCTCCGATGCTTTTTTATATTCATTCTTTATATCATTGGATAATGCCTCCGGGCGGACGCATCTTCCGGAAAACTCATCGCCGAAAACCGGTTCCCGCCGCTCCCTTGCGGCATTTCCCATTTCATAAAATGCCTTTGCGGTTTCGGTATATTTATCCTGCCAGCAGATTCCGTTTTTTGAGCACGAACGGCAGTTCCGCTCCGCCGCAAGATTGAGCACCGTGCTCATTCCTTCGGAATTTTCCCTTTCCACGGACTTTGCAACCCTTTTTGTTGCCAGTGCAATGTCGGAAAGTCCGTCCGCCGCCCTTCCGATTTTTGAAAGAACCAGCTCCTTCACCGTTGCGGAATCCGCAAGATCGCTTTCATGGCGTGCAACGGAGGAAAGAAATTTTCCCGCCTTTTCCGGAATGAGCACCAGTGCTCCGGCAGCAATAATCGATTCATAAACCGGAATATAATCCGGAAATTCCGATTCAAGAAGACAGACCATAAGCCTTACGGCAATGAAAGAAAGAGCCGAGCCGAACTTCCCGAAAACCGCAAAAACACCGGCAAAAAGCCCTCCTGCCGCATATCCCGCAAGCTCCGTTCCGAAGTTTCCGGAACTCAGCGCCGCTGCTGTTCCAACGGCAATTCCGGAAACCGCGCCGCCGCTTTCCTTTCCGTATCTTGCCGCAAGAAGCACCACAAACGAAGCGGCGATTCCGCCGAGATTCAGTTTCCCGAAAGCGACTGTGCTCAGCGAAACTGCGGTTATCGCGGCGGTCATCATGATGCATGCTCTGTCGCTTCCGGAAAGGGAAAAGAACGGTTTTCCGTGCTCAAAAGCCGCTCCTGTCCTTTTGAAGAAATATGCCGCACCGGCGGAAAGAACCGTTTCCGCAAGGGCCATGGCGCTGTTATATCCGGAAAGAACCGTTGCCGCCGCATATCCGAAGGATGCAAAAGCGGTTGCCCCGCCGGCGATGAGCACCGAAACTGCGTTTCCGGAAGCGAACCGTTCCAGAACAAGCTTTGTGCCGAGCACCATGAGCACGGCAGCGGTATAGCGAAGACTGCTTTCCGGATTCCCGGAAAATATGTAGCCGAAAATTGCTCCCAAAGCCGCCGGAAGGGCTGAATTTCGTTTTGATGCCGCTGCGGCCGCAACTCCGAAAGGCGCAATCCTTCCGAAAAGATATGCCTTTGATGCGGCAAAACAAAGCAATCCCCAAAGCGCCATGCTCAGAAAATCCGGTGTAGAATCCTTGAGCACACGGGGCATTTTTGCCGCCGCGGATTTTATTTTTACTTCCGTCATTTTATAAAAAAGCTCCTTTGCAGTTGATTTATGAAATCAATATATCGCAAAGGAGCGGAAAAACTTGTCAAAAAAGGCGGGAGCAATGCTCCCGCCTTTTATCTTTATATTTCGTTTTTATTTTTGATAAATTCCGCAAATTCCTCTGGATTTCCGGAAACAAGGTCGCATTTTCTGAGCAAAAGAATTTTTATTCCGTCGCAAATGAAAAAGATATTCCGGGTTTCAATAATCGGTTCAAGGTTTTCATATTCCATCAAAAGAACGCCGTTTTCAAAAACTCCGTCGTTATTAAAAACAACAGTATCTTCCGGTTTTACGGAAGAATTTATTGCTTTTATAAGTTTCTTTGCCTTTTTTTCAAACTTTTCAGCATCGGTTTTCCGCGGAATAACCGCAGAAATTCCGAAAATTGTTGCCGCCGCGCCGACAACAAGCGGAACAAAAAGTTCATCCGGCTTCAGAAGCCCCGGTACAAAAAGGAAAATTCCGAGTGCGATGCAGATTATTCCGTTGAATCTCCTGAACCTTATGCGCCTTCGAAGGGCATCTTCGGATAAATTCCGGGCATTCAGCCTGTCTGTTTTTTCCCAGAGCCCCGGAAACTTTTTCCTTGAAAAAGTTTCCGTCCGCTTTGCAATTGCTTCGGAAATTTCATAGGAAAGATTTTCGCCGAGTTTTTCCGGCTTGAATATAAAATCCATCGCAGCGCCCCCTTTTTTTCTTCATATTAACGCGAAGAAAAGGAGGGCGCAATATTCTTATGCAAATCTTAAGAAAACCTTAAAAATTATCGGCCCATTCCTCAAGAATCTTATAGCATTCTTCAAGTTTTTCTTCCTTAAAATCCGCATTAAAGGAATATAAAATTCCATCTTTAACAAGCATGCTTTGGATTTCTGTAAAACCGCCGTTGCCGTATTTCGGATAAATTCTGAGCACGATATATTCCGTTCCGTTTTTGCTTTTTTTATAGCTGTTTTCAACTCCGCTTCCTTCCGGAATTTCCATATGATAGCTATAGGTGGTTTTTCCGGAAATATCGGTGTTGATTTCCGCCTGCGTTCCGAAGGATATTCCGGATTTTTTCCATTGGCTGTTTATTGTAACGGCGGCGATTTTTCCGCTTCCGGCTTCGCTGTAATCTCCATGAACGGTTACAAATGTTTTTATATGTCCTGCTTCCCGGAAATCAATAATTTTCACTCCATCATAATCGAGCCATTCAGCCGCTTCGTTCCTTACAAGAAATTCCTTCGAAACATACCCGCAGCTATGAACCTCCGTTCCGTTTTCCGAAACAAGACAATCGCTGTGATCTTCCGCTTTTTCAACAAGTACTTTTCTTACGGAATCAATGTTTTCCCAAAAAGAATTTTCCGGAACGTTTTCCACCGTTATTGTCATTTCATATCCGTATTTTTCGCTTCCGTTGTAAAGAATCCAGCGGCCGGTGCCTTTATATTCAATGCTTCTTACCGCCGCAATAACAACCGTTGCTGTTGCGCCGAAAAGCAATATTGCCGCAATGAGCGCAAACCATTTTTTCGGCGAAAGGATTTTTCCTTTTTCACGGGGCGCATGGGCTTTTTCGATAAATTCGCCGTCGATATCATTTAAAATTTCCATAAATGTTTCCGTTTTCATATCTCATATCCCCTTTCCGAAAGATATTTTCTCAGATTTTTCCGGGTGCGCTCAAGGGAGGAATAAATTCCGCTTTCTTTTTTACCGAAGCGCGCCGCAATATCTTCGATGCTGTCAAAATACCAGTAGCGGCAGATGAAAATGCTCCGTTTTTCCTCCGGAAGGGTCCGGAGAAATTCATTCACCGCACCGATTATTTCCTTCCGTTCGAATTTTTCTTCCGGATTATCGCTCCCGGAAATAATTTCGCCGATTTCATCAAAAACGATGTCCGCCGTTCCTCCGCCGCGTTTTTTTGCTTCGTTTTTGCGGAATCTGTTGAGCGAAAGATTTCTTGTGATTTTTCCGAGAAAGAGCGAAAGCTTTTCCGGAATTTTCGGCGGAATGGAATTCCACGCCGCAAGGTATGTATCGTTAAGACATTCCTTTGCGTCCTCCTCGTTTCCAAGGATGTTTTTTGAAACGGTCATGCAGTATGCGCCGTATTTTTTATCCGTTTCGGCAACGGCGCTTTCGTTTCTTTCAAAATAAAGCTCGATTATCCTTGAATCTTCCGTAAAATCACTTCCTTTCACCCATATATACACCTTTTTCCCGGATTTTTCGGCAGGGATTTATAAAATTATACAGCAGCAAAGCGTAATTATCAAATTCAGTCCGGCAAAAGTCCCCTGCCGCAAATTTCTTTAATAGAAAAAAACGCGCTTTTTCCGCACTTGTAAAATATATTATATTATGCTATACTAAAATGTAATTTTATATTTTAATATGGGTAATTACGCAAATTTTCATCTCTATCAAGGAGGTTTTTATATGGAAAACATTGAAAACACCACCCCGGAACGCAAAAAACGCATTTTCAGCGGAATCCAGCCCACCGGAGTGTTCACCCTCGGAAACTATCTCGGCGCAATCAAAAACTGGGAAAAGCTCCAGGACGAATATGACTGCATCTATTCCATCGTAAATATGCACGCCATCACCGTTCGTCAGGATCCTGCCGAACTTCGCAAACGCACCCTTGAATCCTATGCCCTTGCAATGGCCTGCGGAATTGACCCCGAAAAGAGCATCCTTTTTATCCAGAGCCATGTTCCCGCTCATGCGGAAGCAAACTGGATTCTCAGCTGCTCCACCCAGTTCGGCGAACTTTCCCGCATGACCCAGTTCAAGGATAAATCCGCAAAACACGCCGACAACATCAACGCCGGACTTTTCACCTATCCTGTTCTTATGGCAGGCGACATTCTTCTTTATCAGGCAGACGTTGTTCCGGTGGGTGTTGACCAGAAACAGCATCTTGAACTCGCAAGAGATATCGCAGAGCGCTTCAACGGTCTTTACGGAAAAACCTTCACCGTTCCGGAACCCTATATCGCATCTTCCCAGGGCGGCGGAAAAATCATGAGTCTTTCCGACCCGACCAAAAAAATGAGCAAATCCGACGAAAACCCGAAGGGCTGCGTCTATATTCTTGACGAACCCAACGTCATCATCAAAAAATTCAAATCCGCAGTCACCGACTCCGATATGGAAGTTGCATACCGGGAAGGCAAAGACGGCATCAACAACCTTATGACCATCTATGGCGCAGTAACCGGTTTTTCCATGGATTCCATCCAGCGCGATTTTGAAGGAAAAGGCTACGGCGATTTCAAAAAAGCAGTCGGCGAAGCAGTTGCGGAACATCTCGCTCCCGTCCGCGAAAACTATTCCAAATATCTTTCCGAAAAGGCATATCTTGAGGAATGCTACCGCAAAGGCGCAGAGCAGGCGGAAAGAATTGCCCAGCGCACCATCGATAAGATGTACAAAAAAGTCGGCTTTGTTGCCAGATAAGGTGAACCTATGCGAATTTTAGCCCTTGGCGACGTTGTGGGTACAATCGGTACCGAAGCTCTCCGCCGCCATATGCCAGCTCTTAAAAAAAGATATTCTCCGGATATCATAATAGTGAACGGCGAAAACGCCGGAGACAACAGCGGCATCACAGCAAAAAACTGCGATGCTCTTTTCTCCATGGGCGCAGACGTTATCACCGGCGGAAACCATTCCCTCCAGAACCGGGATATGTATGATATCTATGACCGGGAATACGGCGCATTGCGTCCCGCAAACCTTCATCCCAATGCTCCCGGTTCCGGCGTTTATGTTTATGAAAAGGGAAAACACCGCTGCGCTGTAATAAGCCTTATCGGAAACGTGTTCCTTGATTTTGCTTACGAAAGTCCGTTCATCGCCGCGGAGAAAATCATAAAAGAGCTTGGCATAAAGCACGTTGTTATTGATATCCACGCCGAAGCAACAAGCGAGAAAATCGCCCTTGGAAGATATGTTGAAGGCAAGGCAAGCCTTGTTTTCGGAACCCACACCCATGTTCCCACAGCGGATGAATGCATCCTTCCCGGCGGAACAGCCTATATCACCGATATCGGCATGTGCGGACCCATTGATTCCGTCCTCGGCGTTGTTACAAAATGCTCCACCGATTTCATGATAACCCATCTTCGCGGAAAAGGCATGGAGCTTGCAAAAGGTCCCTGCAAAATCCAGGGAATTTTCACCGAAACAGATGATTCCAACGGAAAGGCGCTCTCCATCGAGCGATTTGAGATTACAGATCCCTTAAAATGAGATTTTTGAAGATATTATCATTTTTCCTTGCGGCGCTGATGATTTTCTGCGGCTGCGAGGCGCAAACGGTGACTCCCCCGGTTACGGAAGTTGAAATCCCCTCCGAACCGGTTTCCCAACCGGAAATAACCGAGGAAGCACCCTTCACTCTCCGGATTCCCTTTGATTATGACGAAGGGATTTCGCCATATACCGCCCGTTCAAAGGCAAACCGCTTTGTCTGCGAACTTGTTTACCGCTCCATGGTGAACCTTACCCATGATTACCGGTATGAGCTTGACCTTGTTTCGGAAATTTATACCGAGGACAATATCACCTGGTATATTTATCTTTCCGAAGGGGAAACTTTTCCGAACGGAAAGGAATTCACCTCATACGACCTGCGCTATTCCTTCCAGCAGGCCATGGCGGAGGACAGTTATTATTCAAAAAGCCTTGAATGCGTAAGCTCCTTAAAGGTTGTTAACGCAACCTGCCTTCGGGTGACCCTTTATTATGCAAACAGATATTTCCCGAACCTTCTGACCTTCCCGGTAATTTCTTTTGAAACCGAAAAAAATCCGGTCTATTTTCCGGATATCTATTCCCTCAGCGAGGACGGAACAAGGCTTATCTGCGATATTTATTCCGCCGCCCAGGAAATCGAACTTGTTTCCGCAACGGATATGGACCTTCTCACCTATGAGATGAGGATGGGGCGTTATGACTGCATCTATGTTGCGGATCCCCTTGACCTCGGTTCCGCCGGAAACGGAGGCACCCTCGGCATGCAGAGCAACCGGATGGTCTATCTGGGCATGAACAGCTATTATGCCTTCACCTACTACGCGGATTTCCGCAGAGCGGTTTCCGCCGCCATCGATTACGAAAGAATCGTTTCCGACGTTTATAACTATTTTGCCGCGGCGCCGAAAAAACTTTATAACCCGGATTTTTACGAAATGGAATACGTTTCGCAAAAAAGCCTTGACCTTATGTCCGCGAACCTTATCCTTGACGATATGGGATTCGATAACAGGGACGAGGAAGGTTTCCGCACCAACAAGCGCGAAAAAAGAATTTCGCTCCGGCTTATTGTCTGCAGCGAAAGCGCGGTAAAGGTCGAACTTGCCAATGCCGTTGCGGAAATGCTTCTTGAAGCGGGGCTTGAGGTAAAAGTCGTTCCCCTTTCCTATGCGTCCTTCATGGTCGATCTCCGGAACGGAAACTATGACCTTTATATTGCGGAAATGCGCCTTGGGGCTGATATGGATCTTACGAAGATTCTTACGCCCTATGAATATCAGTACGCGGATTTTGAATATATAAACTACGGCGTTCCGAACAGCGAAAAACTCTATTTCAGCTGGCTCGGATACATGGGCGGAACGGTAACTCCTTCCGAATTTGCCGCGGTTTTCGAGGATATAACCCCCTTTGCGCCCCTTTGCTATACAAAAGGCTGCGCAATTTTTAACCGCGACCTTTCTTTTTCCCTTTTCGGAACGGATTTCAACATGTTTTATAACATTCTTGAATGGTAAAACAGAGAATTTTTGAAAAAAACTGCTGTTTTTACAAAAATTTTCTTTTACATACGGTATATTTTATGCTATAATATATTTTGGTATGGGCTGTAAACCTTTCAGCCCTTTTTGCTGTGTGAATTATTTTGTGGTAAAAATAAATCCTAATGCAGTCAGTTAACTAATTTTTTATGACAGGTATTTTTAAGAGGAGTTGAGATTTTTGATAAACGGAAAGCAGCTTCGTGATGCTTTTATCTCCGGCGCAAACAATCTCTGCAACAAAAAAGCAGAAGTTGATGCCCTTAACGTATTCCCGGTTCCCGACGGTGACACCGGCACCAACATGTCCATGACCATCGGCAACGGCGCAAAGGAGCTTGAAAAGCTTGGCGACGAAGCCACCGTTGAGGAAGTTGCAAAAGTTGCAGCTTCCGGTTTTCTCCGTGGCGCAAGAGGAAACTCCGGCGTAATCCTTTCCCTTCTTTTCCGCGGTTTTTCCAAAGGAATGAAAGGAAAAGAAACCGCCACCGGCGCAGATATTGCCGCCGCATTTTCCCTTGGCGTTGAAGCAGCATACAAAGCAGTTATGAAACCCACCGAAGGTACAATCCTTACCGTTTCCCGCTGCGCTGCCGAAAAAGCAACCGAAATCGCAAAATATGACGATTCCACCGTTGCTGTTCTCTACGGAATGTATCTCCAGAGCAAGCGCACCCTTGCCCAGACCCCCGAAATGCTCCCGATCCTCAAAAAGAGCGGAGTTGTTGATGCAGGCGGCCAGGGACTTGTTTATATCTTCGAAGGTATGTGGAGTGTTATTTCCGAAGGAAAAATCATTATGCCCAAAACCGCAGAAGAAGCTTCCGCAAAAGAAACCGAATACACCTACTGCGTTGAAGCAGTTGCAAAACGCGGCGAAAAATCCGTTGAAGGATTCGAAAAAGCGCTTTCCGCTTTCGGCGAGGTTGTTGAATACACCGAAGGCACCCAGGGCGCAAAATTCCATATCCACACCAACGAACCCGGAAAAGTTCTTACCGAAACCCTTTCTTTCGGAACCCTTCTTGCGACCAAGGTTGAAAACATGAGCGTTGCTCATACCGAACTCGAATTCGAATATGAAGCTCCTGCGGAGGAAACCAAGGAGGAAAAATTTCCCTATGCGGAAGTTGATCCTTCCGTTGAATACGGTTTTGTTTCCGTCTGCGCAGGAAAAGGTCTTACCGACGTTTTCGCCGATCTCGGATGCGACAACATTGTTTCCGGCGGACAGACCATGAATCCTTCCACCGAAGATATTCTTGCCGCAATTCAGGCAACCCCCGCAAAGAACGTTTTCGTTCTTCCCAACAACAAGAACATCGTTATGGCCGCAATGCAGGCCGCAGAAATTGCCGACAGAAACGTAATCGTTATCCCCAGCAAAACCGTTCCCCAGGGCATTTCCGCAATGCTTTCCTATGACTGCGACGCTTCCGTAAAGGAAAACACCGAAGCCATGAACGAAGCACTTTCTTCCGTAACCACCGGCCAGGTAACCTTTGCCGCAAGGGATTCCGACTTCGACGGTCACAAGATCAAAGAGGGCGAGCTTCTTGCAATGAAGGAAGGCAAAATGCTCTATACCGGCAAAGAAATGGACCTTGTCTGCGGAAGGCTTGCAAAAGCCCTTGTTAACAAGGAAACCTCCATGGTAACCATCTATTACGGCGAGGATGTTTCCGAAGAACAGGCCGAAGCGATCCGCACCGTTATCGAAGGCAAACTTCCGAATTCCATCGAAGTCAACACCATCTATGGCGGACAGCCCGTTTATTACTACATCATCAGCGCGGAATAATCCGCAGAGATAAAAAAGCTCCCGTTCCAAAAGGAACGAGAGCTTTTTTATTGCTTTCCCAAAGGGTAAGGGTGCCGTTGCCGCAGGCACGGTGGATAAGGGATTGCCGGGAACGCGGAGCGCAGACCTCCGGCAACGATATTTACGCAATAAAAAACGGCGGGAGCATAACCCCCGCCCTGTTGCAGATTATTATTCAGTTTCCGAACTGATAGCATTCCTCCACCATCGGAATGGAGTTTGCGGCGCCGGGACGGGAAACAGTTATGGAAGCGGCCTTCACCGCCATCATAAGGGCATCCTTGGGCCTTGCACCCCGGAGGGTTGTTGCAAGATAGAAGCCGATGAGAGCATCTCCTGCGGCGGTTTTATCCTTTACCGGAGCATCGAAAATCTTCTGGTAATAGGTTTCATCGTTCGTGATGAGCATACAGCCCTTCACCCCGAGGGTGAGCAGAGTTTCCGCATTGGGGAAGGTGCGCTTTATTGCCGGAATAAGGGCTTCAAGATCCATGGGGCTTGCGCCGGTAAATTCCGAAGCCTCGAAGCGGTTTACGAATACATAGGAAAGTTTTTCAAGAGGGAGATTGCGGAGATCCTTGGTAAAAGGCGCTGGGTTAAGGGCAACTTTCGCGCCGGCGGCAAGGGCTTTTTCGACTATTTTTTCAATTCCGTTGATTTCGTTCTGCAAAAGAAGGATATCGCCCTTGCGGAGCTGGGCAACGGTGTAATCAATCTGGTCGTCGGTTACGGAAAGGTTTGCTCCGCCGCAGACAATAATACTTTTGTTTCCTTCCGGGGTGACCTGGATGAAAGAACTCCCGGTTGGCATTTCCTTTTTGCGGATAAGTGAAGTATTGACGCCGTTTTTTTCGAGCACGTTCAGAAGATAGCCGCCGTCGTTCATTCCGACGCAGCCGGCATGATAAACATCAGCTCCTGCTCTTGCGATTGCAACGGACTGGTTAAGGCCTTTTCCGCCGGGGAAATAATTCGCCTTTTTTGCGCGAAGAGTTTCTTCCGGGCGGACAATATGCTCAACCGGATAAACATGGTCAATATTAAGCGAACCGAAATTGATAATCTTCATCTGGACATCACCCTCCGCATAACATTATATACAAAATTTTCTGTTTTTGGAATAGTCTTTTTGAAAATATTTTCAAAAAAATTGAGGCTTTTTCGTAAAATCCTTATTAAGCAGGCATAAAAAAACAGCACCGGCAAAGCCGATGCTGTTACGTTTTGGTTGCCCCACGAGCAAAAACTGTGAAGCGCGTCCCGCGGACGATTCAGCGAACAGTTTTTGGCGCAGCGGTCAAAAATCGCAAGACGAATGCCGAAGGGATTTTTGGGCACCGCAAGAGGGGAGCTTCGGGTTCGAATCCGAGCTGGCATAAAAAAACAGCACCGGCAAAGCCGATGCTGTTACGTTATGGTTGCCCCACGAGGATTCGAACCCCGACAAACAGAGTCAGAGTCTGCCGTGCTACCGTTACACAATAGGGCAATATCTAACGTGCTTGACTATTATATCTATTTTCGAGCAATTTGTCAATAGTATTTTTAAAATTTTTCAAATTTTTCTTTGCCTATCGACAAAATCTTTCCTTTGTATTATAATCAAGCTATAAGCAAACAATAAGTTTTAAAAACGGAGGTTTGAAAAATATGTCTGCAATCCATTTTTCTGAAGAAGAATTCACCACCGCTCTTTCCGAAGGCGCGCTTATCGTTGATTTCTGGGCAACCTGGTGCGGTCCCTGCAAAATGATCGCTCCCGTTGTTGATCAGGTTGCGGATGAGCTTTACGGCAAAATCACCGTCGGCAAAATCGACGTTGACGAATGCCGCGAAATCGCATCCGAATACGGAGTTATGTCCATACCCACCATCATCTTTTTCAAAAACGGTCTTGAAGTAAAACGCATGGTCGGCGTTCAGACAAAGGAAAAACTCCTTGAAGCCGCAAAGGAAATTGAATAAAAAATTGGCGGGAGCAAGCTCCCGCCCTGCATTTTAATTTATTGACCTGCCGATTCGGCGGGTCTTTTTTTATTTTATCTTTATCTTCAAAAACCTATATGCGCCAAAAAAGTTCCAACGGCATAACCGATTCCCTATGCCGCAAGCAAAAATATAAGTATCACAAAAACCTTTTTAATAACAACGGTGCTTTTTGTTCCTTTGTTTAAAAAAGCATTCCACTTTTCCATTTTGGTTTCTCCTTTTATTCTTCCGCTTCCGCAATAATTTTATCGCGGTAAGCCTTTGCGGCCTGTTCGGTTTTGTTGTCGCCGAAATGATAATAAACCCTGCCTTTAAGCGTATCCGGCAGATACTGCTGTTTCACATAATGATTCTTATAATTATGGGCATATTTATATTTCGGCGGCTTGTGTCCGCCGGCGGATTTCGGATGAACGTTGACAAGATGTTCCGGAACTTCGCCGGAAAGTCCGTTGCGAACATCTTCAAGCGCCGCTCCGATTGCTTCAACTCCGCTGTTGGATTTCGGCGCGGTGCAAAGAAGGATCACCGCATCCGCAAGGGGAAGCTGCGCTTCCGGAAGACCAAGCTGCAAAGCGGTATCCACGCAGGCTTTGACTATCGGAATCGCCATGGGATAGGCAAGCCCCACGTCCTCGCAGGCAATTGCAAGAAGCCGGCGGCAGGGCGAGATTATATCCCCCGCATCGATAAAACGGGCAAGATAATGGAGAGCCGCATTTTCGTCCGAACCGCGGACGGATTTATGGAAGGCTGAGAGAATCTCAAAATGATCGTCCCCTTCCTTATCGTAACGGTTGGAACTGCGCTGAGCAGCGGAATGAGCATCCTCCAGCAAAAGGGCCCTTTCGCCGTGCTCATTAAGCTTTGAACCAAGCCAGCAGACCTCCAGCGCATTGAGCGCTTTTCGGGCATCGCCGGAACAGTTGCAGGAAATATGGCGCAGAACGCCTTCCTCAACGTGAATCTTCGTTCCCTCGTCGTGCTCAAGTTTTTCAACCGCGTGCTCAAGAGCACGTTCGATTTCCGAAGGTTCGATTGGTTTGAATTCAAAAACGGTGCTGCGGCTTAAAATGGCGTTATAAACGTAAAAATAGGGGTTTTCGGTGGTGGATGCGATAAGGGTGACTCTGCCGTCCTCGATGAATTCAAGAAGGGTCTGCTGCTGTTTTTTGTTGAGATACTGGATCTCATCAAGATAGAGGAGCACGCCCTGAGCACCTTCGATTCCGGCGGTTTCGGCAAAAACCTCCTTGATATCGGCGGTTGAGCACGAGGTTCCGTTGAGGTGGCAGAGTTTTTTGTTCGCAATCTTCGCGATGATTCTGGCAACGGTTGTTTTTCCCGTTCCGGAAGGTCCGAAAAAGATAAGGTTCGGAATAACGCCGGAATCCGCAATTTTCCGGAGAAGTTTTCCTTCGCCGAGGATATGCTGCTGGCCGCAGACTTCGGATAATTCAGTTGGTCTTAATCTGTCGGCAAGGGGTGCGGACATCCGGTTTCATCTCTTTTCTGCTGTTATTCGTAAAGCGGGAATTTTGCGCAAAGTTCGGCAACGGCGGCTTTTACTTCTTCGGCGCTGTTTTCGTAATCGAAGGTAACCTTTGCGATAAATTCCGCGATTTTTTCCATTTCCTCTTTTCCGAGGCCGCGGGTGGTTACTGAAGGGGTTCCAAGGCGGACTCCGCTTGTGACGAACGGAGAAGCCGGGTCGTTCGGAATCATGTTTTTGTTGGCGGTGATGCTCACTTCATCAAGGCGGTGCTCAAGTTCCTTTCCGGTAACGCCGGTTCCGCGAAGATCGAGCATCATAAGGTGGTTGTCGGTTCCGCCGGAAACAAGTTTCAATCCCCGTTTTTTAAGTGCCTCCGCCAATGCGGCGGCATTTTCTACGATTTTATGCTGGTATTCTTTGAACTCCGGTTTGAGAGCTTCGCCGAAGCAAACCGCTTTTGCTGCGATAATATGCTCCAGAGGACCGCCCTGGGTTCCGGGGAAAAGGGCTTTATCGATTTTCTTTGCGTGTTCTTCCTTGCAAAGGATAAGTCCGCCTCTGGGTCCCCGGAGGGTTTTATGGGTGGTGGTGGTGACAACGTCCGCATAGGGCACCGGGGACATGTGTTCGCCTGCGGCAACAAGACCCGCGATATGAGCCATATCCACCATGAGGTATGCGCCGACTTCGTCGCAGACTTCGCGGAATTTTGCAAAATCGATTGCTCTGGGATATGCGGATGCGCCGGCAACAATAATTTTCGGTCTGCATTCAAGGGCAATTCTTCTGACTTCGTCGTAATCGATAAGTCCGGTTTCCGGATCAACGCCATATGGAACGAATTTATATGCCTTGCCGGAATAGTTGACCGGGCTTCCGTGGGTAAGGTGTCCGCCTTCCGCAAGGTTCATTCCCATGATGGTGTCGCCGAATTCCGCAAGGGCGAAATATGCCGCAAGGTTTGCCTGTGCGCCGGAATGAGGCTGGACGTTTGCGTGGTCTGCGCCAAAAAGTCTGCAGGCGCGTTCCCTTGCAAGGTTTTCAACCTCGTCAACAAACTGGCATCCGCCGTAATATCTGTGGTCCGGATAGCCTTCCGCATATTTGTTGGTGAGAACGGAACCCATTGCAGCCATTACCGCCGGAGAAACAAAGTTTTCCGAAGCGATAAGCTCTATGTTTCTGCGCTGGCGGGCAAGCTCCCTTCCCATCATGGCGGAAAGTTCCGGGTCATAATCATTTATAAAACCAATGGTATCAATCATATTGCTGTACATGTTTTAAAAAACTCCTTGTGCCGAAAAACATTCTATCTTTAGATTATAAGATATCCGCGGCAAAAAAACAACCGATTTTGAACTTTTCCCGATTTTTTCTCAATAATTTCTGTTTTATTCTTTATCCTTTTGTTTTTTTATGCTATACTTTTAATATTATCCACCCGGAAGGAACTTATTTTTATGAATTACGTTTTTATAATAAACCCCGTTGCGGGAAAAGGTAAGAACTGCGGCGAAATTGCAGAGCACATCCGAGAATTTTTTGCCGAAAGGGACGAAAAAGCCGAAATCTATTTTTCAAAATATCCCGGCGACATAATCCGCTTCGGAAAGGAATATTCCATTCCCGAAGGGGAGGAAGTCTGCTTTGTTGCCTGCGGAGGCGACGGAACTTTTTCCGAAACGGTCAACGGCGGATTCGGAAAACCCGGCGCAAGCTTTGCTGTTTATCCTTCCGGTTCCGGAAACGATTTTATCAAGACCACCGGCGGAAAACCGGAGGATTATCTTGACCTCCAGAAGCTTGTTGACGGCGAAACAAGGGTTTTTGATGCCCTTCAGTGCGGCGATAAAATCTGCTGCAACATCTGCAACATCGGCGTTGATTCGGTCATTGCGGACCGCATAAACCGCTATAAGACCATTCCCGGCGTTTCCGGTTCAATGGCATATAACATCTCCACCGCCGTAACGATTCTTGGCGGCGCTTTCGGCGGACTTGCAAAGCCCATGAAAGTCACTTTTGATGACGGCGAGGTTTTTGAGGATAAATGCATGTTCTCCGTTTTCGGAAACGGACAGGTCTATGGCGGCGGTTACCACGCCGTTCCGGAAGCAAGCCTTGACGACGGGCTCATTGATTTCTGCGCGGTTTCCGAAATCGGCATTCTCCGCATTGCTAAGGTCATAGGAATTTATAAAAAAGGCGCGCATCTTCATCATCCCGCTCTTGCGGACGTTCTTAAAATACGCCGCACCACCGGTGCAAAGGTCGAAAGCCCGGAACTCCTCACCATCAGCATTGACGGCGAAATTTCGAAAAGCCATTCCATTGATATAAAAATCATCCCCTCTTCCCTTCCCTTCCGGGTTCCGAAATTCGACTGATATGGAAAGCGAAAGAATCACCCATGCGTTCCATCCGGTTTTTGATTCCGAAAGCCGGATCCTCATACTTGGAACAATGCCTTCGCCGAAAAGCCGGGAGCTCGGTTTTTATTATTCCCATCCGCGGAACCGTTTCTGGCCGGTGCTTGCAAAAATCTTCGGAGAGGATGTTCCGGAAACTCCGGAAGAGAAAGCGAATTTTGCCCTTCGGCATAAAATCGCCCTCTGGGACGTTCTCGCCGAATGCGATATCGAAAGCGCTTCGGATTCAAGCATAAAAAACGCCGTTCCGAACGATATTTCAATCATTCTTAACAGCACGGATATAAAAGCGATTTTCACCACCGGGACCACCGCGGCAAAATTTTATAAAAAATTCATCGAGCCGGAAAGCAAAATTCCGGCAATTGCTCTTCCTTCAACAAGTCCCGCGAATGCGAAAGTTAAATTTGAGGAACTTGTTGAGGAATACCGCAAAATTTTGGATTATATTGTGTAGGGGCGGATATTATCCGCCCTTTTCTTTTCAGAGAGGGCTTTTTCCCTCATCCGTCTTTTCTGCGGCAAGCCGCAGAAAATCCACCTTCCCCCAAGGGAAGGCTTAAACAAAAAAACGGCGGGAGCAAACTCCCGCCCTGTTTTTATTCTTTGATTTTTTCTGCGATTTTCTGAAGATCCTCAACCGAATCCGCAAGGAAGGCGTTTGTTTCGCCGGCAACGTTTTTAACTGCGGTAAGGAGGTCCTTATCTTTTCCGAGAATCACGAATGTATCGAATCCGTCGTCCATGGAAGCGGCAAGGGCTTCATAAAAGCGGACCGCGTTCACCTGCTGTTTTGCAAAATAATCGGAAGGAAGAGTCATAACGTCAACAAGTTTTCCATATAAAGTGGAGTACATCTTTGTGGAAAGGTCGCTGTGTCCGATGTTTCTCATGATATCCTGGAGCTTGGAAACATAGGGGAAAACCATTACGGAATGGAGCGGAAGGGAATCACGGAGCTTTACGGAATTGACCTTGTGCTTAGCGAGTTCCTTGAGAACCGCTTTGAGGCCTTCCTCGTCGCCGATGATAACGGTCTGTTCCGGAGCTTCAACGGCGGTCATCTGAACGAATCCGGCAAGGCATTTATCGGAAGCAAGGCTTACAAATTCATGCTTTACGTTGCGAAGGCGGTATGTATCAAGTTTTCCTGCGCCGACGGCTTCTTTTCTCATATCGCGGTAAGCGTTTGCAACGGCGATTCCGTCCTCGAGGGAGAAGACATTTCCGGCGGTCATGGCGGTGATTTCGCCTGCGCTGTAGCCGATGAATGCTTCCGGTGCGGGAAGAATTTCCTTTGCGGCCTCCGCAAGGGAAAGCTGGTGGAGAAGCTGGAGCTGGAAGGAAACTTCCTCATCGGAAACTTCCGCGGATTTTCCTTTTGCGGAAAGTTCCGCAGCATCAAAACCGAGAACGGCGGAAGCTTTTTTATATATTTCCTTTATATTTTCGGAATATTCACAGATTCCCTTGCCCATTGCCGCATGGGAACAGCCATAGCCCGGGAAAACAAATGCAATTTTTTTCAAGATAAAATACCCTCCGTATGCAATAATGCAGAATAATACAAATACTAATATACCATAAATTTCGCCGATTTCAAGATTAAACGCAAAACTTGAAATAAATTTATCCAAAAATCATTGACAACTCAAAATCTTTTATATATTATAATGAAAGGCAAAAACAAACGACCCAAAAAGTCTGTTTTTTAATTTTAGGAGGTAATTTTCAATGGTATTTGAAAAAGTAAGAGAAATCCTTTGCGATCAGCTTGATCTCGATCCCGATGACATTACTCTTGATACCAACATTATCGAAGATCTCGGCGCAGATTCCCTCGATCTTGTTGACTTTGTAATGTCCCTTGAAGACGAGTTCGACAAAGAAATTCCCGACGAGGATGTTGAAAACATCAAAACCATCGGTGATATTGTTTCTTACATCGAGAATTCCCTTTAATCTTCGAATTTTTTAAAGAATATTGGAAATGAAGATTGCGGAACGGCTCGTTCCGCTATTTTCGTTTATGCCAGCAAGGAGTTGTAAAAAATGGCAGACCAGAAAAAAATGGTTGAGGCTATAACCTCCATGGAGGACGACTTCGCTCAGTGGTACACTGACGTTGTCAAAAAAGCCGAACTTATCGATTATTCCAGCGTTCGCGGCTGCATGGTGCTTCGCCCCTACGGCTACGCAATCTGGGAAAACATCCAGAAGCTTTTCGACGCCCGCTTCAAGGAAACCGGACACGAAAACGTATATATGCCTATGTTTATTCCCGAAAGCCTTCTCCAGAAGGAAAAAGACCATATTGAAGGCTTTGCTCCGGAAGTTGCATGGATCACCATGGGCGGCGGCGAGCAGCTTCAGGAAAGAATGTGCGTTCGCCCCACTTCCGAAACCCTTTTCTGCGATCATTACGCACACGTAATCAAATCCTACCGCGACCTTCCGAAACTTTATAACCAGTGGTGCAGCGTTGTCCGCTGGGAAAAGACAACCCGTCCTTTCCTCCGTTCCATGGAATTCCTCTGGCAGGAAGGCCACACCATGCACGAGACCGCTGAGGAAGCAATTGCAGAAACCGAACAGATGCTCAACATCTATGCTGACGTCTGCGAAAAGAACTTTGCGATCCCGATGATCAAAGGCCAGAAAACCGAAAAAGAAAAATTCGCCGGCGCAGAAGCAACCTATACCATCGAAGCTATGATGCACGACGGCAAGGCTCTTCAGTCCGGAACTTCCCATTTCTTCGGCGACGGCTTTGCAAAGGCTTTTGACGTTCAGTTCACCGGCCGCGACAACCAGCTTCACACCCCGTTCGAAACTTCCTGGGGCGTTTCCACCCGTCTTATCGGCGCTATCATCATGACCCACGGCGACAACAACGGCCTTGTTCTTCCTCCGGACGTTGCACCTATCCAGGTCGTAATCGTTCCCGCGCAGCAGCATAAGGAAGGCGTTCTTGACGCCGCAAGAGCAGTCAAAGACCGCCTTGCAAAATTCTGCCGCGTAAAACTCGACGACAGCGAACAGACCCCCGGCTGGAAATTCGCTGAATACGAAATGAAAGGCGTTCCGGTACGTCTTGAAATCGGACCCCGCGACATTGCAAACAACCAGTGCGTTCTTGTTCGCCGCGACAACCGCGAAAAATATTTCGTATCCCTCGACGAGCTCGAAACCAAGATTCCGGAAATCCTCGGACTTGTCCGCAACGGTCTTTATCAGCGCGCTCTTGAAAACAGAGAAAACCGCACCTTCACCGCACACGACCTTGATGAATTTATTAAGATTGCAAACAGCGGCAACTGCTTCATCAAATCCATGTGGTGCGGCGACCGCGAATGTGAAGAAAAACTCAAAGAGGTTGCAGGCGTTTCTTCCCGCTGCATGCCTTTTGAGCAGGAACACATCGGCGATGTTTGTCCCGTTTGCGGAAAACCCGCAACCAAAATGGTCTATTGGGGCAAAGCATATTAATATAGTTTGTACAAAACAAAAATCCCGCTCAGCCGAGCGGGATTTTTTTATTTTGCCTTCCCTTGGGGGAAGGTGGCATTTGCGAAGCAAATGACGGATGAGGGGATAATTGGTACCGGATTTCGTCGGGAGCAAGCCCCCGCCCTACTGTAAATTGACTGAACGCAAAAAAATCTCCCGCTTACCCGGGAGATTTTTTATTCTCTCTTATTGTTCGATTTCATAAGGCCAATCGATTATTCCGCCGAACTCGTAAACTTCGGAATAACCAAGGTCAACAAGCGCTTTTGAAGCGGTTTTGCTTCTGTTTCCGCTTCTGCAGTAAACAAAAACCGGAACGTCTTTTTCCGGAATTTCCGCTTCCGCTCTTTCAAAAATTTCATCGTGCGGAATAACGATTGCTCCGGGAATGTGTCCTTCGGAAAATTCTTCTTCCGTTCTCGCATCCAGAAGAACAAATTCTTCAAGGTTTTCCATCATTTCCTTCGCTTTTTCGGCGTTTATTCTCATATAACTTTCTTCCTTTCCGCCGGAAGCTTCTTCCGAAGCGCAGCCGGAAACAGCAAGAAGAAAAACCAGAGCGGCAATTATTGAAACTATTCTTCGTTTTATCATTCTGTAATACATCTTCGTTCTCCTTTCCGGCTTTTTGTTTGACATATTTTAAAAGTTGGGATATTATTATTTCGGATAAAATTCTTTTCAAAGGAGCAATAAAAATGTCCTGTGAAAAATGTCATTTGCTTATGCAGCAATCTTTTCCCTTTTGGGAAACTCTTAACGAAAAAGATAGGGCCGAACTTATGAACGGCGCTTCCTGCGCTGAATTCAAAAAGGGACAGAACATTCATAACGGAACCGTCTGCACCGGAATAATCTTTGTAAAAACCGGATGCCTCAGGGTTTATATGCTTTCCGAAGAAGGAAAGGAAATCACCCTTTACCGGATTTTTGCCGGGGACGTCTGCGTTCTTTCCGCTTCCTGCATTCTTGATTCCATCACCTTCGACGTTCAGGTTGACGCCGAAGAGGACAGCCGATGCTGCATCCTCAGCCCCGGTTCATTCCACCGGGTTTCCGAACGCAAACCGGAAATGAAGAATTTCCTTCTTGAAAAAACGGTAAGCCGCTTTTCGGAAGTTATGTGGGTAATGCAGCAGATTCTTTTCATGAGTTTTGATAAGCGCCTTGCGATTTTTCTGCTTTCCGAATCGGAAAAGGCAAAAAGTTCCGAGATAAAGCTTACTCACGAACAGATTGCAAAATATATGGGTTCCGCAAGGGAGGTAGTCTCGCGGATGCTCAAATATTTTTCATCCGAAGGTTATGTTGAACTTTCCCGGGGCGGCGTTACCATAACGGATTATGATGCTCTGGACCGCTTAGCCCTTTGAAAATTCGAGCACTCTTTCCTTCGGACGGAGGCCGACCATTGAATCAACGGCCTTTCCGTCACGGAAAAGAACAAGAGCGGGGATGCTCATGATTCCGTAGCGGGAAGCAAGTTCCTTTTCCTCGTCAACGTTGACTTTTCCGAAGGAAACGCCTTCGCTTTCCTCCGCAACCTGGTCAACAATGGGAGAGAGCATTCTGCAGGGTCCGCACCAGGGTGCCCAGAAATCAACAACAACGGGGTTTTCGTTTTTTATAACGTTTTCTTCAAAATTATTTTTATTAAGTACTATCACAGACATTATTTTCAATCCTTTCGGTTTTGTTTTTGCTTTGTTGAGCTTATTATAGCAATGCCGGAAGGATTTTTCCGTGACTTTGTCACATAAAACATAAAAAAATTGCTTTCCGCATAACTTCCTTTGAAAAGGAGGTTTTTCAAAACGGGAAAGCTTTTTTTATTTCTTGAAAAAATTTCGGATATTGTCTGGGGACCCGCTCTTCTTGTTCTGGTTCTCGGAACCGGATTTTATCTTACCGCCGCAAGCGGATTTTTTCCGATTAGGAGGGCGGTATTCGTTTTCCGGAGCACCTTCGGAAAAATCTTCCGGAGCAAAAATGCCTTTTGTGCGGCGGCAACCGCTCTTGGCGCAACGGTCGGAACAGGGAACATCATCGGAGTTTCCTCCGCAATTGCCCTCGGAGGCGCAGGAGCGGTTTTCTGGATGTGGGTCGGCGCATTCCTTGGAATGATGCTCAAGTTTGCGGAAGCGGCTTTTGCGGTCCGTTACGGCGGTGCAATGCGATATATTGAAAAGGCCTTCGGCGGTGGATTTTTTGCCGTTCTCTGGTGTGCCTGCTGTGTGCTTGCCTCCTTCGGCGGCGGAAATATGATCCAGACCAATGCTGCGGGCGCGGTTTTTGAAAAATCCTTCGGTTTTTCTCCGGTCATAATCGGCGGCGCGGTTGCGGTGATAACCATGCTCGTTCTTTTTTGCGGAGCAAAGGCAGTTCTGAAAACCTCATCCGTTCTTGTTCCGGTCATGGCGGTGGTTTATGTTTTCGGCTGTTTTACGGTTCTTTTCATCTTCCGTGAAAACGTTCTTCCAGCTTTCCGGAGCATTTTTGAATCCGCTTTTGAACCTCTTTCCATTTCCGGCGGAATTTCCGGAATTTTTCTTTCGGAATCCCTCCGCACCGGAATTGCCAAAGGCACTTTTACCCACGAAGCCGGGATGGGCTCCGCTTCCCTTGCACATTCCGAAAGCGGCGAAAACGACCCGGCAATTCAGGGATGCTGGGGAATAGTTGAAGTTTTTATCGATACGATTTTCGTCTGCAGCCTTACGGCGCTTGTTATTCTTTCCGCAGGAAAACCTTCCGCAGAGGAGATTTTTTCCTCCTGCTTCGGGAGATCCGGTGATTATTTTCTTTCGGTTTCGATGTTCCTTTTTGCTCTTGCGGCGGTGATAGGCTGGGCTTTTTACGGCGAAAAAGCGCTTTCGTTTATCACGAAAAGCAAAGCCGCAGCGAATTTTTACAGAATCCTGTTCTGCCTTTGTGCAATAATCGGTTCCGCCGCAAAGCTTCCGCTTATCTGGAGCATCACTGATATTTTCAACGGGCTTATGATTTTTCCGAACCTTCTGGCGATAATAATTCTTTCGCCGGAGATTTTGAAGATTGCAAGAAAAAAGAAGGAACGCTGAAGCGTTCCTTCTTTTTTTGATAATCAGTCAGACACATTGTAACTGCAGGCATAATCTTCGGTAAGAATAATTTCCGTTTTTCCGTCTTTGGTAACTTCCGCTTTGCTTTGATAATTACCTCCGAGTCCATCCTCATCGGTCATATATTCGGAGATAAATCTTATGCTTTCAAACCTTTCGCTGAGCTTGTTTCCGTCGCCGTCAATAAACCACCAGCCGTGATTTCCCTCTTCGTCAAATCCGCCCGCCGCCAGAACATACTTCTGTCTTTCCGGAACTCCGTATTTTATATAGATATAATCGTCGCAAATAACATTTCCGCTAAAATCCATGATATATGTTTTTGCAACGTCATCTTCATAGGCATAACCCGAAAATCCGGAATAAACAAGCAATCTGTCCGCAAGAAAGGGATCAACCAAAGAATATATGGGTTCAACAACCACGTTTCCTTCGGAATCCTCCGCTCCGTAGAACCAGCCGTTATAATATTGCTTTGTGAAATAAAGACCGTAAATTTCGCTGTAAACTCCGCCGGATTCTTTATAATAAAGTTCCCATTCCCCTTCGGAATTTTTTGCATATTCATAATAATCTCCGCCGTTTGAACCGGAAATCACCATAAAAGGTCTTCCGTTTCCAAAACCGTTCGGCGCAAGCATATTGAATTCTTCAAAGGGAATTTCATTTATAAAAGCCTTTTGCCCGGAAGAATATACCCAATGAAGATGGTTTTTCTCTTCGGTATAAAAAGTGCCTTTATCCCATTCAAATCCAACTGCTTTTCTTGTTCCGTCAATTTTTATTCCCACATAAAACTCTTCAAGAGCGCCCTCTTCATGCGCTCCGGTATATATGAATTCCGAAAAATCTCCGAGATAGCCGTCCAGCTTCAGAATTGCGTCAAATTCTGCTTCTGTTATCGGAACGCCCTCCGAATGGAAACCGTGCTTTCCGTTTTCGCCGAGATATGAAACGCTGTTTTCGATTTTTATTCCGCCGCCGGGATTTTCGTCAACCGGTTCTTCCTCCGTACCGCAGGCGCAAAGCATAAGCAAGGCAAAAATCAATGCAAGCAGTTTTTTCATCGGGAGCACCTCCTCAAAAATCATTTTTCAAAATATCCTTTTATATCCGCTTCGCCCCAGATTTCCGCAATGCGTTCCTCCGAACCGTATGCGGCGATAAAATCCCCGTAATCAAGCCCGTAATGCCCGATATAATGATAGATGTTCATAAGGCATTCTTTCTCTTCCGACCAGAGCGTATTTGTGTATTCATCAAAGGTCATATAAGGCTCGGAATGGATTTTCTCATATTCCGCGCGGAATGCTTCGGAATTTATGTAATTTATAATTTCAATATCAATAAAATGCGCCTGTTCCGGATGGGAGCAGTTGTTCATGGGAAGACCATGAACGCTGCCGAGTTTATAAACAACCCGCTTGTCGCCGGATTCAAAATAAATTGAAACCCGGTTATCATAAATTTTTATTTCCGAAATTTCAAAAGACCTTTCGTTGCGCTCATTATCATTGAAAGTATCTATCCAATATTCGGAATATATCCAGCATCTTTCATCTTCGGAATATGAAATTTTGAAAAGTTCCCAAGTTGTGCGGGGCGAAGCGATATAGAAAATCTCTTCCCTGTTTTCGGGATATTTTTCGGCGAAGGAAACAAGATTTTCATACCCAAGACATTCAATTTCTTCTGCGCCGTAAAAGGTGTATCCGTTTTCCGCAATTTCTTTATACGGAGAATCAGCAGTCCAGAGGATTTCCATAAGTCTTTCCGTTTCGGAATCAAAAAGTTTTTTCTCTTCCGGTTCTTCCGTAACAGGCTCCGAAGGTCCGTTTGAACCGGATTCATTTATTTCCGGCTGTTCCTGAACTCCGCAGGCGCAAAGCATAAGCAAAGCAAAAATCAATACAAACAGTTTTTTCATAAAAAGCACCTCTTTTTAATAATCAAGCAGATAGGGAGCAATATCGATTATTTCCGTTTCTCCGTTTTCATAGGTCACTTTTGCGGCTTTTACGCAGACAAGTTTGCTGTCAAGCACCCAGGGAACTTCTTTGTTTCCATCGAAAATAAGCTCGATATATTCAAATCTTTCGCTCAGAATATTTCCGTCTTTATCGATGAACCACATTCCCTCCGGCATAGGTTCTCCGTTTTCATCAAAGGTCGGAGCATATTCTCCCCTTTCCTGTTTTCCGACAGAAGCGGTTCCTATACATTTTTCTTCGCTTACCGGATTCCATCCAAAACTTTGGAATTTATCGCAGATTATATTTCCGTTTTCGTCACCAATGACTGATTTGTTATCCCCATTTTCACGTTCAGTCCAAAGCATGAAACGGTCGCCGAAATACGGAAGAATCCCCGTATAAATATTATTATAAAGAACTTCGCCATTTTTCTTTATTCCGTAACGCCAGGATCCCGCTCCGCCGTCATTATAAAAATATCCGGTATGGGAAAATCCGCTACCCCAATCTTCTTCAAAAGCCTCATCAAAATAAACCGGATTCATTTTTCCGTTTTCTTCACAATAATCGTATAAACCGCCTTCTGAAATTCCACGTAAAGTTATGTCTGCACCGGGCGCAATATAAAAACTCTCAAAAGCTCTGTCAACAACGGGGTATCCGTTTCCATCAAGAATATAGCAAAATGTTGCATCTATTTCTTCGTAATACGGGTCGCCGTTTTCATCGTAAAAAAGTCTTGTTGCTTTTCCGTCAATTTCTCCGGCATATTGGCAAAGCTGCGTTTCGCCAAGAAAACGAAGGCTTTTATAATCAACGCCGATTTGATTTCCTTCGGAATCAAGGATCCTGATTATTTTTGAACCGTCTTCAAAAACCGTTTCTTCTGCGGGGAACTTTCCGGAATTTTTAATGCTTACCTTCGGCCATTCTTCCGGTTCTTCCGTAACAGGCTCCGAAGGTCCGTTTGAACCGGGTTCAATTATTTCCGGCGGTTCCGTAACCGTTTCTTCCTCCGCACCGCAGGCGCAGAGCATAAGCAAGACCAGAATCAATGCAAAAAGTTTTTTCATGGAAAGCACCTCCCTTATTCCAGATCAAGAACATATTCGTCTATTCGGATTTCTTTTTCTTTGCCGTTAACAATTACGTTTGCGGTTTCGCAGCGTTTTTTTCCTTTTTTGTCCCGATAAATATTAAGGCTTATGCTTTCGAATTTTTCGCTCAGCTTTTCGCCTTTTTTACCGATGAACCACCAAAAATAGTTTCCGTTTTCATAAACCGCTGCCTTCGCAATATATTTTCCTTCCTCATAAACTCCGCCGGAATACTTTCCGTCTTCGACACATTCAAAATCAATATAGCTGAAATCGCCGCAGATAAGGTTTCCTTCAATATCAAAAATGCTTGTTCTTAAAATATCCTCCATTGCGGAGTTGCCGTCGCCTTCGCTGACAAGAAAATATTCTCCGAAACACTCCGGAACATTGCGGTAAACGGGTTCAAGAATCGTGCTACCTTCTTTATCCTCCATTCCGTATTTAAGGCAGAACGGAGACCAGTAATATTGGGTCACGTTATAGTTTTCCTCACAATATTTTATTCCGCCGGAAATTTTTGTTCCGAGTTTCCAACCGCCGTTTCCGTCAAGGAAAAATTCAAAAAGGTCGCCGTTATGTGTTCCGGTAATTATCCAGCTGTCCGTTGAATTTTTAAAGCCCTGCGGAGAGAGAAAATAAAAATTCGAAAGAGGTTCGCCGTTTATGATTTTTGCGGAGTTTTTATCAAAAAGGATATATTCGGAATTTGGTTCTTCGCCAAGGAACGCTCCGGTTTTCCAATCGGTTTCGTATTTTGCCCTTATTCCTTCGGTTATGATTCCGGCAAAAATTTCCGTTCCGAGATAATTTTCATAATCAATTTCATAAGTATAGGTCATCGCTCCGTAAATGTCTTTTGCGGTAACAATTTCATCAAAAATCGCTTCCGTCACCGGAACGCCTTCCTTATGAAAACCGTATTTTCCGTTTTCGCCGAGATACGAAACCTCGCTCACAACGTTCAGTTCTTCGTTCTGCGGATTATCGATCGTTTCTTCCTCCGCACCGCAGGCGCAAAGCATAAGCAAAGCAAAAATCAATGCCAAAAGTTTTTTCACGGAAAGCACCCCCTTCTATAAATACAGTGTATAATAAAGCCCGTTTTGTTGCAATAATCAACCGGAAAATTCAAAAATTTTTTACAAAAAAAGGAGAACCGCAACGGTTCTCCTTTTTGGCTTTATTATTTTGCGTTGTAGAAAGCTTCGGAAGCTTTGTGCATCATATAGATATCGATCTTTGCGGCGATTTCCATGGGTGCGTGCATGGAAAGAAGCGGAACGCCGACATCGATGGTATCCACCTGGAGGCGGGAGATATATTTTGCAACGGTGCCGCCGCCGCCTTCGTTGACTTTGCCGAGTTCGCCGGTCTGCCATACAACGTTTGCTCCGTCAAGAATGTCGCGGACTTCTGCACAGAATTCTGCGGGGCAGTCGTTGGTGGAATATTTGCCGCCGGAACCGGTGTATTTGGTAACAACAATGCCGTAGTTGAGGTATGCGGCGTTGGTTTTTTCGTGTACCTGGGGGAAAGTGGGATCAACAGCTGCGTTTACGTCCGCGGAAATGCATTTGCTGTTTTCAAGAATGGTGTGTCCTGCAACGCCATAGGGTTTGCCGAGGTCTTCCGCGAAATATGCAAGCATTTTGCTGTTCATACCGGTGGGGCCGTCGGAACCGGTTTCCTCTTTATCCGCAAAGCATGCAACAGCGGTATATTCCGGGTCGGAAGCGAGGATGCCGGTGAGTTCGCCGTAAGCGCAGACTCTGTCATCGTGACCGTAAGCACCGATAAGACCACGGTCAAAACCGATATCTCTTGCTTTTCCTGCGGGAACCATGGTAAGTTCAGCGGACTGGAAATCTTCTTCGATGATGCCGTATTTTTCGAAGAGGATGGAAGCGATGTTGAGTTTTACTTTTTCACTTACTTCGTCATCACGGAAAGGCATGGAACCGACGAGGATGTTGAGTTCTTCGCCCTTGATTCCGTCGCCGAGTTTTCTGTCCATCTGCTCTTTTGCAAGATGCGGAAGAAGGTCGGAAACGCAGAAAACGGGTTCGTCGTCCTTTTCGCCGACGGTCACGGTAACGGAAGTGCCGTCTTTTCTGATGACTACGCCATGGAGAGCAAGGGGCATTGCTGTCCACTGATATCTTTTGATTCCGCCGTAATAATGGGTTTTGAGGAGTGCAAGCTCCTGGTCCTCATAAAGCGGATTGGGTTTGAGGTCAAGGCGGGGAGAATCGATGTGTGCGGCGGCAATGTGCATACCCTCTTCAAGAGGTTTTCTGCCGATTTTTGCGAACATGAAAGCTTTGTTGCGGTTGTTGAGATAAACTTTATCTCCAGCAACGTATTTTTTGCCCGCTTCAAAGGGAACAAATCCCTCTTTTTCAAGAACCGGAATTACCCAGTCAATGAATTCGCGCTCGGTTTTGCAGGTGCTGATAAATTCCTTATAAGGCTCGCAATAATCGAATGCGGCCTTGAGTTCCTCTTCGGAAAGGGTGGAACCTGCGTTTTTCGGGCTGCGGAAAAGCTTCTCTTTAAGGAGCTGTCCTGCGGATTTTTCTTTTTCGCTCATGTTGTTTCTCCTTTTCTATGTTTAAATTTTTTTGGCATATTCAAAAATCAGTCGTAACCGTAAACGCTTTTATAACCTTCCCGGTATGCGCTGACTTTTTTGCGGTAGTTTGATGTTTCCTCGTAAGGAATCGTATGAAGAGTTTTTCCGTCGGCGGAATATTCCTCATCCGAAAGCCATTTTTTAACTGCGTTCGGACCTGCGTTATATGCGGCATAGGCGGTTTCCCATTCGCCGAAAAGTCCGTAATGATAGGAAAGAAGCCAGACGCCGTAATCGATGTTGTATTCCGGAACGTACATATCGTCCCAGTCTGCTCCGGTTGCGCCGCGATAATAATCGATCCATTCAAAAGCATCCTTCGTGATCTGCATAAGTCCTCTTGCTCCGACCCAGCTTTCCGCCTCCGGATCAAAACCGCTTTCGGTTTTTATCACCGCATAAATCACGGAAAGAGGGACGCCGTATTCTTCTGATTTCTGCTCAACGATTTCGCTGTAATCGGTGGGGTATGCCCAATGCTCAAGGAGCTTTGTGCTTTTGTTCATCATAACCCCTGCGAACAGAATAAAGAGCACCACCAGAAGCCCGAGAAGGGCATTTTTTATTACTTTTCCCAATTTCAGTCCTCCGCGGAAACTTTTTCTTTAAGCAAAACCATGTTCTTGAGCACGGAGTTCACGTTTCGTTCAAGGTCTGCTTCAGTGCTGTCGTTTCTGATAACGAAATCGGATCTTTCGGTATAGAACTCCTCCGGTTTCTGAGCACGGATGCGTCTTTCCGCATCGGCTTTTGTTATTCCGTCCCTTTTGATGATCCTCGTCATCCGGGTTTCCGGATCCGCAACCACGGAAACGAGCACGTCGCACATCTTTCCGCAGCCGCTTTCGATAACCGTTGCGCCGTCGATAATGATATTTTCAACGCCGGCGGCAATATGGCTGAGCACAAGGTGCTCAATCTCATCAAGGATATAGGGGAAGATTATCCGGTTGAGAGCTTCCAGCTCTTTTTTGTCGGAAAAGACCCGTTTTCCAAGGGCTTTACGGTTTATTTTGCCTTTTTCATCGAGCACGAGGCAGGAAAAACGGCAGACAATATCATAAATGCAGTCGAGGTTGGAATCGGTTATTCCATGGGCAACGGAATCCGCATCGATTACCGCCGCGCCTTTTTTATAAAAAATCTCCCGGACTGTACTTTTTCCTGCGCCGGTCTGACCGGTGAGTCCTATGATATTTGCCATGCTGTCACTTCCTTTTCTTCGCCGTGCTCAAAGTTCGATTACGTCAAATCCCGCCGCTCTGATAAGGCGGTTATATACCGCAAGCCCGATTCCTGTTACCTTCGGAGAATGGGCAAAAACCTTTTCTGCGCCGCTTTCATCAATTATGCGAAGGGCATCAAAAATATGTTCCGCCTGTTCCTCATCAGAAAATTCCGAACCGTAGCAAACGGTGCTCACAAAAAGCTTTTCCGCTTCCTCATCAAAGCAAAGGGCAAAAATTCCTTCCGCCGCGTGCTCATTGACGAATTTTATGTAATCCTCCGAGCTTGCTTTTATAAGGGTAACCTGCGCTTTCGGCGCATAGTGTTTATATTTCATTCCCGGGGAAAGGACTTTTTCCCCTTCCTCAAGTTTTTCGAGCACCGCATGGGAAACCTCGACTTCCCCAAGGCATTCCCGAAGCTGCTCAAGAGTGACGTATCCCGGACGAAGGAGCACCGGTTTTTCGCCTGCAAAGGAAATTATGGTCGATTCAACCCCCAC
The DNA here is from genome assembly GCA_017399625.1 of Oscillospiraceae bacterium. GTDB lineage: Bacteria > Bacillota > Clostridia > Oscillospirales > Ruminococcaceae > UMGS1668. The sequence continues at coordinate 30,383 of JAFQBT010000076.1, forward strand.
CGAGCAGGCTCCGCCGTCAATAATGGCATCCACCCTTCCCATAAGGTCGTGGGTGCAGTGCTCAAAAGTTGTGGGGCTGGGGCTTCCGGAAAGATTTGCGGAAGGCGCTGCAAGAGGAAGTCCCGCCGCTTCGATAATCTTTCTTGCAACCGGGTGGGCAGGAAAGCGCACCGCAACGGAAGGAAGGTTTGCGCTGGTGACATCCGGAATTTTTTCGCTTTTTTTCATAATCATGGTCAGCGGACCCGGCCAGAATTTTTCCGCAAGGAGCCTTGCTCCCTCCGGAAATTCCGCAACGATATCTTTGAGCATGCTCAGATCTGAGATGTGAACAATCAGAGGGTTGTCGCCGGGACGGCCCTTTGCCCTGAAAATATTCGCGCAGGCTTTTTCATCAAAAGCATTCGCCGCAAGGCCATAGACCGTTTCCGTCGGAATTGCGGCAAGACCGCCGTTTTTCAATATTTCCGCAACGGCTTCAACCGCGCCTTCGTTTTTTGAATCAAAAAGCAAAGTTTCCATTCTTACCTCTGTCAATCCTCTTCCCCGCGGAGTTTTTCCGCCTGATCATGCGCACGGAGCGGTTCGATAAGTTCGTCGATTCCGCCGTTCATGATGGAATCGATTTTATAGACCGTGAGCCCGATGCGGTGGTCGGTAACTCTTCCCTGGGGGAAGTTATATGTTCTTATGCGTTCGCTTCGGTCGCCGCTTCCGACCTGGGCTTTTCTGTCGGCAGCGCGGCTTTCGTCCGCTGCGCGCTGTTTTTGTTCATAAAGGCGGCTTCGGAGAACCTTCATCGCCTTATCCTTGTTTTTATACTGGCTTCGCTCGTCCTGACATTCAACAACCATCCCGGTGGGGATATGGGTGATGCGGATGGCGGAGCTTGTTTTGTTGATATGCTGACCGCCTGCACCGCTTGAGCGGAAGGTATCGATTTTAAGGTCGTTGGGGTCGATTTCAATTTCGACGTTTTCCGCTTCCGGAAGAACCGCAACGGTTACGGCGGAAGTCTGGATTTTGCCTTGCGAATCCGTCACCGGAACGCGCTGAACCCTATGGGTTCCGCTTTCAAAACGGAATCTTCCGAAGACCCCTTCGCCCTCGACAGAATAGGAAATTTCTTTATACCCGCCGAGCTCGGTTGCGTTTGCATAGATAATTTCGATTTTCCAGCCCTTTGAATCCGCGTACATGGAATACATGCGGTAAAGATCCGCGGCAAAAAGCGCAGCTTCTTCGCCGCCGGTTCCGCTTCGGATTTCCATTATTACGGAGCGGTCGTCGTCCGGATCCTTCGGAATAAGGAGGATTTTGAGTTCCGCTTCGCATTCTTCCATGGCGTTTTTGCTTTCCTCAAGCTGTTCCTTCGCCATATCCCGGAGCTCCCGGTCGGTTTCTTCCGAAAGGATCGCCTCCGCTTCATCAAAATGCGCCTTTGCTTCCTTATATTCCAGATATTTCTGCGCAATGGGTTCCAGCTCCCGCTGGTCCTTCAGAAGTTTTTTATAAAGTTCGGTGTCGTTTATAACTTCCGGTTCATAAAGCCGAAGACCCGCCTGGCGCCAGCGTCTTTCGATGTCTTTCAGTTTATCAAACATCTGCGCCCTCCCGGATTATCTGCTTTATATTCTTTTCGGCCTTGCTGCGGGGAACTTCAACTTCGTGACCGCATTTTTCGCACCGGAGCTTGAAATCCATTCCGGAGCGCAGAACAACAAACCTTGCGCCGCCGCAGGGATGATTTTTCTTCATCAAAAGTATATCGCCGATTCTGACGTCCATAAAAAAGCGCTCCTTTCGCCAGAAACTATTTTCCTAATTTATTAATATAACATAATAAAGGGAATTTTGCAACAGAGGGCAGCGTACCGGTTTTTGAATTACACCATTATCATCTTTCAGACTGCAAATTGCAAAACCGTAATCTTTCTGCTATACTGTGAGCAGAAAGATAAAAAGGAATTTGACGGAGAATAAGTAATGAAAATCTACGATATTTCCCAAGAAGTTTTCGGCTGCCAAGTGTATCCGGGCGACCCAATGCCGGAGAAAAAAGAACTCAAATCGATGGAAAAGGGCGAAGTATATAATTTGACGGC
>JAFQBT010000077.1 GCA_017399625.1 Oscillospiraceae bacterium
CCTATCGCGAAAAAAATACCCTTGCGGGAATTTTTTTCTGCGTACCTGTTTTTATCCTCAGCGGATTTGAGCATTCTATTGCAAATATGTTCTATTTCGGAGCTTCCGGCATCATCAATCTCGATTCCATAATCTATCTTGCAATCGTTGTTGCCGGAAACTCTGTCGGCGGAATGGCAATGCCCATTCTCAATATTCTTGGAAAAGGGGAACCGAAAAATGCGTGAAAACCCGGTAAAAATCGCCGTGCTCGTTTCCGGCGGCGGCACCAATCTCCAGGCGCTGATCGATGCTCAGAACAGCGGCATCATCAAAAGCGGAAAAATCGAGCTTGTTATCGCAAATAACGCGAACGCTTTTGCTCTTGAAAGAGCGGCAAAAGCCGGAATTAAAACAGCTGTTGTTCTTAAAAAGGAACTCGGCTCCGCCGAGGCTTTTGAACAGAAGATCAAAGACCTTCTTGCCGAAAACGGAATTGAAATTATCGTTCTTGCGGGATTCATGGCAATTCTCAGCGAAAATTTCACAAAAGATTATCCCAAGCGCATAATCAACGTTCATCCGGCGCTTATTCCTTCCTTCTGCGGAAAAGGTTTTTATGGGCTTCATGTTCATGAAGCCGCCCTTGCATACGGCGTAAAAGTTACCGGAGCGACAGTTCATTTTGTCAATGAAATTCCCGACGGCGGCGAAATCATTATGCAGAAAGCCGTTGCAATCCGCGAAAACGATACCCCCGAAACCCTTCAGAAGCGCGTAATGCGCCTTGCCGAATGGAAGATTCTTCCCCTTTCGGTAGAAAAAGTTTGTGCCAAAATAATTACGGAATAAACAAAAAAAGAGAGGAAAAAGATTATGGACATTTATAAAATCAATGACATTGCCGAACTTATCAAAGACAACGCCTATGTCGGCCGCGGAATTGTAATCGGCAAAACCGCCGACGCAAAAAAAGCCGCCGTTGCATATTTCATTATGGGCAGAAGTGCAAACAGCCGCAACCGCGTTTTTGTTGAACGCGACGGCGCACTTTTTACCGAACCTTTTGATGCTTCCAAAGTTCAGGATCCGAGTCTTATCATCTATGCCGCTCTCCGCGAACTCGGAAACAAACTTATCGTAACCAACGGCGACCAGACCGATACCATTTATAACGGCATCAAATGCGGCGGAACTTTCAGCGGCTCTCTTGCAACCCGCGAATTTGAACCGGATGCTCCGAACCTTACCCCCAGAATCAGCGGTATGGCAACTTTTGCAGACGGAGATTTTACCTATCAGATGAACATCCTTAAATCCGCCGATGCAGAAGGCACAGCCTGCAACAGATACACCTTTGATTATCCCGCACTTCCGGGTCTCGGACATTTCATTCACACCTATGTCTGCGACGGAAACCCCATTCCCACCTTCCAGGGTGAACCGGAAAGAGTTGCAATTCCGAACTGCATCGATGAATTCACCGAATCCCTTTGGAACGCACTTAATGAAGATAACAAAATTTCCCTTTACGTTCGCTATGTTGACCTTGCAACCGGCGAAGCAGAAAACAGACTTATCAATAAAAATAAATGATTTATAAAGGAGCAAGCGAACGATGAAAGAATTTGAACTTAAATACGGCTGCAACCCCAACCAGAAACCTTCCAGAATCTTTATGGACAACGGCGAAGATCTTCCTATCGAGATCCTTAACGGCCGCCCCGGTTTTATCAACTTCCTTGATGCTTTCAACAGCTGGCAGCTTGTTAAAGAACTTAAAGAAGCTCTCGGCATGCCCGCAGTAACTTCCTTCAAACACGTAAGCCCCACTTCCGCCGCTGTCGGCATTCCGCTTTCCGATGACCTCAAAAAAGCCTGCTTTGTTGACGATATCGAAGGTCTTGACGAATCTCCTCTTGCCTGCGCTTATGCAAGAGCACGCGGCACCGACAGAATGTGCTCCTTCGGCGACTGGGTTGCACTTTCCGACGTTTGCGACGTTACCACCGCTCTTATGATCAAACGCGAAGTTTCCGACGGCGTAATCGCTCCCGGCTATGAACCCGAAGCTCTTGAAATTCTCAAATCCAAACGCAAAGGCGGATATAACATCGTTAAAATCGACCCCGATTATGTTCCGGAAGTTACCGAACACAAACATGTTTTCGGAATCACCTTTGAACAGGGCAGAAACAACTTCAAAATCGACGCCGACCTTCTCAAAAACATCGTAACCGAAAACAAGGATATGCCCGAAAGCGCAGTCCGCGACCTCATCGTTGCTCTCATCACCCTTAAATATACCCAGTCCAACTCCGTTTGCTATGCCGTTGACGGACAGGCAATCGGTGTCGGCGCAGGTCAGCAGTCCAGAATCCACTGCACCCGCCTTGCAGGTACCAAAGCAGACACCTGGTTCCTCCGCCAGCACGAAAAAGTTCTTAACCTTCCCTTCAGACCCGAACTCGGAAGACCTGACCGCGACAACGTAATCGACGGTTACATCAACAAAAACGAAGAAGACGTTTGCGCAGACGGCAACTGGCAGAAATATTTCACCGAACAGCCCGCTCCCCTTACCGACGAAGAAGCAAAAGCATTCCTCGCAACCCGCGAAGAAGTTGCTCTCGGTTCCGACGCATTCTTCCCCTTCAGCGACAACATTGAAAGAGCAAAACGCAGCGGTGTAAAATATATCGCAGAACCCGGCGGCTCCATCCGTGATGATGCAGTTATCGAATGCTGCAACAAATACGACATGGTAATGGCATTCACCGGAATGCGCCTCTTCCACCACTAATTTTAAAAAAATCCGTTGACGGAGGCTTTTGTTATGGAAGTTTTAGTAGTTGGCGGCGGCGGCCGCGAACATGCAATAATTAAAAAAATCAAAGAGAATAATGAAGTTTCCAAAATCTATGCGCTTCCCGGTAACGGCGGCATTGCCGCCGACGCCGAATGCGTTGCAATCGGCGCAAAGGATATCGACGCAATCGTTGAATTTGTAGTTTCCCATAACATCGATTACGCAGTTGTTGCTCCGGACGACCCGCTCGTTCTCGGCGCAGTTGATGCTCTTGAAGCAAAAGGCATTCCCTGCTTTGGACCGAAAGCAAACGCCGCAATTATCGAAGGAAGCAAAGTTTTCTCCAAAGACCTTATGAAAAAATACGGTATTCCCACCGCTGAATACGAAGTTTTCAGCGATATGGAAGCCGCTCTTAAATATCTTGAAACCGCACCCATTCCCACCGTTATCAAAGCGGACGGACTTGCTCTCGGAAAAGGCGTAATCATTGCCGAAACCAGAGAAGCCGCAATGGAAGCGGTCCGCTCCATGATGGAAGATAAGGTTTTCGGAAAAAGCGGCGACAACATCGTAATCGAAGAATTCCTTACCGGTCCGGAAGTTTCCGTTCTTTCCTTCACCGACGGAAAAACCGTTGTTCCGATGATTTCTTCCATGGACCACAAACGCGCCCATGACAACGACACCGGACTCAACACCGGCGGCATGGGAACCGTTGCTCCGAACCCTTATTACACCGAAGAAATTGCGAAGGAATGTATGGAAAAAATCTTCCTTCCCACCATGAACGCAATGAACGCCGAAGGCAGAACTTTTAAAGGCTGCCTCTATTTCGGACTTATGCTCACCCCCAAGGGTCCGAAAGTTATCGAATATAACTGCCGCTTCGGCGACCCGGAAACCCAGGTTGTTCTTCCCCTTCTCGAAAGCGACCTTTTGACCGTTATGAAGGCCGTTACCGAAGAACGCCTTTCCGAAATTGAAGTTAAATTCGCCGATAAAAACGCCTGCTGCGTAATAATGGCTTCCGATGGTTATCCGGAACATTATGACAAAGGCTTTGAAATCACAATTCCGGAAGAAGTTGCAGGAAACGTTTACGTTGCCGGCGCAGCCATTAAAGAAGGAAAACTCGTGACTTCCGGCGGAAGAGTTCTCGGCGTAACCGCTATTGCGGAAACTCTTCCCGAAGCAATCGAAAAATCCTATTCCCTTGTTGAAAAAATCCATTTTGACAACGCTTTTTACCGCCATGACATAGGCGCACGCGCCCTTGCCGCAAAGGAGGAAAAATAACAATGGTATATCGTGTTTTTGTTGAAAAGAAAAAGGAACTTGCTAACGAAGCAAAATCCCTTTTCAATGACGCAGTTACCCTTCTCGGAATCAAAAACCTTACGGATGTCCGCGTTATAAACCGTTATGACGCGGAAAATATTTCCGAAGAGCTTTTTGATTACGCAAAAAAATACGTTTTTTCAGAGCCCCAGCTCGATATCGTTTCCGATGAAATCGATCTTTCCGGCGCTGCAGCTTTTGCGGTAGAATATCTTCCCGGTCAGTTTGACCAGAGAGCAGACTCCGCCGCGCAGTGCATCCAGATCATTTCCCAGGGCGAAAGACCCACCATCAGAACCGCAAAAGTTTATGCTCTTTACGGCGAACTTTCCGATTCCGAAATCGCCGAAATCAAAAAATACGTAATCAACCCTGTTGAAGCAAGAGAAGCCGGTTTTGAAAAACCCGAAACCCTTGCAATTGAATATAACATTCCCACCGAAGTTGCGACTCTTGAAGGCTTCCGTGAGCTTAAGAGAGAAGAAGTCGAAGCTTTTGTTGAAAAATACGGCCTTGCAATGGATGCCGACGACCTTCAGTTCTGCCAGGAATATTTCCGCAGCGAAGACCGCGACCCCACCATTACCGAAATTCGCATGATCGATACTTATTGGTCCGACCATTGCCGTCACACCACCTTCAACACCACCATCGATTCCGTAAAATTTGAGGACGAACTTCTCCAGAAAGCATATGACGATTATATTGCAACCAGAGAAGAACTCGGACGCAAAAAACCGGTTTGCCTTATGGATATCGGCACCCTTGCGGTAAAATACCTTAAAAAACACGGAAAACTCGATAAACTTGACGAATCCGAAGAAATCAACGCCTGCACCGTTAAAATTGAAATTGAAGCCGACGGAAAAAGAGAACCCTGGCTCCTTCTTTTCAAAAACGAGACCCACAACCACCCCACCGAAATCGAACCTTTCGGCGGAGCGGCAACCTGTGTCGGCGGCGCAATCCGCGATCCGCTTTCCGGACGTTCCTATGTCTATGGCGCAATGCGCCTTACCGGTGCGGCTGATCCCCTTAAACCCGTAAGCGAAACCATCAAAGGCAAACTTCCCCAGAGAAAAATCGTCACCACCGCTGCCGCAGGTTATTCTTCCTACGGCAACCAGATCGGTCTTGCAACCGGAATCGTTGATGAAATTTATCACGACGGTTATGCGGCAAAACGCATGGAAATCGGCGCAGTTATCGCAGCTGCTCCCCAGGAAAACGTCCGCAGAGAAAGACCCTGCCCCGGAGATATCGTAATCCTTCTCGGCGGAGCAACCGGAAGAGATGGCTGCGGCGGCGCAACCGGTTCTTCCAAATCCCATACTTCAAAATCCCTTGAAAGTTGCGGCGCGGAAGTTCAGAAAGGCAACGCACCGGAAGAACGCAAACTCCAGCGCCTTTTCAGAAACTATGAAGCCTGCCGCATGATAAAACGCTGCAACGACTTCGGCGCAGGCGGTGTTTCCGTTGCAATCGGTGAACTTGCTGACGGTCTTGACATCGACCTCAACGCAGTTCCTAAAAAATACGAAGGTCTTGACGGCACCGAACTTGCAATTTCCGAATCTCAGGAAAGAATGGCAGTAGTCATCGAAGCCGAAAACCTTGAAAAATTCCTTGCTCTTGCAGAAAAGGAAAACCTTTCCGCAACCAAGGTTGCCGTTATAACCGAAGAGCCCAGACTTGTTATGAACTGGAACGGAAAAACCATTGTTGACGTAAGCCGCGCTTTCCTTGATTCCAACGGCGCGGAAAAACACATCGATGTTGTTGCCGCAAAACCCGCCTTTGAACCGAAAAAAGTAAACGGAACCTTCACCGAAAATTATAAGGCTCTTGCGGGCGACCTCAACGTCTGTTCCAAACGCGGTCTTTCCGAAAGATTCGACTCCACCATCGGCGCAGGCACCGTTCTGATGCCTTTCGGCGGAAAGAACCAGATCACTCCTATTCAGGCAATGGTTCAGAAAATTTCCGTTGAGAAAAAACATACCGACGACTGTTCCTATATGTCCTGGGGCTATAACCCCTTCATCACCGAACAGAGCCCTTATCACGGCGCATATCTCGCAGTAGTTGAATCCGCCGCAAAACTTGTTGCAACCGGTGCTTCCTTCGAAGACGTTTACCTCACCTTCCAGGAATATTTTGAAAAACTCGGAAAAGATTCCAAACGCTGGGGCAAACCTCTTTCCGCACTTCTCGGTGCTTTTGAAGCACAGAAAAACCTTGGAATCGGCGCAATCGGCGGCAAGGACTCCATGAGCGGAACTTTTGAAGATATCCACGTTCCTCCGACCCTTGTTTCCTTTGCTGTTACCACCGGCAAAGCAAACGAGGTTGTTTCTCCGGAATTTAAGGAAGCCGGTCACAAAGTTATCGTGCTCAAACCGGAATATGATGAAAACGGACTTCCTGAAACCGAAAGCCTTATTGCGGTTTTCAATAAAGTAACCGAACTTTTCCGCAGCGGAAAAGCCGTTGCAGGCTATACTCCCGGAATCGGCGGAATTGCCGAAGCTGTTATGAAAATGTGCTTTGGTAACTCCATCGGCTTTAAATTTGCCGACGACGTTACCGTCGAAGAAATTTTCGGATATTCCTACGGTTCCTTCGTTCTCGAAGTTACCGAAGACGTTGAGGGAAGAATCCTTGGTGAAACCACCGAAGAAAAATCCCTCGTTCTCGGCGAAGAAAAACTCTGCCTCTGCGAAATGCTCGATATCTATGAAGGCAAACTCGAAAGCGTTTTCGCCTGCAACATCCCGAACAGCAATTCTCCCATGGAGAACTTTAATTACAGTGTAAGCGAATGGAAAGCTCCCGCAATCAAGG
>JAFQBT010000078.1 GCA_017399625.1 Oscillospiraceae bacterium
CCGCGTTGCCTGTAATCCCTCTTCTGTCTTTTCTGCAACAAGTTGCAGAAAAGCCACCTTTTGCTCAGCCGCAGACGGCAGACCCCTCTGTCTGCTGCGCAGACATCTCCCCTAACAGGGGAGTCTCCTCTGGGAAGGCTGATTACCTCGGAGAAATGCGAAGGAACATTCTGCACTTTGCACTATGCATTGTGCATTGAAAGGAATCCCCCCGTCACGGCAAAGCCGTGACACCCCCTTTGTCAAAAGGGAGCTTATAACGAAGAAAGGAGGCGGACAGAAATGGCCGATGGAAAAGACAGAAATGTCGCCGGTTGGCGGCAGAATATTGTTGTTGTTTTTGTGCTTATAGTTGCGGCGATTTTTCTTCTCCGCCTTATGATAATGCAGATAGTCGAGGGCGAATCCTACCGTTCCTACCTCACCGAAGGCTATTCCGTCACGAAAACAATCGAAGCTTCCCGGGGTGACATTGTTGACCGCTACGGACGCTCCCTTGCGACGAACAGGGTGCGTTACGACATCACTTTCGACAAAAACAACATTGTAAAGGACAGCGAAAACTCGGTTATCCTCGAACTTATCTCCATTCTTGAGGAAAACGGCGAGGAATGGATCGACAATCTTCCCATAACCGCCGAAGCGCCTTTTGAATACACCGGAACGGAAACCGCCCGGAGCAGACTTCGGAAGCACCTTGACCTTGCGGAATTTGCTTCCGCCGGGGACGTTGTTTTCCGGCTTCGGGAAAAATACGGACTTGAGGAAATGAGCGACGAGGATTTCCGCAAGGTTGCGGGAGTCCGCTATGAGATGGACAGGGTCGGTTATAACTACACAACGCCCTATACCTTTGCAAAGGACGTTTCCGCCGTTACCATCAACATCGTCAGCGAGCACAGCTATTATTTCCAGGGTATTGAAATCACCGAAAATTACGAGCGCGAATATCCGAACGGCGACGTTGCTCCCCATATAATCGGAATCACCGGCATTATCTATGAAGAGGAATACGCAAAGCTTGACAAATCCGTTTACGGAATCAACGATATCATCGGAAAAAGCGGGCTCGAGCTTGCCTTTGAAAGCACCCTTAAAGGCAAGGACGGCAAAATGAAGGTCACATATGACGCCAACGGCGAAATCATCAGCGAGGAGATTATTGAGGAAGCCGTTCCCGGCGCAACGGTTGTTTCCACCATCGACATGGACCTTCAGCGCGTTGCATACAACGCCCTTGAAAAGCAGATCCTCAACCTCCGGAGCACCGCAGAGGCCGGAAAGGGAAAGGAATCCGAAGGCGGAGTTGTTGTTGTTATGGAGGTCGGCACCGGCGAGATTCTTGCGGCGGCGAACTATCCTTCCTACAACCTTTCCACTTACTATAAGGATTACGCGGCGCTTCTTGAAACGGAATACAATCCCCTTTTCAACCGGGCAGCGGAGGGAACCTATGCTCCCGGTTCAACCTTCAAGCCGGTTGTTGCAACGGCGGCTCTCCAGCTTGGCAACATCAAGGCGAACACAACGGTAAACTGCGAGCACGTTTACACCTTCTTCACCGACTATCAGCCCACCTGCCTCGGTCACCACGGAAAAATAAACGTCCGCCATGCTCTCGGTTATTCCTGCAACATCTTCTTCTATGAAATCGGACGCATCATGGGAATCGACAACATCCGGCAGTATGCTTATTACTACGGTCTCGGTGAACCCACGGGAATTGAAATCAAGGAGAGGACGGGTCAGGTTTCGAACCCCAACTGGGCGGCGGACAACGGAATCAGCTGGTTCAAGGGCGACGTTCTCCAGGCTTCCATCGGACAGGGTTACAGCCTTTTTTCGCCAATTCAGATGGCGAACTACGTTGCCACCATTGCGAATAAGGGAGTCCGGGTGAACGCGCATTTTGTAAAATCCATCAACTCCCATGATTTCAGCGAGGTTCTTTATGAAACCCCCGTCGAGGTACTTTCAGATATGGGCATGACGGATTACACTTATGAAACCGTTCTTTCCGGAATGCTCCAGTCCTCCCAGGATTCCTCCGGTTTTGTGTGGGGCGATTTCAACATAAAAGTTGCTTCAAAAACCGGTACTCCCCAGACCACCACCAAAACCGTTAACAGTACTTTTATCTGTTTTGCGCCGGCGGACGACCCCAAGATCGCCATTGCGGTAATCATCGAAAAAGGATGGCAGGGTTACACCGCGGCACCGGTTGCAAAGGAAATTCTGCAGTATTATTTCGGCACCGAATCCGGAAATTCCCCGGAAACCGGCGTTCTTGTTCCTTAAAAAAGCGCATGAGCATGCGGATAAAACAAAATGAGCACGGCATCTTCGATGCCGTGCTCATTTTTTGTTAAGTCCATCTTGTTAAAAGGGAGTGTCTGCGAAACAGACGGGGGGATTCTTTTCAAGTTGAAAGTTGATAGTTGAAAGTGGAAAATTAATTTTGAAATACGGACTCTTCGCTTCGCTCAGAATGACATTGCCGCATCACTGTAAGGAACGGATAAAAAACCCCACTTGTTAAAGGGGGGCTGATTGCCTCGGCGGAAGGCGGAGGAACACCTCATCCGGCACTTCGTGCCACCTTCCCCTCAAGGGGAAGGCTTTTTTGTAATTTAAAAGCCCTGCGCTTTCGGGAACGCAGGGCTTTTAAAATATATAGAGGAAAATGAAATGGGATTATCCAAGGATTGCGCGGTCGGAGAAATGTCCGCCAACTTCGCTGAATTTTTTCATAAGGTCTTCAACGGTAAGGTTTTTCTTTTCTTCGCCGGAAACGTCATAAACGATTTTGCCTTCGTTCATCATAATAAGGCGGTTGCCGTGCTTGATGGCGTCGCTCATATTATGGGTAATCATAAGGGCGGTAAGCTTGTTTTCGTTGATGACTTTATCGGTGATTTCAAGAACTTTTGCGGCGGTTTTCGGGTCAAGCGCCGCAGTATGCTCGTCAAGGAGAAGGAGCTTCGGTTTTACCATGGTTGCCATCATAAGGGTAAGCGCCTGGCGCTGGCCGCCGGAAAGAAGTCCGACTTTTGCGGAAAGGCGGTCCTCAAGACCGAGGTCAAGGGAGACGAGCATATCGTGGTATTTTTCGCGTTCGGCTTTGGTAACTTCCCAGCCGAGTCCGCGTTTTTTGCCTCTTCTTGCGGCAAGGGCAAGGTTTTCCTCGATCTGCATATTTGCGGCGGTGCCGGTCATGGGATCCTGGAAAACGCGTCCGAGAAGGGCGGCTCTTTTGTGTTCCGGAACAGCGGTAACGTCCTGTCCCGCAAGATGAATTGAACCTTCATCAATGGGCCAGACGCCTGCAATTGCGTTGAGGAGGGTGGATTTTCCTGCGCCGTTGCCGCCGATGATGGTTACAAAATCGCCGTCATTAAGATGAAGGTCGATTCCCTGAAGTGCTTTTTTCTCGGTTATGGAACCGGGGTTGAAGGTTTTTCTGACTCCTTTTAAATCAAGCATTCTTTCCCGCCTCCTTTGCCGCTTTCTTTTCCGCAAGTTTCAGGCGGAAGAAGGAATTTTTGAAGTTCTTTTTAAGATAGGGCACCGCAAGGAAAATCGCAACGATTATTGCGGTGAAAAGTTTCATATCGTTGGTGGGGAGTTTGAGCCAGAGGACAACGCCCATGATGATGTAATAGAGAATACCGCCGATTACCGCGGAGGAAAGGCAGAGCCAGAAGGTCATGTGCTTTCCGAAGAAGGCTTCCGCAAGAACTTCGCCGATGATGATGGATGCAAGTCCGATTACGATGGCGCCGCGTCCGATGGCAACGTCCGCAAAGCCCTGGTACTGGGCAAGAAGTCCGCCGGAAAGAGCGACGATTCCGTTGGAAATCGCAAGGGCGAAAACCTTGCAGAAATCGACGTTGATTCCCTGGGCCTTTGCCATTGCCTGGTTGCAGCCGGTTGCGCGGATTGCGGAGCCGGATTCGGTTCCGAAGAACCAATAGAACAGTGCAATAAGCGCCGCCGCAAAGATAAGTGCAATTACGATGGCTTCGTTTACGGTACGAAGGGAGAGAACAAGGTCATATTTATCGACGGAAACAGCCTGGTTCGGTTTGTTGCCGAGGATATGAAGGTTTACGGAATAAAGGGCGATCTGGGTAAGGATACCCGCAAGAATCGGAGCAATGCCGAGAGCTGTATGGAGAAGGCCGGTAACAAGTCCGGCAAGCATTCCGGCGATTACGGCAACGATCATTGCCGCCCATGCCGGCCAGCCCATGATAATGAGCATTACAGTTACCGCCGCGCCGGTTGCAAAGGAACCGTCAACGGTAAGGTCCGAAAACTCCAAAAGCCTGTACGAAATGTACAGGCCGAGAGCCATTATTCCCCAGATTGCGCCCTGGGCAATATAGCCCGGGAATGCGTTAAGAAGAGTTGTAATGTCAAGCATTATAAAATTTGCCTCCAAGGGTTAATGATATGGATACAGGGACGGAGATTTCCGCCCCGTATTCAGAATTTCTGTTTGCGGAGGAAGAATCCCCCCGGTTCTGACCAAAGGTCAGAACCACCCCCCTTTGACAAGGGGGGCGATTTTAATTATTCGAGTACTGCGTAATCGTCCGGAACGGAAATTCCGAGAGCTTCGCAGTTTGCGGCGTTATAAAGTTTCTGAACTTCGGGAGCATACTGGATTTCCATATCGCCGGGGTTTGCGCCGTTTACAAGGATTTCGTATGCCATTTCGCCTGCGGCATAGCCGATATCATAGTAATCGATGGAAAGGGTTGCAATTCCGCAGCCGCCGCAGATACCTGCTTCGCCGGCTACGATGGGAGTTCCTGCGGGAATCGCTACGTTTGCGATGGTTTCGGTGCAGGAAGCAGCGGTGTTATCGGTGGGGATATAGATTACGTCTGCTGCTGCGCAGGCGGCAGTTGTTACGTTTGCAACGTCATTGGAATCGGCGAAGGTAAAAACTTCGACTTCATATCCCATATCGGTGAGGTAGCCGCTGATAACGTCGGACTGATATACGGAGTTGGGCTCTGCGGAGCAATAGAGAATGCCAACAACTTTTGCATCCGGGAAGAGTTCCTGAATCATTGCAGCCTGCTGATCAAGAGGAGCAAGGTCTGCAGTGCCGGTGATGTTGCTGCCGGTTTTTCCGGTCCAGCCTTCGATATCAAGGGCGGTTGCATAGTCGGTGATGGAAGTTCCCACTACCGGAATGGTTACGGAAGCTGCGGCTGCTGCCTGGAGAGCGGCGGTTGCATTGCCCATCATGAGGTCAACGCCTTCTGCGACCAGCTGGTTGCAGATGGTGACGCAGGTTGCTGCGTCGCCGGAAGCGTTCTGTTCAATAAATTCAACAGTTTTGCCGTCTTCGGCAAGTTTTTCGGTAAGTGCATCTTTAAAGCCCTGGGTTGCGGCATCAAGAGCAACGTGCTGAACAAGCTGGCAGATACCGACTTTATAATCGACGGATTCTGCTCCGCAGGAAGCCATACAGAGAACCATTGCAAGAACCAGGATAATACTTACGATCTTTTTCATTTTCATTTCCTCCGAATTTGAAAAAATTTGCACAAAAAAAGCGATTCCAAAAGGTTTTTTTGGAACCGCCTTGATTTACTTTTGCATAAATCGCAAAACCAACAGAGAGCAGAAGCCAAAAAGCCTTTAATTTTTACAACGGCAATAAGCGCTCATAAATCGAGCGCAGGGATACATGAAATATTCTTTTCCGAAAACTTTCATGTTTTTCATAGCCGCCATAATCCTTTCTGAATCGGTTTGCTTTTGATGTTTAAAAATATAACACTTTAAACCGGTAAAGTCAAGGGCTTTTATGCAATTTTTTGTTGCTTTTTTAATTTTTTCCAAAAAAATCGAATTTTATGCAAAAAATCCGGTTTTTTAAAAATCAAAAGGGGGAAAAATGAAATTTTTTGGATTTATGAACCATCCACAATAACCGCAGGGGCGAATATAATCCGCCCGTTTTCTATTGGATGGGATTGACACCCTTCCGTCCGCGTTGCGGACACCTCCCCTCAAGGGGAGGTAATTCGCTCGGCGGTTTACGGAGGAGGAATCCCCCCTTGACAAGTGGGACTTTTCTTTCAGCCGATTGCGACGTAATCCGCAGGGGGATTGATTCCGAGAGCGGAGCAGATATCCGCGTTATATTTCTTCACAAATTCCGGGGCAAAGCCGATTTCCATTTCGCCGGGGTTTGCGCCGTTTACGAGGATTTCGTATGCCATTTCGCCGGCGATATAGCCGATGTCATAATAGCTGATGGAAAGGGTTGCAACGCCAAAGCCCTTGCACGCATTTTCTTCGCCGGAAACGATCGGAACGCCCGCCGGAAGGGCAACGTTGTTGATGGTTTCCGCGCAGGAAGCGGCGGTGTTATCAGTGGGGATATAGAGAACGTCGGAAGCGGTGCAGGCTGCAGCGGTTACGTTTGCAACGTCGTTGGTATCCGCAAAGGTGAAAACTTCGCAGGAAAGACCCTTTGCCTCAAGTTCGGAAATCACGATGTTTGCCTGATAAACGGAGTTGGGCTCCGCAGAGCAATAGAGGATTCCGATATTTTTTGCTTCCGGGAAAAGTTCCGGAATCATTGCCGCCTGTTCGGAAAGGGGAGCAAGGTCGGCGGTTCCGGTGATGTTTCTGCCGGTTTTGCCTGTCCAGCCTTCAATTTCAAGAGCGGTTGCATAGTCAGTGATGGAAGTTCCAACTACCGGAATGGTTGCGGAAGCTGCGGCTGCTGCCTGGAGAGCGGCGGTTGCATTGCCCATGATGAGATCAACATTTTCGGAAACAAGCTGGTTGCAGATGGTGATGCAGGTTGCGGCATCACCGGATGCGTTATGCTCGATGAAAACGACTTCATCGCCGAGTTTTTCGGAAAGGGCGGCTTTAAAGCCTTCGGTTGCGGCATCAAGAGCTTCGTGCTGAACAAGCTGGCAGATGCCTACGGTGTATTTTCCTTCTGCGGCGGGTTCGCTTCCGCAAGCGGCAAAGGAAAGCACCATTGCAAGAATCAGAAGAATGCTTACAAGTTTTTTCATTTTTTCATTTCCTCCATTTTTAAAGCGGCCTTTTTTCCGAAAGACCGCCTTCTGTATGTTAGATTATATTGATCTGAAGAGATAAAGTCAAGGCAAAAACGATTTTTCTTTAAATAATGTTATAATATTATAATAAAAAGCGGTTTTGCGGCATCGGAAATATTATCCCTGACCGGTTACGGTGGTTCCATAGAATTGCCGTAGGGGCTGATATTATCCGGCCGATTTTTGCTGAAAGCCCCCCTTGTTAAAGGGGGGTGGTTTTGGCTTTGCCAAAACCGGGGGGATTCTGTTGAAATTACCGGCTGAATTTAATGGGATGGGATTACAATCCCTCCGTCGCCGTTGGCGACACCTCCCTTTGCACAAGGGAGG
>JAFQBT010000079.1 GCA_017399625.1 Oscillospiraceae bacterium
AATACGCATCACTCCGCCACAGTTATCTCAAGAACCACAGAAAAGTGGACTTCATCAATCTTCTGACCACTGGGAAACTGAACAGCCATCTGGCGGAGGTTCAGAGAACGGCAGAAAAGAGAGTGGCGGAGATTACGAAGCAGATGAAGAAGGATCTGGGAGTGACCGAGGAACTGAAAGAGAAAGACCAGATGAAATGGGTGGGTCTTATGAACAACATCAAAGCCTCGGCGGAAGAGATAGTGATGACGGAACTGATTCAAAGCTGACCGAAGAAGAACTTTCGGAACTTCCTCCCTTTCTAAATGAGAAACAGATTATGGCCATCATCAAAAACAAAGATGATGACCTTAAGTACAAGAAATCGCAGATTGAACTGTTCTTTAACGCAAACCACGACATCAACGAAAGATGCGAATACATCAAATCCGCATATCCCATACGATATACCGAAATAATCCATGAAGGTCAGAGAATAGGATATGTGGCACAGGAAAACGGACTTCTTATGTGGGAGGGTTCATACCTTTCACGCACAAAGGAGTCTGTTTTTTCATGGGGAGTTGTAGCAGAATGGGTTGCAAACCTTATTGATAAAAAAGAATATTTCATCAATACGAATATCACCCCTCCGAAAGATGTAACCGTTCAGCAGATGTCACTCTTTGATTTCTCCGGAGAACAGAAACCTCTCAAAGCTGAAACTTTTGAGAACAGACTTTTTGAAAGAGAAGAACTTCCCCAACAGATAATCGATGAAGCACTCTGTATCGGTGCAAATGACCGTGACAGCAGACTTATCATCTGCGGATATTTCAAGAAGGATAAACCCTTGGAAGAAAATGCGGAGTTCCTTAAAAAGCATTACGGCAGAAACGGTACAGGATTCTTTGTAGGCAGTAACCGCTATTCCCTTTGGTACGATGAATCCGGAATGAGAATTGCCGGCGGCGAATCAGCAAAGAAAAGCTATGCTACCGAAATCAGTTGGGAACAAGCTGCAAAACGAATCCGTGAACTTCTGAATCTCGGAAGATATATGCCGCAGGAAGAACTGGACAAAGTTGATGATTTTGAATACAAGACTTTGGCAAATACTCTCTGCTTTGCCGTAAGGGATTTCAGCGAAGAAGCCGATGAAAGAGGATATTGTAAATTCATTAAACTCGCTCTCTCCGGAAGAACCAGTTTTCCAAACGCTTCCGAAATGATAGAGGTTGCGCTTAAAAATCAGGATATGCTGCAAAACCTCATAAACGAATGGGAAGAGTTTGTTTCTGCATATGGAAAAGAACCGGGACTTTTGCGATACCGACACTACACGCCAAAAGAGATACTCTCAAAACTGAAAGACTTACAAAGAGAACCACTCATTTTTACCGCCGCAGAAGGTTATGACCCGAAGCGGCGTTTTTTCATATCCGAAGATGAGATAGAAAAGCTTCTTCGTGGCGGAGAGTATTCCAGCGATTACCGTATAAAGGTTTTCAAATTCTTCGCAGAGCACAAAGATCCCAAAGAACGGGAAAACATGTTCAAGCAGATTCACGGCGAATACAGCGGATATCATGCTGGAAACGATAATATCACCTATCAAATGGGCAAAGGCGTTTTTTTCAGCCACGGCAGTATCCTTGCTCCATATGCAAAAGTCGATATGAAGTGGAGTGAGGTCGTAAAGAGAGTTGCAAAGCTCATATCCGATGATAAATGGCTGACCGAAGCTGACCGTGAAACCATGGAGAGCCGTGATGAAGTGATACCTGAACCGGTGGAAATTATCCTTGAAGAACCTCCTGAAAAAGAAAGTCTTGCTTCAAGGCTTGTGGGATATATGAAGGAGTTCGACCCTTTCGGATATGCGGATACTCTTGAAATCGGAGAAACGGATGAAGATGCTATAAAGAACATTGATGAGCAGCTTACTGATAACGCAAGAAGAAAATTCTTTGCAGAAGATTTAAGACTGTTTCTCGATGATATGGACCCGGAATCCGAAAAAACAACCGAACTTGAGCTTTTCATTGAAGAACTGGAAGAAAGTATCGAAGAACCAACACCTGAAGAAACGCAGACAGAACCTTTTGAGCACGGTGCTCAAATCAAAAACAAACCGGCTGAAAAAGAAGAAGCTTCCGTGCTCATTCCTCCTAAACCGAAAGTTAAGGCAGAAAGAATCGAGTTTTATCCCCTGCATCCGGAAATTCCGAAAGAAGAAAGGCATAATTTCCGCATAACCGATAACGAACTCGGCTACGGAACAATAATGGAGAAATATTTTGCTAATGTTAAAGCCATCATCATTCTCCATAAGGTGGAAGATGAAAGCAGATTTGCCACTCCTGAAGAACAGCAGATACTTTCAAGATATGTCGGATGGGGCGGATTTGCGGAATGTTTCGAGGAAAGTTTTCCGAGATACGAAGAACTGAAAAGCCTTCTCACTCCCGAAGAATACGAAGCTGCAAGAGCAAGTTCCCTCACCGCTTTCTATACTCATCCTGAAATTACAGGAGCCATGTATTCCGCACTCTATCAGATGGGATTCAGAAACGGCAATATCCTTGAACCTTCCTGCGGCGTTGGCAACTTCATAGGAAGCATTCCGGAATCTATGAGTGGCAGCAAAGTTTACGGTGTCGAGCTTGATTCCATAAGCGGAAGGATCGCACAGCAGCTTTATCAGAACAGCAATATTGCAGTTACGGGATTTGAAAAGGTGAATATCCCGGACAGCTTCTTCGATGTGGCGATAGGCAACGTTCCCTTCGGTGATTTCAAGGTTCTCGATAAAAGATACGATAAACATCATTTCCTAATCCATGACTATTTCTTCGCCAAAGCTCTTGATAAGGTTCGTCCCGGAGGCGTTGTAGCATTCATCACTTCCAAAGGAACCATGGATAAAGAAAATCCTGCAGTAAGAAAATATCTCGCACAGAGAGCGGACCTTATCGGTGCTATAAGACTTCCGAACAATGCTTTCAAAAAGAACGCCGGTGCGGAAGTTACCGCAGATATACTCTTTCTCCAGAAACGTGACCGAATGATTGATATTGAACCGGATTGGGTTCATCTTGATACGGATGAAAACGGAATCAAAATGAACAGCTATTTCGTAAAGAATCCGGATATGATTCTCGGTGAAATGCAAATGGTTTCTTCACGGTTCGGAATGGAGAGCACCTGCAAACCCTATGAAAACGCAGAACTTTCCGAACTTCTCCGTGGTGCTGTCAGCAATTTTCATGCGGAAATTACCGAATACGAGGTTGACGAAATCGAGGAAGAGGATAAATCAATTCCTGCAGATCCCAACATCCGAAATTTCAGCTACGCTATCATCGACGGAAAGATATATTTCAGAGAAAATTCCCGCATGCACCCGGTTGAAGTTTCCGTAACCGCGGAAAACAGAATCCGTGGAATGATAGCACTTTGTGAATCCGTCCGAAAGCTCATAGAGTACCAGACAGAAGATTATCCCGATGAAGATATCAAAGCGGAACAGGATAATCTCAACAAGCTCTATGATGATTACACAAAGAAATATGGTTTGATATCAAGCCGAGGTAACAGCATGGCTTTCGGGGAGGATTCAAGCTATTATCTCCTCTGCTCTCTGGAGGTTCTTGATGAAGAAGGTAACTTTAAACGCAAAGCCGATATGTTCAGCAAAAGAACCATCCGTCCACATGTTGCGGTAAATTCCGTTGATACCGCAAGCGAAGCACTTGCAGTTTCCATTTCCGAAAAAGCAAGAGTTGACATGGAATACATGTCAGGCCTTTCGGGTAAGACCAATGATGAGCTGGAATCAGAACTCAAAGGAGTTATCTTCCGGGATATTCATTGTCCGGAAAGAGCGGAAGATATTTCCGAAGCCATGACGGATTTGAGCAGATATCCTTTTGTTACGGCTGACGAATATCTTTCCGGAAATGTACGAAGAAAACTTCGCATGGCAAAAGCTATGTATGAAGCTTTACCTGCTGAAAAGAAAGAAGGTTTTCAGCATTATGTTTCAGCACTTGAAGCTGTTCAGCCCGTTGATTTAACTGCAGGAGAAATTGGTGTCCGAATCGGTGTAAACTGGATTCCGACGGAAATATATGAGAAATTCATGTATGAGCTTCTCGGTACCGGGTATTACGCAAGAACAAGGATGAAGATTCTCCGTTCAAAAGCAACCGGTGAATGGAACATTACCAACAAAAACGCAGATGCCGGAAACATCAGAGCCATAACCACCTATGGAACAAAGAGAATAAATGCTTATCATATCCTTGAGCAAACTCTTAACCAGAAAGACGTCCATATTTATGATAAAACCATCGATGAGAACGGCAACGAAAAGCAGGTGCTCAACAAAAGAGAAACGGCCATTGCCCAGGACAGGCAGGAACTCATAAAGGCTAAATTCGTTGAATGGCTTTGGAAAGATATTGACCGCAGAGAAAGGCTTTGCAGTATCTACAACGAAACGTTCAACGCTATAAGACCAAGAGAATATGACGGTGAGCACATAAGGTTCTCCGGTATGAATCCGGAAATCACTCTTCGTGCTCATCAGATAAATGCTATTGCTCACATCATGTACGGCGGCAACACTCTTCTTGCTCATGAAGTTGGCGCAGGAAAAACCTTTGAAATGGTGGCTGCGGCAATGGAATCCAAAAGGCTTGGTCTTTGCAGTAAATCCCTTGTGGTAGTTCCGAACCATATTACCGAGCAATGGGCTTCCGAATGGCTGCAGCTTTATCCTTCCGCAAATATCCTTGTGGCAACAAAGAAAGATTTTGAAACCCGTAACAGGAAGAAGTTCTGCGCAAGAATCGCAACAGGAGATTATGACGCAGTAATCATCGGACACAGCCAGTTTGAAAAGATACCGATGTCCAAAGAACGGCAGGAAACAATTATACAACATCAGATTGAGGATATCGTCGATGGCATTAGAGAAGCTAAAGCGGCAAAAGCTGAAAGATATACGGTTAAACAGCTTGAGAAAACAAAAAAGAGCCTTGAAACAAGGCTCGCAAAACTCAACGACCAAAGCAGAAAAGATGATGTAGTCACTTTTGAGGAACTTGGTGTTGACCGTATATTTGTGGACGAAAGCCACTATTTCAAAAATCTTTTCCTTGCGACAAAGATGAGAAATGTCGGCGGTATTGCCCAGACCGAAGCACAGAAATCCTCCGACCTTTTTATGAAATGCCAGTATCTTGATGAGATAACCGGAAGCAGAGGTGTTGTGTTTGCAACGGGTACTCCCATATCAAACAGTATGGTAGAACTCTATACCATACAGAGATATCTGCAGTATGATACCCTGCAGGAAATGGATATGCTGAACTTTGATGACTGGGCAGCGAACTACGGTGAAACCATAACGGCCATAGAACTTTCTCCCGAAGGAACAGGATACCGCTCCAAAACAAGATTTGCAAAGTTTTACAACCTTCCTGAACTCATGTCCACCTTCAAAGCTGTTGCGGATATACAGACCGCTGATATGCTCAAACTTCCGGTTCCAAAAGCAAACTTCCATACAGAAGTCATCAAACCATCTGAACTACAAAAGGAGATGATTGCGGGACTTGCCGAAAGAGCAGAGATTATCCGAAACGGAGGAATTGATCCAAGCGTTGATAATATGCTGAAAATCACCAACGATGGCAGAAAGCTTGCTCTTGATATGCGTCTTATCAATTCTCTTGCTGCAGATGATGAAAATGGAAAAGTTTCAATTTGTGCAAAGAATATCTTTGAGATATGGGAGAAGACAAAAGAAAACAGAAGTGCTCAGATGGTTTTCTGTGACCTATCCACTCCTAAGGGTGACGGAAGTTTCAATGTTTATGATGACCTCAAAAAGAAGCTCATAGAGAAAGGTATCCCGGAAGAAGAGATAGCTTTTATACATGATGCTAATACTGAAACAAGGAAGAAAGAACTTTTTGCAAAAGTCAGAAGCGGACAGGTTAGAGTAATTATGGGAAGCACGCAGAAGATGGGCGCCGGTACAAACTGTCAGGACAGGCTCATAGCATTGCATGACCTCGACTGCCCATGGAGACCTTCGGACCTTGCACAAAGGCTCGGACGAATCGTAAGACAAGGAAACCAGAATCCGGAAGTTGAGATATTCCGATATGTTACTGAAAACACTTTTGATGCATACCTTTATCAGCTGGTGGAAAATAAGCAGAAGTTCATAGCCCAAATCATGACAAGCAAAGCTCCTGCAAGGGTCGCGGATGACGTCGATGAAACAGCTTTAAGTTATTCGGAAATCAAAGCACTCGCAACCGGTAATCCTCTTATCATTGAGAAATGCAATCTTGATATGGAAGTGGGAAAACTCAATATGCTGAAGGCAAACCACCTGAGTCAGAAATATGCTCTTGAAGAAATGGTATACAGAAAATATCCCGCAGCCATTCAGAAGCTTACCGAAAGGATTGCGGGATATGAAAAGGATATTGAACTTGCAAAATCCCATCCGAAACCAGAGGAAGGATTTGTGGGAATGATTATCTTTGAAAGGCTTTATATGGACAAAGAATCCGCCGGCAAAGCTATTATAGATGCCTGCACCACCATGACCGGTTCCGATGCTGTTCATCTTGGAAGGTACCGTGGATTTGATATGACGCTTTCTTACGATGCTACCAACAACGAATACCGTATGACCTTGAAAGGAACTCTTTCACACACCACAGTACTCGGAGCGGATATCTTCGGAAACATCACCAGAACAGACAACCTCATTGACGGTATGGCACAGAAACTTGAGGTTGAGAAACTTGCTCTTTCTGAAACTAAAACACAGCTTGAAAATGCGAAAACTGAAATGGAAGCTCCATTTGCGAAAGAAGCTGAGCTGAAAGAGAAAGCGGAGCGACTGAAAGAACTAAACATTCTACTTAACATGGATCAGAAAGATAGGGCGCTGTTGGATGATGGGAAAGAAGAAGTGCAGGAGAAAGAAAAAAGGAAGGATTTGGAGAGGTGAGAAGAGTTTTCATATCTTTTTATAAAAGTTTGTAATAAGAGCTTTGTTAAGAAGTTTATAAAATGTAAAACAATAATAGAATTGTAAGTGCTAATGTTTAAAACTAAGAAAAAATTTCCCAAAGGATAAATTAAAACCATTGGTGGAGGGATAATAATGAAAAAATCAAGATTATTTACCGCTTTAAGCAATTTGGCATTTATTATAGGTCTTGCAGTTTTTTTTGTGAGTCTTGCTGCGGTTATTATAAACTTTAATAATCCTGCAAAATGTACAGACAAGGGTGAGACTGAAAATACAGAATGCCATGTGGATATATGCGATTTAATGCTTTCTGATAATTCTATTCAACTTTTATCTTTTGTGATATCAGGGGCCTCCTTTGTTTTTGCAGCACTTACTTATCATAATATAGATCTTTTGAACAAAATAACATCGATGGAGGGAAATGTTTTAGATAATGAAAAGTATGTTGTTGCATATGAAGAAATGATGGACTCTTTTAAGAAAGTGAAAGATAAAAAGTCATTTACTCGAGAATTGTTAAAGTCAGTTGAATGCCCTCGTAAGACAGAGTCATGTATTGAATTTGCAGATTATTTGCAAAACATATTGGATCATCTCGTTTTCTTTGGCTATGTTGATTTTAACAAATACGTGGAAATTGAGTGTGATGGTCTTATAAAAATCATTAAAGAGGAAGCCGGTCGTTATAAAGAAATAAGTAATGGTATTAAATATCAACTGGATGAAAACATAAAATTAATTGAATATGTTTTGAAATATCAAAAAATTCGCAATGCGAATCGTAATAGCCATTTCTCAAAGTTGGAAAATATCAGAGGGTCTATGTTGAAAAATCCTGTTTCACAAATTTTATATTATAATTATTTGGGATTGGACTATAAAAACAAGGTAATCCATGAAATTAATAAGATCGGTATTAATGAAACTGAATTTACCGAAAAATGGATGCAATGTGTCTGGAAAAACAAAACAGAATTAAAGAGAAAACCTGAAATAGTTTGTTTAATTGATAGAGCGGATAAGTGTTTGCAGAAAGCTCACGAAAAGGCTCTTGATAATATATTGTGGGATGGGTACATATTATACAACAAAGTAAGAATAGATATTATAAAATATTTACTAGGAATAAAAATAGAAACAGACAGTAACGAATGGATAAGATTGGAAGAAAAACGAAAAATATCCAAACGATTGAATGAGGTTATTGAAAAACGCAGAGATATAATGTTTCTTTTCAATAGAAACAATTCTTATTTAGATACTGAATTTGAAGAAGAATTTAAAAGGGCAAAAAATCTTAAAGATCAATTTGATATTTTTATTAAAAATAACAAATATTTATAAAAAGAAAGTTTTATGTTATTAGGAAGAAGGAATAAATAAATGCCATTTATCCTGCCAGAAGCAATCCACCGAGCCCGCGAACTCGACTTGCTCACCTATTTGCAAAATTTTGATTCCAGTAATCTTGTCAAAGTTTGTGGCGATACTTACTGCACCAAAGAACATGACAGTTTAAAAATTTCCAACGGAAAATGGAATTGGTTTTCAAGAGGGATTGGTGGAAAGTCCGCACTCGATTACCTAATCAAGGTTGAAGGTATGAAGTTTACCGAAGCTGTTGAACATATCATGAACTGTATTGGCGACAAAACAATTATTTACGATAGCAAAAGCACAAAACCGAAAGAGAAAGCTTTGGTTCTTCCAAAGGCAAATTGTAACAACGATAACGCTATCAGCTACCTCAAAAGCCGCGGTATTGATAAAGATATTATCAATTACTGCGTTGAAACCGGAAGGATTTACGAAAGTTATCCTAACCATAACGTGGTGATGTTAGGTTTCGATAAATACGGTATCCCTAGGTATGCAAATCTCCGTGGAATTGGTAGCGATTTCAAAGGCGAAGCAAGCGGGAGCGACAAAAGGTTTTCTTTCAGCATTAGTGCAGAAAAAAGTGATACCGTACACATTTTTGAAAGCGCAATAGATTTACTTTCCTATGCCACCATGCTCAAAATAAACGGTCAAAAATGGGATGAGCATCACCTTCTTTCGCTTGCCGGAGTTTACAGACCCGATAAGGAACTCAAAGATTCTTCTTTTCCATTGGCACTTAAACAATTTCTTTCCGAACACTCGGAAATTAAGAAAATACACCTTCGGCTCGATAATGATTATGCCGGAAGGATTGCCACAGAAGCCTTGAAACATTTCCTTTCCGAAAAGTACGAAGTCAAAGAATATCCTTCAAAACGAGGAAAAGATTACAACGATTGGCTATGTCTTAAACTTGGTATACCAATCAAAACAACAAAACCATACGAAAGATAACGCAGCTTGTAATGAAAATTACAGGCTGTTTTTTTATCTAAAAATTCAATTGCAAAGGAGAAAACAAAATGAAGCTTTATGATTTAATAATCAAAGAAATTTCCGATATGGGAATTGCTGTTGAAGCAAAAAATGGAATGGATGCGGCAAGAGTTGGCAATTCAAGATGCCTCTTAAAAGTAAAAGAAAAAGAAAATCCCGAAGACAAAAACATTTGCATGATTCGCCTCATTATCGAAGAAGCAAGACCCGATATCGATGATTTCATTTACAAAGAAAATGATGATCCAAACGCAGCTTTGCGAAAAAACGTCAAGGTTTTTTGCAAGCTTCTTAATGCGGATAGCTTTTTCACCGAGGAAGAACTTGAAGATATGATAGATGAACTTCCTTGGGATGATTTTGAACCAATGAAAGAAATTGAATTTGAGGATATCTATACTTTCAAAGCAGATGCAACTTTCGTGGAGCCTTTCATTGTCAAGCATGGTCCCATTTTCGATAAAAGAGGTGTTCGTGTGTCGGTGTGCCAGGACAGAGGATATATGGGAGCGAGCGACATCATAGAAGGTGTTGAGCTCTGGCTTTTGGAAGATATGACCTTTGCCGCAACGCATTTTTGCCATATGGAAGTCCGTGACGATCCCCGAAATGAAGAAGCAATATATCGCTATCCAGTGGATATTAAAGAAGCAGTTTTGGATGACTTGTATGTTGATGATTTCCTTGAAGATATGCAGTTTATCATGGAATAACTTTTTCAGAACAGTAATGGAATCTGTTTACTCCGTCGCAAGCAACGCCTTTGGATATCCACGGCAGCTTGGCAGGTGAAATCCCCTGTAACCCCTTAATTGAAAGGATGTGATAACTTGAAAGAAATATTATGTTTTATCGCAGGAAGTATGTTCGGCGGTACAGTCGGCGTTTTTGTAATGTGCCTTCTTCAGATAAACCGAATTGAAAGGAGTGACGAACTTGAGAAAGAGAAACAGCGCAATATTGGTAAGACTTTATCGTGATGAGATGGAACAGCTTGAAAAGAAAGCACGCAGGTGTGGACTTTCAAAAGAAGGATATATCAGAATGTATATAAGCGGATATAACCCGAAGGAAACTCCCCCTGCGGATTATCGTGATATGATGAACGAACTCTATGCCATAAGCAGAAACATGAACCAGATAGCACATATTGCAAACTCCGGAAAACATATCGAATCCGAAAGATATTGGCGAGAACTTAAAAAGCTTGAAAAAGCAATCGTAAAAATCAATAATGCGGTTCTTAATCCGGAGGAAACTTAATGGCAGTTACATCAATCTGGGCGATAAAGCGAAGTCTTTCGGAGGTGGTTGATTATGTAAAGAATCCGGACAAAACCACAGGGGATGCTTTAACCGATGTAATCGGTTATGCTGTAGATTCTGAAAAAACAGTTGAAACTGATGATGAGAATACAGAAAATATCGTAAGCTTTATAACCGGCATCAATTGCTATGCCGCCACAGGGATAGATGAGATGGTTGCCGTAAAAAGACATTTCGGAAAGGCGGACGGAATAATTGCATACCACGGATACCAGTCTTTTGCTCCCGAGGAAGCAACTCCGGAAATAGCACATGAGATCGGAATAAAGCTTGCTGAAAGATTGTGGGGCAACAGATATCAAGTAGTGGTTGCTACTCATCTTGATAAAACACACCATCTTCATAATCATTTCGTGCTCAACAATGTTTCTTTCATAGACGGAAAGATATATCATCGAACCGGAAAGGATTACAGAGATATGTGGCGAACTTCCGATGAACTTTGCAAGGAATACAGACTTTCCACAATAGATATTGAAAGCCCACATTACGGAAAGCACAAATCCTACGGCGAATGGCGAGCTGAGCAAGAAGGCAGACCGACCTGGCGAGGACTTATCAAGGAAGACGTTGACCGATGTATCAAGGAATCCATGACGGACAGACAGTTTTTTGTGAATCTCAAGAAGGCAGGCTACGAAGTCAAAATCGGAAAAGATATATCCGTAAGACCTCCGGGAAAAGAAAGGTTTGTAAGACTTGCAAGGAACTTCGGTGAAAATTACACCATGGATGGAATCATTAAAAGGATTCTTGCACAGCAAAGGCCTTCCCTACCTATGTTGGAATACAAACCAAAGCCAAAGGTTATGAAGCTCCGAGGTGAAATCAAACCAAGAAAGAAAGCATCGGGATTCCGTGCTCTGTATTTTCACTACTGCTATCTGCTTGGTGTTTTCAAAAGGAAGAAACCACAAAGCAACAGAAAAATGCATTTTCTTCTAAAAGAGGATATAATCAAAATGGACAAATTAACAGACGAAGCAAGGCTGCTGGGTCGGAATCGTATTGATACCGAACAGCAGCTTTCTTCATATAAAGAAAGTCTGGAGGTGAGATTGAACGAACTTATCCCAGAAAAAAGAAAGCTCTACCGAAATCAAAACGAGGAGGGAGTGAAAGGAGAAATATCTGATATCAATAAAGAAATAGCCACAATCAGAAAGGAGATAAACCTATGTGATGATATTGCCATCCGTTCCGGAATAATGAGGGAAAAACTCAAAAAGAACCGTGAAGACCAAACCAAAGAAAATAAACAGAGAAAGGAGAAAAGCCGAAATGACAAACTCAGGTGATGCCGCCGAACAAGTTGTAAGGTTAAGCCTTGAAGGAACGGAAGTTGCTTTGCGCCTTACCGGTTCCGCCGCAAAGAACATCGCCGCAGCTCTATATACTATTTATAAAGATCGTGACGCAAGAAAAATCAAAGGTCAGCAGAAACTTACCTCCATGCTCAAAAGCGGAAAGGAACTCAAAGTTTTTACCATAACGGATAAAAACCTCAAAACCTTTGCAAAGGAAGCCAACCGATATGGTGTTGTTTACTGTGCTCTCAAAGGCAAAGAAAATGATTCAGACCACATGGTGGATATTCTTGCAAGAGCCGAAGATGCTTCCAAAATCAACCGCATAGTTGAAAGGTTCAATCTTTCCGCTGTGGATTCCGCTTCCATAAAAGAAGAAATCATAAAGGATAAATCCGAAAAAGCGAATGTTCAAAAGGACGATGAAGATATCATCGTCGATGAAATGCTTTCAAAACAAATGCAAAAGGATGAACCGAAAATAAACCCTTTTGGGGCAGAGATGGAAAACGGCAGTCCGTCCGAGCCTTCCTTAACGCAGCCAAAGAAAGAAGAAAAGCACTCGAATACGAAGAGCTTTTTTGAAAAGAAAACATCTGTCCGTGAAAAGCTCCGGGAGATAATTGAAAACCGCAAACAAAAGAAAGTTGAACCCGAAAAATCCAAAGAACCAGAAGAAATCAAAAAGAAACCCGAAGCCAAAGAAATCCGCCATGAACAGCCGAAACACCGGAAAAAGAAAAAACAGAAAGCGAGGTAAGACCCATGAGCGATTATGATGAAATAATGGAATCAAAAAGCAAGCCAAAAGAAAACCACTTCCCAAAGAAAGACTGGAAAGCGGAGAAAAATTCTCTTTTTGAAACTGCAAACAATGCCGCAGTCGATACGGTTTACAGCGGAAAGAACCTGCGGAAATATCTTGAAACCCAAAGCAGATTCGATAAATATTCCGCCACAAACGTTCTCCTCATAATGTCACAGAAACCGGATGCAACCCAGATAAAGGACTATAACAGCTGGCAGAAAGCCGGTGTTACAGTAAAGAAATTTGAAAAAAGCTTTTCCATTCTTGAACCGGGAAAAGAATATAAAACAGAAAGCGGAGCAATAAGGCAGAACTTCAACATAAAGAAGATGTTCGATATTTCCCAGACTACTGCTGAACCGGAAGAAAAACCGGAAGTCCATTATGATGAAAAACTTCTCCTCAAAGCGCTTATCCATAAATCACCGGTTCCCATTCAGATGGCGGATCATCTTGAATTTAACCGAGGAGCTTTCTATGACCACGAAAAAGAAACTCTCTTTGTTCTTCGTGGTATGAGCGCTCCGGATATTTTCAGAAGCGTTTCAAAGGAACTCGCCTTTGCGGAACTTGCGAAAACAAGAAGTGATTACCGCCGTTCGGAATGTGAATTTCCTGCATACTGTGCCTCTTTCATACTTTGCCAAAAGAACGGAATCGATACAAAAGATTATGATTTCAGCAGGATTCCGGAAAGCATCCGTTCAAAAGAACCGGCACAGATTCGTGCACAGCTTGGAGAAATCCGGGAAACGGCAGTCAACATCATGGAGCGTATGAACAAGGTTCTTGTTCCGGAAAAGGTTCCCAAAACGAAAGAACAGGAGCGATAAGCTATGCCGGAAGAAAAAACATATCTCGAAATGGACGAATATGAGCACGGTATTATCACGAATGCCCTCAACGATATGAGAAATGAACTCATTGAAGAAAAACGTCCGACGGATGCAGTAGATGATTTACTGCTGAAAGTAATAGACGCTCCCAAAAGGAAAAAGAGATGGTTCCAGCGTGAAGAACGATGAACAGAAAACAAAAACAGCTTTGATTCTTATGGGAGCATTGGCGGCAGTTTGGTTCGGACTTTTAGCTGCACCTTTTGTATCGGGCGGACTTCCGGAAATAATGATAGGTTTTCCAAAGGCTATGGAAAATCCATTCAGAATATCACTATGTGAGGACAGCTTAAAAACTGTCCTCGTTTTTTTAGGAAGCTATGTTCTCTGCATAGTGATATTACTTTCATCGGAGAAGAACTACCGTAGAGGCGTGGAGTACGGTTCTGCAAAATGGGGCAACGTGGCGGAAGTGAACAGAAAATATGCTGACAAAGACCCGTTCAAAAACCGCATATTCACAGCCAACGTTCGCATGGGACTTGACGGAAGGAAACATTTTAGAAACCTCAATACATTGGTGGTTGGAGGAAGCGGTTCCGGTAAAAGCCGATTCTATGCAAAAGTTAATCTTCTGCAGGCAAATACATCTTTCTTTGTTCTCGACTGCAAAGGTGAACTTCTCCGGGATACCGGTGCACTTCTTGAAAAAGAAGGTTATGAGATAAGAGTTCTGGATCTTCTTAACATGGAGAAAAGCCATTGCTTCAATCCTTTTGCTTATCTTGAAAACGATAATGATATCCAGAAACTCATATCCATTCTTTTCAAAGCCACAACGCCCAAGTCTTCCGGAAACCAGGACCCTTTTTGGGATATGACAGCAGGAATGCTTCTTTCGGCACTCATTTTCTATCTCAAATATGAGGCGCCGGAGGAAGAACAGAACTTTGCAATGGCTCTGGAGATGCTACGGGCCGGTGAAGTTCGAGAAGAAGACGAAGGATACAAATCTGCCCTTGATGAACTTTTCGACTACCTTGAAATGGAAGACCCATATCACATTGCGGTTAAGTATTACCGGGATTATCAGAAGAGCGCAGGTAAAACCGCAAAATCCATTCAGATAACCCTTGCTTCAAAATTGGAGAAATTCAACCTCTCTTCCGTTGAAGCACTTACAGCAACAGATGAAATGGACATTGCTTCCATAGGTGAAAAGAAGGTCGCACTCTTTGCGCTCATTTCGGATAATGATCCGAGTTTCAACTTTCTCGTAAGTATGCTTTACGGTCTTACCTTTGAGACACTTTTCAATCTTGCGGACAGAAAGTATCAAGGAGCGCTTCCGGTACATGTTCATTTTCTAATGGACGAATTTGCAAACGTATCTTTACCGGACAGCTTTGAAAACAAGCTTTCCACCATGCGTTCAAGAAACATATCCGCTTCGATAATTATTCAGAACATTTCGCAATTAAAGGCTCTTTTTGAAAAGCAATGGGAATCCATAATCGGCAACTGCGATGAGTTTCTATACCTTGGCGGCAATGAACCGAGCACTTTGAAAACTATAGTTGAATATTATCTCGGCAAGGAAACCATTGATACCAACACTTACGGAAAATCTTCCGGCAGAGGCGGAAGTTACAGCACAAACTACCAAAAAGCAGGCAGAGAACTTATGGATGCATCGGAACTGCGAATGCTTGATAACAAAAAAGCTCTCCTCTTTATCCGAGGAGAGCCGCCGCTAAAAGATTTTAAATACGATATTCTTAATCATCCGAATGTAAAATACACACCGGACGGCGAAGGAGAACCTTATGAGCACGGAAAAGCAAACAATGCTGTTGCTTCTATGCAAGCACTTAATATCGATGCTCAAAATCTTCCGGAGCTTGAAATCAAATCAAATTACGAGCTTCTTTCCGATGAAGAAGCCTATGAATTTTAACAAAAAGGAGATGTGTGAATATGGATAAAACAAAACTTTCAAAACATTTCAAAATCTTTTGTGCTCTTGTTTTAGCTTTGAGCATGATGCTGAGCACGGCGAGCATCGCTTATGCAACCGGTGGTGATCCTCTTACTGTAATAAACAATCTTTCAACCTTTATCTTTGGTTTAATCCGAGCAGTAGGTATTATCCTTCTCGGTTGGGGTATTGTTCAGGTGGGTCTATCACTCCAAAGCCATGACCCTTCACAGAGATCCAACGGATTTCTCACTCTTGCCGGCGGTATTGTAATCACTTTTGCAAAAGAGATTCTTGACCTTATTGTCGGTTAAATCCTCTTGCCTAAATTTAGGGAAGGAGGCCTGATCTATGTCAGATAACTGGGTAGTTCAAAATCTGCAAAATGCTCTGGATACTTGGAACGAAAAGCTTGCGGAGATTTGGACGCTCATCACAATGTCACCGGAAAACTTCAAAGGCGGAACAATCTGGAGCGTGGTCCTCAATATCCATGGAGCAATACAGGCCATAGGACTTGCGCTCCTGGTTCTGTTCTTTGTGGTTGGTGTTATGAAAACCTGCGGTTCATTTGCGGAAGTAAAACGTCCCGAAACCGCACTCAAAATCTTTATCCGCTTTGCACTTGCAAAAGGTGTCGTAACATACGGACTTGATTTAATGCTTGCACTTTTCAGTATCGTTCAGGGCGTTGTTTCAACCATTATGAATTCCGCAGGACTTGGCTCAATACAAGAAACCATTCTTCCGGGTGAGATAGTAACAGCTATTGAAGAATGTACTTTCTTTGAGAGTATTCCCCTTTGGGCTGTAACGCTTATCGGAAGTCTTTTCATAACTGTACTCTCTTTCGTTATGATTCTTACTGTTTACGGAAGGTTCTTCAAACTCTATCTTTATACAGCAATTGCACCGGTTCCCCTTTCAACTTTTGTGGGAGAACCAACCCAGAGCGTTGGTATTGCTTTCATTAAATCCTATGCAGCTGTCTGTCTTGAAGGTGCCATTATTGTACTAGGCTGCATAATCTTCTCTCTCTTTGCGGCAACTCCTCCGGTGGTTCAATCCGGAGCTGCTGCGGTAACAATGGTATGGAGCTATGTTGGAGAACTTGTTTTTAACATGCTGGTTCTTGTTGGTGCAATAAAGATGGCGGACAGAGTTGTCAGAGAAATGATGGGACTTTAAGGGGGTGCCATATTGGAAATAAAGATAAACAAAGAAATAACCGACTATAAAGAAAAGATTTTCTTCGGCCTTACCATAAGACAATTTATCTTTTCTTTGGTGGCTGTTGGCATTGCGGTTCTTCTGTATTTTCTGCTCAAACCGATCATAGGAGTTGAAGCGGTTTCATGGGTTTGCATTCTCGGTGCGACGCCTTTTGCCGCCATGGGATTTTTCACATACCACCAGATGACCGCAGAGCAGTTTGTTCTCAACTGGATAAGAACCGTAATCATAGAACCGAAATGCTATAAATTTGAATCCGAAAGTCTGTTTTATAGGCTTTGGAAAAAAGATAAAAAACGAAAACGGAAAGGAGGTTAAATAGGTGCTTAAATCTGTAAAAACATATCTTAAATCACGAAAAGAGAAATATAAAGTTCCGAAAAGAGTGCAGGATCTGATACCAATAAACTGTATCTGGACGGACGGAATCTTTCGAAGCGGAACGGGATATTCAAAGATGTATAAGTTTAAGGATATAAACTACTCAGTTGCAGCTGATGAAGATAAAAAAACAATGCTTGATAAATACTGTGAAGTTATAAAAAGTCTGGACAGCAATGCTTCCGCCCAAATACTTGTCAACAACAGAAAAACAAGTAAAGCGGACATTATGGAATCGGCTTTTATGAAACACGAAAGTGAGGATCGGGATAAATACAGAGAAGAATATAACCAAATGATATCCGGTAATTCCATACGGGGAACAAACTATATCCAGGACAGATATATCACCATAACCGTTGTGAAAAAGAATATAAAGGAAGCAAGAGGCTTTTTTGAAAGATTAAAACCGGAACTTGAAAAGCGCTTCTTTGCTTTGGATTCAAAACTTGAAGAGGCAACCATAGAGGAAAGGCTACGTGTTCTTCATAATTTCTATCGTTCCGATGAAAAAGAAAGTTTCTTCTTTGACGCAAAAAGCAATATTATGAGAGGCTTCGATTTCAGGGACAGCATTTGTCCGGACAGCATTGAAAAGCACAGTGACTATCTCAAAATCGGTAACAAATATTCGCGAGTTTTCTTCCTTAAAGATATGTCTTCGTTCCTCACGGATACCTTTGTTGATGAAGTGGTTTCAAGAAATGTGGATGCTATGTTCTCCATAAACATTATTCCGATAACAAAAACCGAATCGGAAAAGGTAATCAAAAATGCCCTGCTCGGTGTAAATACAGAGATAACCAACTGGCAAAGAAGGCAGAACGAAAACAACAACTTTTCCGCGACTGTTCCCTATGAACTTGAAAAGAGAAAGGAATATTATGAAGAACTTCTTATTTTAGTTCAAAGAGAAGACCAGCGAATGACGCAGACGCTCATAACGGTGTTAATATCCGCTGACAGCAAAGATGAACTTGAAGGTGAAACGGAAAGCATAAAATCTTATGTTTCTTCAAGAAGCTGCCAGCTTGCAACTCTGAATTTCCAGCAGATGGATGGACTTAACACAACTCTTCCAATAGGCGCATGGAAACTTAAAATATTCAATACTCTTATGACAAATTCAGTTGTGGCTTTTGTTCCGTTCAAAGTGCAGGAAATTCAGGACGAGAATGGTCTGTACTATGGAGAAAATGCGATTTCCCATAACCTTATACTTTGCAATAAATCACAGCTTCTGAACCAAAGTTCATTCGTTCTAGGTGTTCCCGGAGCAGGCAAATCTTTCTTAGTTAAGATGATAATATCCATCTTGATTCTCACAACGAAAGATTCAATACTCATTTATGACCCAGAGGGCGAATACGTTGCGCTTGTGAAAGCCCTTGCAAAAGATGAATGCTGTATAATAGATCTTCATGCCGGAGGAAAAGACAGGCTCAACGCAATGTTTATGGTTGACGGATATGGTGAGGATGACCCCATAGCCTCGAAGTCGCAGTTCGTAATATCACTTATTGAAAGAATCATTGAAAAAGATCTGTCTTCTGAGAAAAGATCCATTGTTGACCGTTGTGTTGCAAACGTATATTACGAATACGAAAGGACCGGAATAGTTCCGACATTTGCCATTTTGCGTGAAGAACTTCTCCGGCAACCGGAACCGCAGGCCAGAGATATTGCCCTTGCAATTGAAATGTACACCGAAGGTTCGCAGGATATTTTCGGTCATGAAAGCAACGTTGACCTTACAAAACGAGTAATCGTTTTCGATACCCACAGGCTTGGTCCGACACTTAAATCTCCGGGTATGCTGATAATAACGGACACAATACTCAACAGAGTTGCGCAAAGCCACAGAATCGGAATCCGTACGCATGTATTTATAGATGAATTCCATACTGCTTTCAGCAATGACTCTTCTGCGCTATTCCTTGACAGCGTATGGCGTCAGTTCAGAAAAAGAGATGCCTATCCAACGGGCATAACACAGAACGTTGATTTCCTATGGAACTTTCCGCTCGCAAGAAGCATGCTCGGAAACTCCGAATTTATAGTTATGCTCAGTCAGGCGGAGCAAGACAGAGAAAGGCTGTCGAAACTTTTCAATATTTCAAGCACACAGCTTGCCTATGTTACCGATGCAGAACCTGGTTCCGGACTTATAAAATACGGCTCAACGTTAGTACCATTCGTGAACCATTTCCCAAAAGATACGGAACTTTATGAGCTTATGACCACAAAACCCGGCGAAGGTGTTTTCGGGCAGGCAAAGAATAAAAATGTATGTTAATATGGAGGAATAAATTATGAAAAAATCTACTGTTATGATGCTTATTGCAGTTATCCTTTCCGTTATTGCAATCGCTTCCGGAATTGTATTCTTCAGCCAAATGGCAGACGAAAATAAAGCTGAACAGACCTATGAAAATCTTTCTTCTCTCGTATCCAGCGAAGTTGAATATGAAGAAGATGTAACAATCGACCTTGAGGAAAATGTTGAGCACAAATATAACGGACCGACTTCCTATGAGAAATATCTTCCCATCTATGAGCAGAATGATGACTTTATCGCATGGGTGAAAATCAATGGAACTAAAATAGATTATCCAGTAATGCAGACCGCAGATGATCCTAACTTCTATCTCAAGCATGCTTTCGATAAATCATACAGCGATTATGGTGTTCCGTACATTCAGGAAAACTGCCTTATCGACAACTGTGACAACATTGTGGTTTACGGACACAACATGAATAACGGTTCTATGTTTGCAGATCTCTGCAAATATGAAGATGAAGAGTTCTACAAGGAACACAAATATATTCAGTTCGATACTCTTCTTGATTACGGAAGATATGAGATTGTTGCAGTATTCAAAACCGTTGCATATAACGATGCGGGATTCAAATACTTCCAGTTTGTGGATGCGGAAGACGAAGCGGATTTTAACGAATATATTGAAACCTGCAAATCTCTACAGCTTTATGATACCGGTGTTGATGCGGAGTATGGCGACAGACTTCTTACTCTCTCCACCTGTGAATATAGCCAGACCGATGGCAGAATCGTAGTTGTGGCGAAACTTGTGGATAATATGTCTATGGGATAATTAATATAAAAGAAAGCCCTTTTATTTATTCATAAGAGGGCTTTCTTTTTATAATTCAACTATAAATTTCAAGTTACTTGTGTTGAAAAAAGGGGTAATATAAAGTACAATATTTATACAATTATTAGTAATATGTTGTGAGGGAAATCATGGTTTTATATAAAAATTTGTTATTAGGTGGAAAATACACAGACAAATCAAAAACATATTATAGTGGTATTGTTTTTGAATTGACAAGAAATATTTCAAACAAGTATCTTTTTTACTTTGATGATTGGGAAGTTGAGGTAAGTACGCCAAATATTATTTTAGCAAGATCCGAAAAGATTTATCCATGCAATAAAATATATGAACTTGGATACAATGCTTGCGAAAAGGCTTTGGATTTAATAAATATTAAAGATGATACGGCTTTTTTATTAAAACCATATAATCAATATGTTCAACTGTTTTACGAAAATAAAAACTACTCGTTGATTATTCACGATAAAGAGGCTCTTCAGTTTAAAATATCAGCGCACTTATCCGTTATTGATAAAGATGGAAATACAGTTACTCAAAATACCCCAAAACAAATTTTATGGAATAAAATATTTAGGTTTTACAGATTTTATAAGGGAAGCCAAAATGTTTACGATTCATATCGGTGGATGTATTTGATTTTTGAAATGTTAATGCAAAAGATTTGTATAAAAAATGAAAAAGAATCCGAGTCTCATTGGATTAGACGTTCATTAGAAGAGTATGATAAAAAATACCAATGGGAAAAATCATTTAATTGGTCAACCAAAGGAAATATTGATTATTTTATAAATAAACAATATCGTGGAATCCGCTGTAAACTTTTTCATGCAAAAGATGCATTCATCTTACCCAACGAAAAAGTTGAACAAAAACGTATCCAAGAACGATTGATTGAACTTGAAGATTTATGTTGGTTTTTATTTAGAAAAGAGTTCGGTATAAGTAAAAGCGGTGGAGGCTTTTCTGACGGTGGATTTAAAATGATGGCCCAAAATTTTCTCACTGATGCTAAAGCGTTTATTGATTGTAACGAAATTAGTTGTAATCCTAGTGAAACTATTTCTTTAAAAGACACGGCTATAATATTTGGAAATAATCAAAATAGTATAGATATTGCAAAAAGAAATATTATGGAAATATGTAATACAGAATTAGACCCTAAAAAAGAATATTATATTAAATCTTATGGTATGACTGAAAACAACGAAATAGTTTTTTGGGGAAATATAAAAGGATTTGAAATGGTTTTAAACGAAGTTAGCAACATATGTATAAAATTACAAACTCATATAGCTAATGAAGGAGAATTTGAGAAATATATAGAATAAATATTTTTATTAAGGTGTGTTATGAACGATATAAAAACAAAAGAATCGGTTGCTGGTAATTCAATAAAGGTCCTCGATAAATCAGCGAATCTTTCGGACAGAATGAAGGACGCATATATACGAACAAAGCAAAGCACCGAGCACAGTTATTACTCAGAAGAAAACTCACCGGAAGAATATGCTTCTGACAAGGTTACAGAAACTTCCGAAGCAATTGGATATGAAGCCTCTTATCAATTCAATGAGCACGGAAGAAAAGGTTTTGAAGCCACAAAAGAAAACATTATAAAAGCAAAAGAAAAAATTGAGCACGGGGATAATTCCCGTGCTCATTCTGCTTCCTATGGCTCTGAAACAAAAGAGGACCGCCAATATAATGGCGGTCCTTCGCATAAAAGACAATATAATTCTCCTAAATCCAATCCACAGGAACAAGCGAGAGAATATGCTGTTAAACAAGCGAAAAAGCGAACCGAAAAAGTTTATGAACAACGTACAGCGGAATCTGTTGGAAATACCATTAGAACAAGAGAATCAACGGAGGCTTCTGCAAATATCACAAAGAACGGAATTAAGACAAAATCAAGCATTGCAAGTGCCACCAAAGTAGCCGTAAAAGGCGGTAAAACAACGATTAAAACTGCGGAGCAAACTTCAAAAGCGACCGTCAAAACGGTAAAAACGACGGCCACAGCGTCCCATACAGTAGTTAAAGCACCGCAGACTATTATTCAAGGAACAAAGAAAACAGTCAAAGCAATTTATACCGCAGGAAGAGCTGTTTTTGTTGCAGGTAAATCAATGGTTAAAGGAATAATCGCAGCCACAAAAGCATTGGTTGCCGCTATTGCTGCAGGAGGCTGGGTTGCTGTAATGATTATTGTAATCATTATGCTCATCGGACTTTTGGTCGGTTCTTCGTTCGGTATTTTCTTTTCTAACGAAAATACCGGAGGAGAAACTATGCAGAAAGTTATCCAGGAAATCAACGACGAGTATCTTGCAGAAATTGAAAAGATTAAACTTGAAAATCCTTATGATGTTCTTGAAATGTCGGGTTCAAGGGCAGTTTGGAAAGAGGTGCTTGCAATATATGCCGTAAAGACTACGACTGATCCTGATAACGGACAAGAAGTGGCAACTATAACTGATGAAAAGAAAGAGATCCTCCGAGAAATCTTTTGGGAAATGAATGAGATATCTTTTAGGACGGAAGAAATCACAGAAACAGTTATAGTTGAATCCGATGACGGTAATGGAAATATTGTTGAAACCAAAACCACAGAAACAAGGACTTATCTTTTTATCACTGTAAGCCACAAAACCGCAGATGAAATGGCAGAAGAGTATAACTTTGACCACAAACAAAAAGAACAGCTCGGCGCTTTACTTTCAGAAGAAAACGACGAACTGTGGGCTATGGTTCTTTACGGAATTACAGGACAGAGCGACGATATGATTGTTGCGGTTGCTCAATCCCAAATCGGTAATGTGGGCGGTGAGCCTTATTGGTCATGGTACGGATTTAGCGAACGGGTTGACTGGTGCGCCTGCTTTGTCAGCTGGTGTGCAAATGAATGCGGTTACATTGAAAACGGAATCATACCGAAGTTCGCAAGCTGCGCTGTTGGTGTAAACTGGTTCCAATCCAGAGTACAATGGGCCGATAGCTCCATTGAACCGCTTCCTGGTATGATAATCTTTTTCGATTGGGATGAAGAAATCACCGGACAGGACGGCAGACCAAATCATGTTGGCATAGTCGAGAAAGTTGAAAATGGAATAGTTTACACCATTGAAGGAAACTCCGATGACTCATGTAGGAGAAGAAGCTACAGTATTGGACATTATGAGATATTTGGGTATGGGTTTTTAAAAAGTATAGCATAAAACAGTAATTAATCCTTTTTGTTACAAATTAATTGTTTGTATTAAACTGTTTTTTTTAACAACAATATATTTTTTTGTTGAAAAGTGTTGACATTGACAAAAATCCATGTTAGTATGTATTTGTAGAAAGTTTGAAAACTTCATGAATCGTAGAAAGAAGGGATCTTTGTGAAGACAACCATCAAAAAATATCATAATAAATGCAAATTCAACCGTTGCACAGAAAAAGATCCTGAGAAACCTCCTAGTTGTAAGAAAAGAAATATCAAAATGGTGGCAGCTTTCCTTTGTGCGCTTATAACCATCGTAACATATTCGACAATAAAAAATGGTGGCGAGGCTTCTTTTAATCTTGTCAACATTGACACGGATGAAATCGTTATTTTTTATTTTGAAATTAAAGAATAAAACATCTTTACAGAGCGGATAGGATTTCCTGTCCGCTCTGTTTTGTTGTTACATTTAGGCTTAACGAACTCAGTGGTTCTGCTAAGGAACGACAAAAGTACAATCCATCCCAAACTATCTATTTTCTGTGAATAATTTTGTTATTGATGCAATATAAATATTTATTTGATTTTCAAACACCAGAACCCTATTCACCTCATCAATTCTCCTCACTCTCCCTGTGACAGTGATATACGCTCCGCCTTCTTTTCTCTCGTCAGGTTGAAAGTAGGTTACGGTGACTTCCGGATGCTCTTTTATGTGCTCCTGAATGAAGTTTAATTTTGCGTTGAGTTCTTCAATTTCATATTCGCTCAGTTCGATTTTACGATCTGTAAGTCGTGCAGACTCTTCGATTGATTCTTCGTAACCTGTCAGTGCCGCAAACGGAGCGAACTGCGCCGCACGGTTCATGTTTGACATTCTCGGATGCTTCTTCGATGTAGGGTGCTGTCTGTTGATTACGTCGTCGTATCTATGACATTCCATGCGGTCATTCATCCGAATCACCCCGTTTTCTTTGTGCATTTAGGATCATGCAACCGTGATAACATTTCCAACCCTGCTCTTTCGGTCTGCGGCAGATTCCCAGAAGTTCACAGTGCCAACAACCTTTAGGCAAACCCTCGTATTTTTTCTGCTCCTCTCTGCATTCTTTACTATCCCCAAAAATTATCCCCAGGAACCTTTTCACTAACATTATAAAGCCCCCCGGTTACTATATTATGCTTTGTGTCCACCTATCTGTCCGTTTCTTTCTATGGTCATGCCGCCTTCCTCAAAGTTCATTCCCTTGAGAATGGCATTCTTTCCGTATCGCTTCTTTATCTCCGCAACCGCTTTCTGCTGCCGCTTTTCTCTTTCGAAAGCGGCTTTTTCTTTTGCAAGTCTTTCTTCCTTCGCTGCAAAATCCTCGAAAAAGTTCAGCTGCTGGAACGGAGATTCCTCCTGAGCACCCTCCGGCAGAACATGGCAGGCAACAATGTTCACTCTGCGTGCTAAAAGATTCTTATCGGTGATTTCATCAAAAAGCTTGAGCACCGACTCCGTTATCAGCTTCGATGATGAAGTGTATCTGCCGATATTCGCCGTTCCGTGAGCGTGTTTCGGAACCTTTCTGCCGTAATAGTCGGTCTTGATTTCACCCTTGTAGCAGCTATCATTTGCAAGGTTTTCAATATCGTATCCAACAGTGAGCACGATCTGATTTGTCACAAGACCTTTCTCCACCAGGTCAAGTGCAAGAAGATCCGTCATCTCCTTGATTATGAGCCTGGTTTCATCGTGTTTATATGGCCGCTGAAGCACTTGACCTGAGCCGAGACTGTTGTTTTCAGGTTTGTATGCTTTTATTTCCGCGATAGTACAAGGTTCCCATCCCCAGGCATGGTCTATGAGCAGCTCTGCATTCACTCCGAAGAGTTTATAGAGCAATTCTTCGTTATAGTAATCATCCGGAACACCGA
Source organism: Oscillospiraceae bacterium (assembly GCA_017399625.1). Taxonomy (GTDB): domain Bacteria; phylum Bacillota; class Clostridia; order Oscillospirales; family Ruminococcaceae; genus UMGS1668. Next base: position 25,565 of record JAFQBT010000079.1, read on the forward strand.
TTGAGCACCGGGCGATATCTCCCATGGTGAACATTTCGTTTGCTTCCAGTTTTTGAGCATAGCCGTGACCTATCCTCCAGAAATCGGTAAGCGGTCTGTGATCCCAGAGCTGTTTTCGATAGCTTATCTCATCAAGCTCAGCTATCCTCACTCCATCTTTATCCGCAGGCATCTTCTTTGCGACTATATCCATAGCCACCTTTGCGAGGTACATATTGGTTCCTATTCCCGCAGTTGCTGTTATCCCCGTGGTTTTGAGCACGTCCCTAATCATCGTCATAGCAAACTCGTGTGCGTTGAGCACGGAATGTTTCAGATACGGCGTAAGGTCTATGAAAACCTCATCTATGGAATAAACGTGGATATCTTCCGGAGCAATATATTTGAGATAGATATTATATATTCTTGTGCTGTATTCGATATAGAGAGCCATCCTCGGCGGAGCAATAATGTAATCCAGTTCCAGCTCGGCATTCCTTTCCAGTTCAACCGCATGAAAGGACTTCCCTGTAAACTTTCTGCCCGGTGCTTTCCTCAGCCTCTGTGCATTCACCCACTTCACCTTCTGCACCACCTCAAAAAGCCTTGTTCTGCCCGGTATGCCATGTTTTTTCATTGAAGGCGAAACCGCAAGGCAGATGGTCTTTTCCGTTCTGGATTTATCCGCAACCACAAGGTTTGTTGTCAGCGGATCCAATCCTCTCTCAACGCACTCCACCGAGGCATAAAAGGATTTGAGGTCTATGCAAAGATATGTTTTTTCCTTCTCCATAGACCCCGCTCCCTTCCTATTTTATTATTCCCCACTACAATTATATATCAAAAAACCGCAAAGTCAAGAACATATGTTCTTTTTTGTGATAGATGGTGCGGTTTTGTAAAATTAATGGAGCACATATTATGTGCTCCATTAACGTAGGGAATATAATATTGTGTTTAACAGTTTTCTTCTGTATCTACAAGCTCTAAAATAAAATCGTCATTAATATCACTTAAAAGTGTTGCAAAATCAAAAGTAGTCATATCAAAGCACTCCTTTTATATACTGTCTTCAAAAGCTCCGTCTTCCATTTTGAGCACGATGTCCGCCGCTTCCGCAACAGAAGGGTCATGTGTAACGATTATTACACAGCGGTTTTCCTCATGGGCAAGGTTTTTGAGGATTTCCACTATGTTGCGGCTGTTCTTGCTGTCAAGGTTTCCGGTGGGTTCGTCCGCAAGGATAATTTCGCTTCCGCAGGCAAGTGCTCGTGCAATTGCAACCCTTTGCTGTTCGCCGCCGGAAAGCATATTCGGAAGGCGTTTGAACTGGCTTTCGGTTATTCCGACTTTAAGGAGTTTTTCCTTCGCAAGCTCCTCCGCCGCGGCTTTCGGCATTTTTTTGACATAAAGCGGATAAGCCGCGTTTTCGAGCACGGTAAGATGGTAGAAAAGATTGAAATTCTGATATATTACGGAAACATGGTTGAGGCGGTAATTATCCCTGTCGATATCGGATGTTGCGTTTCCGTCAAATTCGATTTTTCCTTCTGTGGGAATATCAAGCCCCGCAAGAAGGGAAAGAAAAGTTGTTTTCCCGCTTCCGGAAACGCCAACAACCGCATAAACCCTGCCCGATTCAAAATTATAGCTTATTCCGTTGACCGCCTTTACGGTCTGGAAAGAATTTCTGTATTCATAAAAAACTTCTTTTGCAGAAAGGCTGTTCATTCTTTATTCCTCCTTGTTGCTGAGTTTCATAATGTTGATTCTTACTATTCGTAGGGCGGCAATGGCTGTTCCGATTATATATACCGCCGTGATAATCGCGGAATCCGAAATTGCTTTCGGGGAAAGATTTCCTTCAATGATAAATCCGATTCCGCCGCCTAAAAGCATTCCGAAGGCCGCAAGGAAAAGCAGTTCCCCGATTACGAGGAAGAAAATCTGCATTTTTTTCATTCCGATGCAGCGCATTGTTGCAAATTCGCGGATTCTGCCTTTTGTCATAAGAAAACCGGCGAAGAACCCGATGCAGCCGCATATTATCATCAGAACCGGAAGCATAATTCTGAGCATGGTGAGATTGGAATTGATTTCCCCAAGGCTCTTGTGATAGGTTTCATCCTGAACAAGAACGCCAAATGTCAGTCCGTCATTTTTATTCATAACATCAGGAACAACAAAGAATTCATATATGTAATCTTTTGATTCTTTAAGTTTTGTGTTGTCTTTTATATCAAAAGAACAGGTATTTACATAAAATGCAACGGAAATTTCTTCTTCAAAAGGCATAAAGAAGGGACAATATATTATTCCCGTCGGGCCGCCGTTTAAGATACCCACAATTTTTATTTCAGCTTCCGTGTTTTCATCCGGAGAAACTATGATATATCCGTTTTCCGTAACCATATCCGGAGCGACAATACACACCATTTCCCGTCCCTGCAAAACTTCTTCGGAATAGCCTTCATAAAATTCAACGCTGACACCGTTTATCGGGTCAAGCAAAGGATCAGAATCTATTGAAAGAATCCTTCGGAGTGCGTGGTTTTCAGGACTTAAAAGCGGAGTTCCAGCCATGGCCCTTACATTTTTTACATAATCGTCAAGAAAGCAGTCCCTTTCTCTTCTTTTTCCTGTAAGCATCTCAACAAAGGCGGAAAGCATTGAAAGATTACCCGAACTACTTCCGCTGTAATCCGTTACAACGCAGGAAATAACCGTGTTTTTTTTTGTGTTTTCAAGAGCTTCTTCCTGCCTTGAAATAAGACCATTGAGCACAAAAGCCGAAACAGTTCCTGCGGCGGCAACCGCAACAAGAAGAAGGCTTGCGATCCATCTTCTGCAAAGAGCCTTAAAGGTGACTGATAAAAGAGAAAAACTCATATATGCGGTTCACCGCCTTTCGTAAAAAATCATTTTCGTTTCATAAGTTTAACATTGGAAAGAATTCCGGAGAGCATAAAGCTCAGAATTCCGAGGATTCCGAGAAGTGCCGCAGCGGCAGAAAGAAGATTTTTGAAATCCAGCGCAATCGTTTCGGAAAGCATTGCGGAGGTTACCGAATTATATAGAACCGCCGCAAGAACCGTTCCGATTATTACCGAAATGGTTTCTTCCATAAAGAGAACGGCAAAAACTTCGTTTCTTGTTCTTCCTGCGTTTTTTCCAAGAAGGCGTACACCCCGGATAACCGGCATCATTCTTCTGAAATTGAGAAAGAGGAAAAGCGCCGTGATAAGGGCGAAAACGCTCATTCCAAGGGTCATCATTCGCTTTGCATTGGCTTCAAGGGCAAGAAGGGTTTCCTCCATTTCGGAAAAACCCTGGTCGTTATATATAAACATATCGGGATAACCCTGTTCCGACATGTACTGTTCAAATTCATCTATTGTACCGTTCTCAAGGATAAAAGAAGTGAAATCCTGATAATAAGTTCCAAGATATTGTTCTGCATTGGGAACGGATTTTTTGGGAATAATTATATGGTCGGCGTCAAAAGAGGTTGGTCCGAAAGAAAAACGCGGAGTTGAATAAATTCCAACTATCTCAAATTCTTTACAAAGATTTATGCTGTTTTTCGGTCTTATGGGAACTCTTATCATAAATCCTCCCTGTTCACCGGTATATACAGCCGAATTATCCCTAGCACCAGATTCCAGCCAGAGTATTCCGGAACTGTATAAATCAAGGGTAATTTTATCCCCAACTTCAAAACCGTTTATCATAGCATAATCGGAACTTATAAGGCAGACATTTTTTTCGCCGGAATATTCCTTTTCGTTGAATTTTCTGCCTTCAAGGATAAAGGAACTTCCGACGCTGAAAGGATATATGCTGTCAAGATTATCGGTCAAAGCAACAAGAGCACCTTCCTGGTTTTTCCTGCAAAGCGGAATTATTTCTTCTTTCCAAACTTTGCCTTCTTCGCTTTCAAGGAATTCGTCAACCGTTCCGGTATATTCTGCTATCCAGGGAAGCTGATCTTCCAGAGAATAATAATAGGTTAAACCGTCCTTTTCTCCGCTGATGCGGTGTCCGTTATAAAGTCCGATATCGGAAAGTGCTGCGGCAGGTTCGATTGTTCTTGTCCCGAATTCTCCCCTAAGCTGCATATATCCCTCTCCGAAGGAATACATTTTTTTACCATCGGTGCTTTCAACATCTCTGAAAGATTCGATTATAGGCATAGTGTAATATTCACCATAGCTGCCGTAAATAAGATATTTTGAGCCTGCTTTAATAGGAATTGAACCGTCTGCATTGTAATCCATAGAAGAAAGCGAAACTTCTGTAATCTCCGGATACCAATCATAGGCGGAAGAAAGAGAAATCACCTCTATGACCTCAAGCTTTGCATCATAACTAATCATATCGAGAAAAACCGTTTCCTCAACACTTTTGCACTCAACGGCAAAAACGCAAAGCGAATACATATCATCATCAAAATAAGGCTGGTTAAGCTCGGAAGGGTCTATTCTTGATGAAGAAAGAGATACGCTTCCCGGAACATGTGCGGTAAGATACACCCTTGCTTCCTCTTTTTTGAGCATCGGTGCCTTCTGCGCTTTTTCAAAGGCTTCAAACTCGCGTTTAGCCAATTCAAGAAAATTTTCTCCAAAAGCATTTCCGGTTCCTTCAGGAATGCTTTCTTGCAGAACAGCGATGGTTGTATAGTCACCATTTATGTCATTAAACTGTTTCTGCATGCTTGTATATGCCGAAAAACCGATCAGGGAAAGTGTAAGAGAAAGACAGAGCAGAATTATCATAAAAATTGTGAAGATTGGTTTTCTTCGGCTTTGTTTCAAGAATATGTTCATTGTTTTCCCTCCTTTTTTATAAAAAGCCTTTCAACTATATAGTAGCATTTTGGGAGAAATCGTCTCACTTTTACGAAAATAATTTTTATAATGCCAAGTATCCTGCGCCTGAAAAGGCGCAGGATACTTGTAAATCAGGTTAGAAACAATTATACGGGAAGCCATCTGCACTGACCTGTGTGCGGTCCACCTGGGCAGCTTCTTGAATAACTATCCGTTATATAACCACAATTTCCACATCTATATACAATATTTTGATTAGTGCCATCGCATGTTGCGGAATGCAATCTAGATATATGAGTTATACCACTATCAATTACTTCCGCAACTTCGAATAGCGCATTACAATTTTCACATTTATATGTGGAATAAAGCATAAGGATACAACCATCCGCTGCTGGTTTATATTTTGTAGTTTGTTTAATCGGATAACCATTAGGAACATGGTTGCAACCCTGTTCTGCAGCAAAAACAGGAATAAAAAGTGCTAAACAAAGGATAAGTGCCAAAGATAATGAAATAAGTTTTTTCATAATTGTAATCCTTTCTTTGAAATTTTTTTGAAAAGCTTTTCACAATATATAACGATTGCTGTAATTTTTTTGCAACAAAGACAATCTAAAAAAAGTAAATTTTTTTGTCTTTATGGGTTACTTTATTGAAAAAATGTAGCATAAAAAGAAAAACAAAATTTTTTCTAAAAATTTTGTTGCATTTTGTTGCTTTTACTGTTATATAGTTTGTGAGAAAGAATCGGATTCTTCAAATTGAATAATTTATAAGCATGACGATGCTTTTATATATTTGTTTTTTGTAAGTCTTATGGTATATTTTAACCAGATAGTGTTTTTGGAGGAATAAAAATGCTTGCGATTATTGCTGCGATTGAAAATGATTTTGAAAGAGAGTTCATCACTCAGATTTATCTTACATATTATAAAAAAATGCGAGCAAAAGCATTTTTTATAATCCATGATGAGGGAGAAGCTGACGAAATAGTTCAGGAATCTTTTGTAAAACTTATCGAACATGTTCAGGACCTTATGAGAATCGATCCGATAAAAGTTCCTGTCTATGTAATGGTTACAGTAAGGAACATTTCCATAACCCATTGGCACAAGGCGAAGAAAGAAAAAGAAAATCAAGTATTGATTGACGATTATGACCTTGATCGTTGGGCAATGGATGAAAATGCATTGCCGGAAGAAGTCTATATACACGAAGAAGATTTGGAAGCACTCGCGGATATGTTGCCTAAACTTCCGGAGAAAGACAGAATGGTATTGGAAGCTAAATATATTCTTGAACTTTCAGATGAAGAAATTGCTAAAGAACTTAATATTGCAACAAAAAGTGTAAGAAGCTATCTTACAAGAGCAAGAAGAAAAGCTTTTGCCATGATGAAAGGAGACGAAATCAATGTTTGAAGTTAGTGGACTTTCTAAAAAAGATATACAGGAAGAATATGAAGATCTTGTTTTCAGAAAAGTTATGGCAATATATGTGGAAAATGAAAGCAAACAAATTCTTGCTGAAATCAAAGCAGAAAAAGAAAACAATAATGTTCCAGTTGACACAAGGGCAATAGAAAAGCTTTATGATAAAAAAGAACGAAGAGAAAATCTAAATATCCTTTGGAAATACTCAAAAAAAGTTGTAAGTTTTGCTGCTATGATAGTATTCGTGGCAATAGTTTCACTTTCTTCTGCTGTTGTTGCTTTTGCAGATGTTAGAGAGGCTGTAATAGAAGCAATATATCATTTGGTATATGAAAATAATGAAGAGTATATGCTTGTTGGAATGGGTGATAAAACGAGCTTTATTGATCCGGAGGTCTTTGATTGGGACGGAGCTTATGCGCCAACATATATGCCAGACGATTTTAGTTTTGAAAATAAAAAAGACCTTATTAATCAAAAAATAGTATCTTACAGATCGGATAGTGAATATGTTGTCATCAAGCAGGCGGTAGGTGCAGGGTATGCCTATGTAGATAATGAAAACGCTGACTATCAAAAGCAAATAATAATTAATGAAAGTGAAGCGGTATGTGTAGAAAAAAATGGAATAGTTACTATAGTTTGGACTTGTGGCGATACTTTCTTATCGATTTCTGGCAAGTTGGATTATAATGATGCCATTGCAATTGCAGAAGGATTAAAAATCATTAAATAATCTTGTTGCATTTTAGCTCTTTTGCCGTTATTAGTTTTAAATAATATGCAAAGGAGCTATTTTATGAACAGTAAAAAATTTATTTCATTGGTTTTGGCAATTGTATTAACAATTGTAGCAAGCATTCCGGCATTCGCCCAGGTACCAAAAACAGAAGAAACAACGGTATCACCGAGGTATGTGTATATTGGCGATATTAATCCGTTTATTTCTAAATCTGGCACAAAAGCTATATGTAGTTGTTCCGTACAAGTACCCCAGTCTTCTTCAGTTACAATAACGATGACTTTACAAAAGAAAACAAATACGTGGGGTACATATGAATCGTTCATTCCTTATACCGAGGATGTGAGCGAAGGGAATGCCGCAGGAATATCGAAGACTTCAAAGACTTTAACAAGTGGAGAATATAGAGTTAAAGCAGTAGTAAGAGTACAGACGGCATCAGGAGATGTTGAGACAAAAACGGTTTATTCTGCATCGATAATTATGTAAAGAGATAAAAGCGCCACACTCGTGGTGCTTTTTTGTTGCATTAATTTATTGATTTCGTTTTATTTATTGAAAGACAAAATAAAACGGAGGTAAATATGATTCCGGTTGCTATAGCTGCTATTGAGAATGATTACGAGAGAGAATTTATGCGTAATCTGTATGATAAATTTTATAGAATTGCAGAAGCACGAGCATATGCAATTTTGCATAGCCATGAAGATGCAGAAGAAGCTGTTCAGGATTCTTTTGTAAAACTAATTGATAAGATTCCTAAAATAATTAAACTTAGTAATGAAAAACTCGCTGCATACGTTGTTATAACAGTGAAAAATACGGCAATAGATAGTTTTAGAAAAAGAAACAACGAAGTTAACAGAAAGTTTTCCTTCGATGAAGATGAAGTAGTTGAAAACTTAGCTGATACGAAACCTTTACCAGAGGAACTCTATTTAAAACAGGAGGAACTCGAGGAACTATCAATCATATTGAATTTGTTGCCGGAAAAATATAAGATAATTTTAGAAGCAAAATATGTATTGGAACAAAGTGATAAGGAAATTGGAGAAATGCTTGGAGTTTCCGAAAAAAGTGTGCGAATGTATTTAACACGAGCGCGACGACAAGCCTATGAACTTTTGAAAGGAGGGGTTGTTCATGGCACAAAATGATAAAGAAAACAAAAAATGGGCAACTCCGGAAGAATATGAAGATAGCATATTTGATAAAGTAATGCAGATATACATTAAGAAGCAAGGCAAAGAGATTTTAGATGAATTGAGTGACGAAGATGACGATAAAAGTGATTTGGATTTGGATTATATCAATAAATTAATGGATAATACAAAATCATAACCACCAGCTGAGCTGGTGGTTTGCACAAGCCCTTCAAGGGCATGATACGGCGGCGTCTTAAGACGCGTCGAAAGGTTAACAGCCGCATCAACATTTTCAGGCCGCCGCTAAAGCGGCCTGTTTTTA
>JAFQBT010000080.1 GCA_017399625.1 Oscillospiraceae bacterium
AACTGCAGGGGTTGGAAAGCGTTTCTTTGGCGGGTACCGCCGTTTCTTTGCGCCGTCAAAGAAATGGGGGTACATAATAAACAAAAATAACGGCGGGAGTACCCCAGGAGTACTTCCTCGCTACGCTTAGGGCGCAGCCCCCGCCGCAGCAAAAGCCTCCCTTGTGCAAAGGGAGGTGGCATTTGCGAAGCAAATGACGGAGGGATTGTAATCCTATCCCATTAAAACCAGCCGTTCAGCCTTCCCTTGGGGGAAGGTGGCACGCCATAGGTAATAAAGGCGTGACGGATGAGGGGAAAATCCCATCCCGTTAAATTCAGCCGGTAATTTCAACAGAATCCCCCCGGTTTTGGCAAGGGGGCTTTTTTGCATAATAAAAACGGCACGCATTGCGTGCCGTTTTTGTTTTCCGGAATATTTTATTTTGCGATCTCTCTTGCAACAAGAACGCCGCTGGCGGATGCATGGGAAAGGGAATGGGTGATTCCGCTTCCGTCGCCGATGATATAAAGTCCTTCGTATTTTTTGCTCATGAGCTTTTCGTTGACTTCAACTTCCATGTTGTAGAATTTTACTTCAACGCCGTAGAGAAGGGTGTCGTCGTTTGCGGTGCCGGGAGCAACCTTATCGAGAGCATAAATCATCTCAACGATTCCGTCGAGGATTCTCTTGGGAAGAACAAGGGAAAGGTCGCCGGGAGTTGCATTGAGGGTCGGAGTGATGAAAGCGCCGTCGATTCTGTCCTGGGTGGAGCGGCGTCCTCTTATAAGGTCACCGAATCGCTGAACAATAACTCCGCCGCCGAGCATGTTGGAAAGGCGTGCAATGCTTTCGCCGTAGCCGTTGGAATCCTTGAAAGGCTCGGAAAAATGTTTTGCAACAAGAAGGGCAAAGTTTGTGTTTTCGGTCTGTTTTGCCGGATCCTCATAGCTGTGACCGTTTACGGTGATGATTCCGTTGGTGTTTTCGTTAACAACCGCGCCTTTGGGGTTCATGCAGAAAGTGCGGACAAGGTCGCCGTATTTTTCGGTGCGGTAAACGATTTTGCTTTCATAAAGTTCGTCGGTAAGATGGGAGAAAACGTCTGCCGGAAGCTCAACGCGGACGCCGATATCAACGCGGTTGGATCTGGTGGGGATATCCATTTCGCCGCAGACTTTTTCCATCCATTTGCTTCCGCTTCTGCCGACGGAGATGATACATTTTTCGCAGGAATAACTTTCCTTAGCGGTCTGAATTTCGTAACCGCCTTCGATGGCGGCAACATGCTCAACGGGAGTATCGAAAAAGAATTCCACCCTATCCTTAAGGAAATTATAAAGATTTTCGAGTACAACGTAGTTTATGTCGGTTCCGAGATGGCGAACGGAAGCATCGAGAAGATGAAGGTCGTTCTGGATGCAGAGCTTCTTGAATTTTGTACCGGCGGTGGAATAAAGTTTTGTTCCTTCGCCGCCGTATGCCATGTTGATTTCATCGACATAGTGCATAAGGTCAAGGGCGTTTTTCTTGCCGATATATTCATAAAGAGTTCCGCCGAAATCGTTGGTGATATTATATTTTCCGTCGGAAAAAGCGCCTGCGCCGCCGAAGCCGCTCATGATGGAGCAGGTTTTGCAGCCGATGCAGGTTTTGATTTTTTCTCCGTCGATGGGGCAGCGGCGTTTTTCAAGGGAATGTCCCGCTTCAAAAACCGCAACCTTCAGTTCCGGTTTCTGCTTAACAAGTTCAAAAGCGGAAAAAATACCGCCGGGACCCGCGCCGATGATGATTACATCATAATTCATGGAAATACCTCCGAAGGGCTTTTTTATAACGGAATAAGTATATCATTGCAGAATCTTTTTTTCAAGGCAAAGCGCGGTTTTTGTTAAAAAAGCCATCCCGGAGGGCAAGCCTTCCCCTTGAGGGGAAGGTGTCTGCGAAGCAGACGGATGAGGTGTTCCACCGCCTCCCACCGAGCGAAATAGCCTTCCCAGAGGGGAAGGTGGATTTTCTGCAACTTGTTGCAGAAAAGACGGAAGAGGGATTACCAGGCAACCCGGAGGGCAAAGCCTTCCCCTTGAGGGGAAGGTGTCTGCGAAGCAGACGGATGAGGTGTTCCTCCGCATCCCGCCGAGCGAATTACCTCCCCTTGAGGGGAGGTGTCCGCAGCGCGGACGGAAGGGTGTCAATTCCATCCAATTAAAAACGGGCGGATAATATCCGCCCCTACGGTAATCGTAATAACATCCGTTTATTTACTTCAGGGCGGGGACTTGCTTCCGCCGTAAAAAAGCCTCCCTTGTGCAAAGGGAGGTGTCGCCAACGGCGACGGAGGGATTGTAATCCTATCCCGTTAAATTCAGCCGGTAATTTCAACAGAATCCCCCCGGTTTTGGCAAAGCCAAAACCACCCCCCTTTAACAAAGGGGGCTTTTTATCCGTTCCCTGCGGCGGCGCAGTGGTTTCAAAAAATGCGAAAAGCGGAAACACCATTCCGTCTTTTGCTTTCGGCAAAATCTGTTAACAAGTTAACCGCAGAAAAACCGGAAAAATATTCCGCAGTTAGTCATTGCTAACTATATTATAAAAAAACAACAAAACATAATCTTCAAAAATGTGATGTTTTTTTGATAAATTTAGTTATTTTATTAACAAATTTCCGCTTTTGCTATTGCTTTTTATTTGCAAAGGGTTTATAATTTAACAGAATAAGGGGAACTCTGCCGGAAAAAGGCAGAATCCCCGATTTTTGTGGATTAGTTTAAACAGAAAAACAAGGGGGAAATCAAAAATGGCTCATCTCAGCGAAGCCGCTGTCGTAAAGATCAACGAGATCTGCGACAGATACGCAAACGAAAAAACTCCGCTTATCATGATCCTCAGCGATATCCAGAAGGAATACGGTTATATTCCGCTGGAGGTTCAGGAAATTGTTTCCGAACGCACCGGAATTTCCGTTGCCGAGATCTACGGAGTTGTAACTTTCTATTCTTTCTTCTCGCTCAAACCCAACGGCAAATACGTCATCGGATGCTGCCTCGGAACCGCCTGCTACGTAAAAGGCGCACAGCAGATTGTTGACAAATTCTCCGAACTCCTCGGAATCAAACCCGGCGAAACCACCGACGACGGTCTTTTCACCATCGATGCTCTCCGCTGCATCGGCGCCTGCGCCATTGCTCCGGCGGTTACCATCAACGGAAAGGTTTATCCCCATGTTGAGGTAAGCCAGGTTGCCGGCATCATCGACGAATACAAAGCAAAGGAGGCTGCCGAAGCATGATCAGAACCTATGACGAACTTATGGCAAGAGCAGCCGTCTGCAAGGAAATCCTTGATTCCAAATTCAACGGCAAAGACGGAAAAATCTATCTTATGATTTGCGGCGGCGGCGGCTGCGTAGCTTCCGGCGCACTTAAGCTTGAGGAAGAATGCAACCGTCTTATTGAAGAAAAAGGTCTTTCCGAAAAAGTTGCTGTCCGCAAGGTCGGCTGCTTCGGACTTTGCTCCCAGGGACCCTTCATCCGCGTTTATCCCGAAGACGTTCTCTATCGCCTTGTAAAACCGGAAGATATCGAAGAAATCTTCGAAAAAGATATCATCGGCGGTGAAATCGTTGAAAGACTTCTTTATGTCGATCCCAACACCGGCGCAAAAATCGCAAAACAGGAAGAAATTCCTTTCTATAAAAAACAGAAGAAAATCGCCCTTCATGGCTGCGGAAGAATCAATCCGGAAAGCTTTGACGAAGCTCTCGGCTGCGGCGCATACCAGGGTCTTGCAAATGCCCTCAAGATGACTCCCCAGGAAGTTGTAACCTCCGTTCTCGAATCCGGACTTCGCGGAAGAGGCGGCGGCGGCTTCCTTACCGGACGCAAATGGCAGTTTGCATATAACCAGGACAGCAAGGAAAAATACGTCGTATGTAACGGCGACGAGGGCGACCCCGGCGCATTCATGGACCGTTCCATCCTCGAGGATAATCCTCTTTCCGTAATCGAAGGCATGACCATCGCAGGCTATGCAATCGGTGCTTCCGAAGGTTATTTCTATGTCCGTGCTGAATATCCCACCGCGGTAAAACGTCTCCGCCATGCAATCGAAATGGCCGAAGCACAGGGACTTCTCGGCGACGATATCCTCGGAAGCGGATTCTCCTTCCGTGCTCATATCCGTCTTGGCGCAGGTGCATTCGTCTGCGGCGAAGAAACCGCTCTTCTCCATTCCATCCAGGGACTTCGCGGCATGCCCAGACCCCGTCCTCCGTTCCCGGCAGTTCGCGGTCTTTGGGACAAACCCACCATTGTAAACAACGTCGAAACCCTTGCAACCGTTCCTTACATCCTCAGAAACGGCGTTGAGGAATTTACCAAATACGGCACCACCGGTTCCAAAGGCACAAAAGTTTTCGCCCTCGGCGGCAAAGTCAACAACGTAGGTCTTGTTGAAGTTCCCATGGGTACAACCCTCCGCGAACTTGTTTATGACATCGGCGGCGGAATCCCCGGCGGCAAAAAATTCAAGGCGATCCAGACCGGCGGTCCTTCCGGCGGCTGTATCACTGCTGACGAGCTTGACGTTTCCATCGACTTCGATAACCTTGTTGCACTCGGTTCCATGATGGGTTCCGGCGGCGCAATCGTTATGGACGAGGATAACTGCATGGTTGACGTTGCAAAATTCTATATGGAATTCATCTGCGACGAATCCTGCGGAAAATGCTCTCCCTGCCGAATCGGCACAAAGAGAATGCTCGAAATCCTCACCAAAATCACCGAAGGCGAAGCAACCATGAAAGACCTTGAGGAGCTTGAAACCATCGGCAATGCCTGCCAGACAAACTCCCTCTGCTCCCTTGGACAGAGCGCGGCAAACCCGGTTATCTCCACTCTTGCTTCCTTCTATGACGAATATATTGCCCATATCCAGGATAAAAAATGCCCCGCACATGTCTGCAAAAACCTTACCGTTTATTCCATCGACCCGGAAAAATGCAAACGCTGCAGCCTTTGCGCAAAAAAATGCCCCGTCGGCGCAATTTCCGGCATAGTCGGCAAAACCAACTTTGTAATCGATCCCGATGTTTGCGTAAGATGCGGACTCTGCATTTCTTCCTGCAAATTCGGCGCAATTTCCAAAGATCAGTAAGGAGGGCATAAGAAATGAGCAAAATTAATATCAAAATCGAAGGCCATCCTTATCAGGTTGAGGAAGGCCTTACCGTAATCGACGCAGCAAGAGCCTGCGGATACGAAATTCCTTCCCTTTGCGATTTCAACCACGGCGAATGCAACCAGGGTTCCTGCCGCGTCTGCCTTGTTGAAGTCAAAGGAATGAGAACCCTTGTCGCTTCCTGCGTTTTCCCCGTTTTCGAGGGTATGGAAATCAGCATTTCCTCCCCGAAAGCAACCGCAGCAAGAAGAACTTCCGTTGAACTTCTTCTTTCCAACCATTCCGTAAACTGCCAGCAGTGCGACAAAAACGGAAAATGCGAACTTCTCCACGTTGCAAAACTTACCGGAGCAAGACCCGAAATGTTTATGGGTTCCCAGACTCCCGTAACCGTTGATGACAGCAACCCTTCCATCATCCGCGACACCAGCAAATGCATTCTTTGCGGAAGATGCGTTGCAAGATGCAAAAACGCCCACGGAAACGGCGTTCTCGGTTATGAAAACCGCGGATTCAGCGCAATCGTCGGTCCTGCCGGAAACAGATCTTTCGATAAATCCCCCTGCATCCTCTGCGGACAGTGCGTTTCCGTATGTCCCACCGGCGCTCTGATGCTCAAATCCGAAATCGACAAAGTTGACTATGCAATGTCCCTTGGACGCCACGTAATTGTCCAGACCGCACCGGCAGTCCGCGCAACTCTCGGCGAAGAATTCGGTTATCCCGTCGGAACTGCGGTTACCGGAAAAATGGTCGCAGCTCTCAGAAGACTCGGCTTCGAAAAAGTTTATGATACCGATTTCGGCGCAGACCTCACCATCATGGAAGAGGGCACCGAACTCCTTAACAGAATGAAAAACGGCGGTGTTCTCCCGATGATCACCTCCTGCTCTCCCGGTTGGGTAAACTACTGCGAAACCTATTACGCAGACCAGCTTGACCATCTTTCTTCCTGCAAATCTCCTCACCAGATGCAGGGCGCAATCATCAAGAGCTACTATGCGGAGAAAAACGGAATCGACCCCAAGGATATCTTCGTCGTTTCCATCATGCCCTGCACCGCAAAGAAATTCGAAAAAGAACGTCCCGAAATGATGAACGGAGCGGGTCTTAAAGACGTTGACGCGGTTCTTACCACCCGGGAACTTGCAGAAATGATCCGCCGTTCCGGTATTGTTTTCAACAAGCTTCCGGACGAGGATTTTGACCAGGATATCATGGGCGAAGCTTCCGGCGCAGGCGTTATCTTCGGCGTAACCGGCGGCGTTATGGAAGCGGCTCTCAGAACCGTTTACCACGTTCTCACAGGAAAAGAACACGGAGCAATCGCCTTCACCTCCGTCCGCGGCTTTGACGGAATCAAGGAATCCTCCATCGAAATCAACGGCACCGTTCTCAACGTAGCCGTTGCCCACGGAATGAAAAACGCAAAAGTTCTTATGGATGAAATCCGCGAAGGCAAAAGCAAATATGCCTTCATCGAAATCATGGGATGCCCCGGCGGCTGCATCAACGGCGGCGGCCAGCCCTATGTCCGTCCTGTTTTCCTTCCCAACGAGGACCACGATATTCTTGATACCTATATGCAGAAGCGCGCTTCCGCACTTTATTCCGAGGACCAGAGAAACACCCTCCGCCTCAGCCATAAAAATACTCAGGTTCAGAAACTTTATGAAGAATTCCTCGGCGAGCCCAATTCCCACAAAGCTCACGAACTTCTCCATACCTCCTATAAAGGCCGCGAACCTTTCAGAGATTGATTTTCCCAAAAGCTAATCCAGATAAAAAGCAGAAAGCCCGTGCTCAGAAATGAGCACGGGCTTTCTGTTTTGAGCACGGTGAAGACTTCAAAAGGTTTCCTGCGGATACTGTTGAAAAGCGAAACAAATTCTGGTAGAATAATATTATTAAACGGAGGTGATTTGTTTTGAAAAAGATTACCGCGCTTTTTCTTGCGGCAATTATTATAATGCTTTCTTCTTCAGCTGTCTTTGCGGATTCAGGATATGATTATTACGAAGGTTATGAAAAGGAATATTATTACGAAGACGGAAGTCCGGATAACATAGCCCCCGTCGAAGTTCTGGCGGTTATGGGAATAATCATTTCCGTTCTGCTGGTGGGTATGCTCAGAGATGCCGCGGACGATAAATTATCCGGAAAAGAAAAAACCTCCGTTCCCGAAAGGAAACCGATTATTGACGAAGCGGAAGCCTCCGGGGAGCAGAATCCGCTTTTCAGCAAAGAAAAATTCCTCGGCGAAATTTCGGAAACCTATCTGAAAATTCAGGATTGCCGCAGCGCGGGGGATATTTCCTCCCTGCGTCCATGTTTTACCGAAGAACTTTTTGAAAAAACCGAAAAACAGATTAATGAATATCTAAGCCGCGGCGAAACAAATCATATCGAAAAGGCCGCGGTGCTTGGAACAAGGATTATCGGCTTTGAAAAAGATTCGGAAAACGACGTTATCACCGTCGAAATAAATTCAAAAATTACGGATTACGTCACCGACGACAGAACCGGAGAAATAATCCGCGGCGACAGAAACAGCGAACTTTTTGTGACCTGCCGCTGGACCTGCATCTGTTCACCCGGAAAACTTACCGGAGAGGAAAGCGATATTCCGGAAGCTGAATCTCCCGGCTGGGGCTGGGTGATTTCCGATATTCAGGAAATAAGCCGTGAAAGCTGAAAAAAACACACGCCGCAAGGCGTGTGTTTTTTTTGTTTACGGAAGATATTTTTCAAAGGTGAAGCCCTGATTCCGGACGTGGTCGATAACGTCCCCGAGGATGGCGGTGTTGGTTTCGGAAACCGCATGGAGAAGGAAAACTTCTCCGTCGTGGATGCTCCGGGTGATGAGCTCAAAAGCCTTCTGATGCTCCATCTGGTTTGCCGGGTCCCAGTCCGCATAGGCAAAACTCCAGCAGACGGTTCGGTAGTTCATCTTCTGCAAAAGGGCAAGGCTCCTTTCGGAAAAAGCGCCCTCCGGCGGACGGAAAAGATACATGTCATAACCGAAATTTTCGGAAATATAGCTGTGCAGATCCGCAACCTCGGCGTAAGCTTCCTCCATTGTTATTTTTGTCATGTTCGGATGGCGTGCGCTGTGGTTTCCTATAACGTGCCCTTCGTCTATCATCCGCTGAATAAGTTCCGGTTCGTTCTTCGCATAGGAAAGGGTCACGAAGAAAACCGCGGAAACGCCTTTTTCCTTAAGCACGTCAAGGATCTGCGGAGTGTAGCCGTTTTCATAACCCTCGTCGAAAGTGAGATAAACCTTTCCTTTATGCTGTTCGCCTTCCCGGTAAAAATCCGTATCCCATTTTCCGTAATCCTTCTGGAGTCCGACGCAGGCAACGGGCTTTCCGGTTTCGTCAAAATTCGTTCCGGGACCCCAGGGAATCTGTTCGCTTCCAAGACCGGCAAATTCTGCGAAATAGGGCGAAAGTTCCTCGAGGGAGCCGATTTCGTTTTCGATTTTTTCCTCCTCCGGGGGTTCTTCAATTTCCGGTTCGGAGGAACTGCTTTCGGAACTTTCCTCCGGAATTTCCGGAGTTATCTGAATATCCGCGGAAAGTTCGCCTTCTCCTTCGATGATGCTCTGGCTTTCGCCGGAAGGCTTTTTGAAAAAGGAACATCCGGAAAAAGCAAGGCAAATGGCAAGAAAAACCGAAATCGCTTTAATCATTTTCATAAAAATCCGCACCTCCCGTTTGTGGTGAATATGTGGTGTCGGCAAAAAGACGTTTTCCGGCAGTGTTCGCCAAAGAAAAACACCTTTCCGTCAACAAAATATAATAAACAATTTATAACTTTATTTTACCACATAATCCGAAAAATAAACCCGTTTTTTCCGAAAAAAATTATTCTTTTCTCTTTTATTTTTCTTTTGTTTCGGTTATAATCTAAAATGTATGATTATGCAAAACAACCACGCATTTTCCTGCGATGACATAGATATTATCGACCCCGAATCAGGAGGCTGAAATTATTGATTACTATTTTTGACATTGTTGCAATGCTGGGCGGACTTGCCCTTTTCCTTTACGGAATGCATATGCTCAGCGCAAGCCTTGAAAAAATGTCCGGAAGCAAGCTTACAAAAATCCTTGAAAAGCTTACCGGAAGCGTATGGAAGAGCGTTGCCCTCGGCGTTGGAATAACCGCCCTTGTCCAGAGTTCTTCCGCAACAACCGTTATCACCGTCGGTCTTGTAAACTCCGGAATCCTTAAACTTGGTCAGGCAATCGGAATCATCATGGGTTCCAACATCGGTACAACCGTAACTTCCCATCTTCTCCGACTTACCGAAATTTCCGGAACAAGCGGACTTATGCAGTTCCTCAAACCGGATTTCTTTGCTCCGGTCTGCGCAATTGTCGGTGCGGCTCTTGCAATGTTCACCAAAAAGACAAAAACCATAACCATCGGCGAAATTCTCACCGGTTTCGGTATGCTCTTCATCGGCATGGACCTTATGGAAGGCGCCCTTGCTCCTCTTCGCGAATCTCCTCTTATGGGCGAGCTTTTCCTTAAATTCGGAAGCAACCCGATCCTTGGAATTCTTGTTGGAGCAGCGGTTACCGCAATTATCCAGAGTTCCTCCGCATCCGTAGGTATTCTCCAGGCTCTTTCCGTAACCGGTGCAATTTCCTGGGCTTCCGCAATTCCGATAATCCTCGGTCAGAATATCGGTACCACCATTACCGCTATCCTTTCCGTAATCGGCGCTTCCAAAAACGCAAGAAGAACCGCCATTGCCCATCTTTATTTCAACGTTATCGGTACGATTGTTTTCACCGTTGCGGTTTTTGCGATTCAGGGAATGGGAATCGGCGATTTCTGGGATCTGCCCATTGATAAATCCGGCATCGCAAACTTCCACACCATCTTCAACGTCACAATGACAGTTCTTTTCCTGCCCTTCACCGGACTTCTGGAAAAGCTTTGCATGAAAACAATTCCCGCGGACGGAACCGAAATCGATTCCGATACCTCCGCACTTGCACCGGGACTTGTTTCCAACCCGATTGCCGCAATTTCCGCTTCCGAACTTGTTCTTAAAAAGCTTATGGACGTAACCGCAGACTGCGTGAAATGCGCGCTTGAAAGACTCAACGGTGGGGACGCGAAACTCGGCGAAAGAATCAACGAACAGAACACCGCCATCGGAAGAATGGAAGATAACCTTCGTATTTATCTTCTCAAAGTTTCTGAAGGCGACCTTTCCGACCAGCAGGCAAAGGCTGTTACCGAAATGCTCGGAAGAGCGGACGACTGCGTTCATATCGCCGAACACTGCCTTAAAATCCGCGATACCGCGGACGATATGTCTTCCAAAAACAAGGGACTTACCATGGCGGGAAAACGCGAATTTGAAGCTCTCAGCAAAGCACTGCTCACTATGATGAACACCGCCGCGGAAGGTTCCAACGAAAGCGACAAACGCGCCGACGCAAAAATCGAACCGCTCTATTTTGTTGTTACCGAAATGACCGAACTTATCCGCAGCCGCCATATGGACCGCCTCAAAAAAGGCGAATGTTCCTATGAAGCCGGCTCACTCTTTATGGGTACCCTTATCGACGTCGAAAGAATTGCAAAACATTGTTCCAACGTGGGCGTTTCCCTTGCTCTTCAGCATAAGAACAACTCCCTTTCCGAACAGGAATTTGCAAGAAGAATCCACCGCGGCGACACCGAACATTTTATGGAGCATTATATCGATTACAAAAACGAATATTTTTCTCCCCTTGTTGCGGAATAACCGAATAAATCAAAAAAACACCCGGAAGGGTGTTTTTTTATAACAGCCCCCCTTGTCAAAGGGGGGTGTCTGCAAAGCAGACGGGGGGATTCATTCCATTCGACACGCGTCTGCAAAAAATCCCTCAAAAAAAGAGGGATATTCTTCGGCGGAGGTGCTTTTTATGAAAAAACTCGGATTCATCGGTGCGGGAAACATGGGCGGTGCTCTTATTCTTGCGGCGGCACAAAGCGAACAGAAAAACGAAATACTTGTTGCGGATAAAATCGGTGAAAAAGCAAGGGAGCTTGCAGAAAAAACCGGCGCAAAATTCTGCGACAATATAACTGCTGCAAAAGAGGCGGACTACATATTCCTCGGTGTAAAACCCCAGATGCTCCGGGAGCTTATGGAGGAGATTTCTCCGGTTCTTGCTGAAAGAAAGGACAGATTTATCCTTGTTTCAATGCTTGCGGCATTCACCTGCGAACGCATCTGTGAAGCCGCCGGCGAAAAATATCCCGTCATCCGCATAATGCCCAACACCCCTGCCTCCATCGGTGAAGGAATGATTCTCTATACACCGAATGGAGATGTAACTCCGGAGGAAACGGAATATTTTATAAAATCCCTTGAAAAAGCCGGAAGATTTTCTCCCCTTGCGGAAAAACTTATTGATGCGGGCGCTTCCGTTGCAGGATGCGGACCGGCCTTTGTGGATCTTTTTGTTGAAGCCCTTGCGGACGGCGGCGTTGCCTGCGGACTTCCGAGAGCGCAGGCCATTGAGTTTGCCGCACAGATGACTGCCGGCGCCGCAAAGCTTATTCTTGAAAGCAAAAAGCATCCGGGAAAACTCAAGGATGAGGTCTGTTCTCCCGGCGGAACGACCATTCAGGGCGTCCGCGCATTGGAAAACGGCGGGTTCCGCGCCGCAGTTATGGAAGCGGTCATCGCAGCATACGAAAAGAATTTTGAACTTTAATAAAAAATGAGCACGGAGGTTTTTCTCCGTGCTCAAATTTTTTACATGCCTCGTCTTTCGATAAAATCCATTGCTTTTGAGATAAGATTTTTATCGTTGCGGAAGGTTACGGCTTCATAGGCTTCGTGGATCTCCATCCACTGAAGTTCGGAAACCTCCTCTTCCTGGGGGTGAAGGGTGGATTCGTTAAGGGTGAATCCGATAAAATAAATGACCTGTTTTTTAACGTTGGGCTTTGGCGAATATTCAACTGCCTCACGGAAGCCTTCTCTTAAAAAAACTCGAAGGCCGGTTTCTTCGCGAATTTCGCGAAGGGCAGTTTCCATCTCGGTTTCACCGGCTTCCATATGACCTTTCGGGAAGGACCAATGGCCGCCGCAGCGGTGTTTGAGCAAAAGAATGTGGGTCTCGCCGTCGTGCTCACGATAAATAAGGCCACCACAGGATTTTTCGTGCTTCATCTTCAAATTCTCCTATTTTGGCAAAACTTTCACTAATTACAATAATATCACCTTTGGACCTTTCATTCAAGTGTAAATAATGCAAATTTGGCCCTATAACCCAAAATATTTACAAAGTTTTTTATCAAATTTTGGTTTATTTCGTTTTATAAATTTTTGTTTACCTTGTTTTATAAAAGTGTTATACTTAAAGCGGAAAATAAAAACAGAAAAGAGATGTTTACAATGAAAAGAATAATTGCCTTGATCCTTGCGCTTATTATGGTCCTTTCCTTTGCCGCATGCTCCAACGATGAGGAAGCCCATGACCATGACCACGACCACGACCACGACCATACCGAAGAGCCCTCTGTTTCTGAAAGCGAAGAACAACCGGAAGAGGAACCGGAGAAAGACGTTCTTGCAAAACGCGGAACCGTTGCTGATTATATATATTCCAACGACGCTTTCGGCCTTGGTTTTGAAGCAGACACCGACTGGCTCTATTACAGTGATGAGGAAATAGCCGCAACCATGGGCATTGCCGCAGAAAAAATGCTCTCTCCCGAGGCAGCGGACCTTATTCAGGAAGCAACCATTATCTATGATATGTACTGCGTAAACCTTACCACCGGAAGCTCTGTAAATATTAACCACGAAAATATCGGCGCACTTTACGGAAGCATCGTTGATGATGAATACTATCTTGAAATTTCCAAAACCCAGCTTGAGGCCCAGGCAGCCGGTCTTGACTTTACCAGAAACGAGGTTGGAACCGCAGTAGTTGCCGGAGAGGAAGTTCCCTGTCTTTACGTTGAAATCAATTTTTCCGGCATGAAGGTTTATGAAACCATTCTTGCAAAGAAAAGCGGAAACTGGATAAGCGTTATCACCGTTTCCGGAATGAGCGAAGAGGATGTTCTGGATACTCTTACCAGAGTTTCTCTCTGATAATTTTGAATAATATAAAAGGCTCCGCTTTTGCGGAGCCTTTTTACTTTTGAAAAAAATTATTCGGTTACGCCGACGCTGGAAGTTTCCGGCATGGTGGAGCCGCCATCTATTACGATGCCCTGGCCGGTGATGTAGCTGGATTCATCGGATGCAAGGAACGCGGCAAGTTCGCCAAGTTCCTCGATAGTTCCAAGGCGTCCCATGGGGATACCCGCTCCGATTCCTGCGATGACGCCTGCAGGGTTGTTTGCGTCGGATGCTTCTGCAATGCCTTCTACCATGGGGGTCATGATATATCCGGGCTGGATGGCGTTTACACGGATGCCGTAGGAAACCATTTCTGCCGCAAGTCCCTTTGTAAAGCCCATAAGAGCGGCTTTTGTTGTTGCATAGGCAACTTCTCCCGGATCCGCAACAAGGGGTCCTGTTACGGAAGAAAGGTTTACTATTGCGCCTTTTTTCTTTTCCATCATTATCGGAACAACGGCTTTTGCCATGTTCCAGGAGCCTTTGATATTGATATCAAAATGCGCGTCGCGAAGCTTATCGTCGGTATTCATAAAGGTATCGAGCCATGCGATGCCTGCGTTGTTAACAAGGATATCAACAGTACCGTATTTTTCAAGAACGTCATCGACGCATTTTTTGATGGTATCGGTTTCGCGGATATCGCAGAGATAGCCGGAAACTTCATAGCCTTCTGCTTTAAGTTCCTCGGTAACTTCGTTTACCTTTTCGCTGTAGTCAAAAATCGCGACCTTTGCGCCGTATTTGAGAAAAACTTTTACTATGCCAAGGCCGTTGCCCATGGCGCCGCCGGTTACGATTGCAACTTTGTTTTCAAGTTTCATATAAAAAACTCTCCCTTAAAAATAATATACATTTATTATAGTATATCCGGAAAGCTTTGTAAAGAAATTAACAGAAAGCCGCCAGCTCTTTTATGAAATCTATTCCGAACTTTGGAAAAACCGCAAGTTCCAGCGAAGCAAAAATAAGTCTTGCGGCCCTTTTTATCAAGGCTTCGCCCTCTGTTGGAACAACAAAGGATTTTTCGTCCCGGTATGCGGAAACTGTCGGCGTTCCGACGGCTATTACCGGAAGACCCATACTTTCTTTTGTTATCGGACTTTTTGCTCTTCCTGCACCGGAACCGGGCAGGATTCCCGCATCCGAAAGCTGGACTGTTTTGCAGATATGCGAAATATCATTTGACGCAAGAGAATCTATTGCCACTATTGCGGAGGGATTCAGTGCCTCTGCCGCAGCTTTTATAAGAACGGCCGGGTCCGCTCCGGTTTTGCCCTCAACTCCCGGAACCAAGGAAAAGAGCCTTTTTTCAAAAAACTCTCCGCAAAAAAGCATTTTTGCAGAGAGAGGACCGAGGGAATCCGCTGCAAGGGATTCGTTCCCTATACCCACCGCGAGGATATCGCCTT
>JAFQBT010000081.1 GCA_017399625.1 Oscillospiraceae bacterium
AGTCGGTGTTTATTACAGCGAGGATCCACCTGTTCCCATTCCGAACACAGTAGTTAAGCTCGTTTGTGCCGAAGATACTTGGAGGGCAGCCTCCCGGAAAAATAGGTCGATGCCGACACAGCACAGTTTATCTGTGCTGTTTTCTTTATTCCTCCTTAGCTCAGTAGGTAGAGCGCATGACTGTTAATCATGATGCCGTTGGTTCGAGCCCGACAGGGGGAGCCATATCCGGGTGTTCTTTTGAGCACCCGGATAATATTTAAAAAATGGGCCTTTAGCTCAATTGGTCAGAGCAACCGGCTCATAACCGGTCGGCTTGGGGTTCGAGTCCCTAAAGGCCCACCATTTACTTAATTTAATAGGGGCATAGTGTAATGGTAACATGCCGGTCTCCAAAACCGTTGTTGAGGGTTCGAGTCCTTCTGCCCCTGCCATAAAAACCGCTTATTTAAGCGGTTTTTTTGTTATACAGGTGACTTTATGATGGATTTTTGCTTCCCGGATAAAATTAATGAAATCATTGGCGGAAGGACATATTCTGTTGATGATATCGGAAAATCCGATTCCTCCGTGCTCATTTTTGATGATGCGGTGCTCAAAATAAGACCTGAGATTTATGCGGATAAGAATGAGCACGCAATGATGGATTGGCTGAAAGATAAGATTCCTGCGCCCGAATACCTTTGTGATATCAGCGAAAACGGCATGAATTATCTTCTTATGTCGAAAATCGGAGGAAAAATGTCCTGCGATGATGAATTTATGAATGATCCGGAACTTCTTATACATATTCTTGCTGGCGCCATGAAAATGCTCTGGAGCACGGATATTTCCGATTGCCCGGTAAAAAATGATCTGAGCACGGTGCTTCGCCAGGCTGAGCACAGGGTTGAGCACGGTTTGGTTGACATTGATGATGCTGAGCCGGAAACCTTTGACAAAGACGGATTTAAGGACCCTGAGGAGCTTTTCCGCTGGCTTTATGAGAACAAACCCGAGGAGGATTTTGTTCTTTCCCATGGGGATTTCTGCCTTCCGAATATTTTTGTTGATGGCGGAAAATTTTCCGGCTTCGTTGATATCGGAAGAATGGGCGTTGCTGACAGGTATCAGGATATCGCTCTTTGTCTGCGCAGCCTTCGGCATAATTTTGACGGTGTTTATAACGGGATTTCCTACGGCGGTTTTGATGAAAAAAAGTTTTTTGATGCTCTTGGAATTGAACCGGATTATGACAAAATCAGATATTATATTTTACTTGATGAATTGTTCTGAAAAAAAGAACCGCCTGCGGCGGTTCTTTTTTTGTTTATTCAAGATATTTTATTTCCCGGTGCTCGTTTGCTACGGTATCATAAAGTTCGATTATTCCGGGTTCGATGGGTTCAGGCTCAAGACCCAGGGTCAACTCTCCGTCATTGAAATTCCCGGGCAGGAGGGTATCAATAAAATTAATAATTTCCTTTGTTTCCATATCCATTACTGCAATTTCAATGGGATTTTCCGCTTCCGGGTCACTTCCGGGAACATAGGCAATAATCAGGTTTCCGTCCAGATCGACCCATGCATTTTTTACGGAATGGATGCCTTCGTAATTTGAAGGAAGCTCCGAAACATGGTAAAAATCCTTGAAATCATAGAAACAAAGTCCGTTTTCGGTGAAAAAAAGGCAGACGTTCATTTTGCCGAAATAGAGTTTATGAGCAAGGATCCCGCCGATTTCCGCTTTATATCTTTCGCCGTTTCCGAAAATATAGTAATTAAGGTCTGTGCCGGGAATCCAGTCTCCGGAATAATCCGCGCCGAAGGAATAATCTTCGTTGTGCCAGTTCGGGGAAAAAGGTTCGCTTGTTTTCTTGGAGGAAAGATATTTCCATCCGGTTTCCTCAAGCCTTATCCGCACTTCGTGGGTGGAATAGACCATTGCAAAATCGGATTCGCTCCAGCCATCATAATCGGAGAAATTAATGGTGAGGATGTCGCCTTCCTGCCGGTAATCGGTTACATAGATAAAGGTCGGCCCGCCGCCGCAGCCGTAAATCTGATATTCGTCCGTTTCGGCATTATAATCGAAATAGGGGCGGTAATCTTCCGGATTCCAAAGGAACCAGCGCCCAAGGCTTTCCTCAACTCTCCGTCCGTCAACAAGATAGTTTTCGGAAGCGTCGCAGCCGCTTTTTTCGATTCCGTAATAGATGTTGTCAAGATTTTCTAAGGAATAGAAAAGATAGGTATAGGCTGCGCCGCCGGTTCTGAGGGGATTTTCCTCATCAAATTCGCCGAGGAGCGTTTTTTCGAGGGGAGAAATATATTTTTCACAGATTTCATATTTTTCGCCGGTCATTTCCGTTTCGGCGACCGGAACGAGCATAGGGAGCGAAAATTCCTCGGTGGGTCCGATTTTTGAAAGGGGGATATCGGAATTTTTTATAAAGCTCGCGGTAAAAACTTCCGGTTCCGGGGAAAGTCCGGGGTTTTCTTCCGGTTCGGAGATGCCGGATTCCGGAACGGAAGGTTCGATATTCACGTTGTTTTCGGTTGGGTCAACGATTTCAACAGTCCAGCCGCAGGCGGTTAAACCGAAAAGCATTATGAACGCAAGCAAAAAGGAAAGGATTTTTTTCAAAATAATCACCTCTTGATTCTACTGATGTCTAATACATTTATTATACTACACTTGTAAAAGCGGTTTGTCAATAGTTTTATGCAAAAAAATATTCCCGTTTTGAATAAAATGGGAATATTTTATATCAGACATTTCTGTTATAAATCGGCGCGATATGTTTTTTGTTTCCGCCGACGATGAGCAATGCGGAAACCGCGGAGAACAGCATGAAAATCATAAGCGTTGTCCGCATCGGGATATGTTCCGAAAGAACTCCCGCAAGAAGCTCGCCGGAAAGGGTTCCGACGGTGTTGAGCATGAAAAATGCGCCGTTGAAACGCCCTTTTATATGGTCCGGAACATAGGATTGGGTTGCGGAAACCCGGATGTTATAGGAAGTGACGCCGAGGATTCCGATGAGGAAGCTGCCGATCATCATTCCGATAAGCGGGGTATAAAGATAGAACGCCTCCACAAGGGCAATGGTTACATAGACAAAAAGCGCGATTCCGAACTTTTTCTGCGCCGGAAGTTTTGTAAGATAATGGATGAATCCGCCGATGCTTCTGCCCGCAACGCTGAAAACCGAAACGAGCATAAAGGTATATTCGCCGTTTTCAAAAGTGCCCCGGAACCAGGGAAGGGTGATTACCTGGGAAGCGCCGCCAACAAGGCTTATGACCATAAAATAAAGGGTGACGGCAAAAAGTCCCTTTTCTGAAGTGAGATATTTAACTCCTTCCTTCATGTCGCCGAAATAGGTTCTGAAGCTGTAAGAGGCCTCCGAAGGAGCTTTTCTTTCAGATTCAACGTCGCTTATCCTTGTTTCAAAAACCGCCGCAGTAAGGAAGAAAACCGAGTTTACGGCAAGGAGCGGCGCAAGCCCGAAGGCGTTATAAGCAAGGGTTGCAAGGGGCATCATGAAGAAGGTCATGGTCTGCAAAGTTCCGGAAATGGAATAGGCTTTTGAATAATTTCCCTCGGTAATGAGCATGGGATAAAAGCTTTCGAAAGCGACCATATAAACGCTGTTGACCGTTCCGATTATGAAGGTCGCAACGGCGAAAATTCCGAAATTGAATGCATCGAAAAAGATCAGTGCCGCAAGACCGAGATAGAGCAATGCGGAACAGAAATCAAGGGTATAAATCGTTCTGCGGCGGGAAAAACGGTCCATAAGCGGTCCGGAAATAACCGGAGCGGCAATCTGCGGAAGGGTATAAAGGAAGATATATATTGCATAAAGAAGGGTGGATTCCGCATAATCCAGCACAAAAAGGCTCATTGCAAAGCCGGAAATGGAGTTGCCGAGCATTGAAACAACGCTTCCGAGCGTTATTGTTGTAAAATCCTTTGTCCAGAGTTTGTTCTGCATAAATTACCTCAAAAATAAAATCTTACCAATGCAGTATAGCATAATTCCCGAAATCATACAACAGATTGTATCGAAAGGCAACTGATAAAAAAGCCTTCCCGGAAGAAAGGTAACATCACTAAATGATGACGGAAGAGGGATAATATGAAATATCAGACTTTTTCGTTTTAATAAAAATGATTTTATGTTATAATACAATAAATAATTTTTTAGGGAGTTCATTATGAATCAAATTGATATACCTACCCCATCAGAAAAAGAAGTGGAATATTGGCTTGCATACTGGGACTCACTACCCGATTATACGGAGCAGGAGAAAGCATTAGATAAATTATTTTTGGAAGCCTATACGGAAAACACAGATTTATCTGAAATCCTTATAAAATGCAGCACCCTTAACGATTTTTACAGCACTAATATTTTTAAAATATATGATGTTGCAAAACATATTGAATCATTACATATTGATGAAATGTTGGGCAAAGGTGACGAATCACTTGTTGGAAAAATTGCCAATATTGATTTAAAAAACAACGCAGGGGAAACGAAACATTATTGTTTTTATTCTTTTGCTTCAAAATATTGTAGCCACCATAAACCTCTTGATTATCCGATTTATGATTCGTATGTGGAAAAAATTTTGAAATATTTCAGAAGGATTAATAAAGAATTCGTTTTCTGCAATGAAGATTTAAAAGATTATGCTAAGTTTAAAAGCATATTACTTGACTTTCAGCGCTTATATGGGATAGAAAAATATAATTTGAAAGACTTGGACCGCTATCTATGGCAACTAGGTAAAAAATATATGCCTAATAATTATGGAAAATAAAAAATGAGCACCGCTCCGGAAGGAGCGGTGCTTGGTTTTTTCTTAAACGCCGAGGTATGCTTTTTTGACTTCTTCGCTTGCGGCAAGTTCCGCGCCTGTTCCGGAAAGAACAATGCTTCCGGTTTCAAGAACATAAGCTCTGTCGGAAATCGCAAGGGATTTTCCGGCGTTCTGCTCAACAAGAAGAATTGTGGTTCCGTCCTTGTTGATGTCCTTGATGATATCAAAAACCTCGTCAACAAGAAGGGGCGAAAGTCCCATGGAAGGTTCGTCAAGCATCAGGAGCTTCGGTCTGGACATAAGCGCCCTTCCCATTGCAAGCATCTGCTGCTCGCCGCCGGAAAGAGTTCCGGCAATCTGGCCGCTTCTTTCCGCAAGGCGGGGGAAGCGCTTATAGACTTTTTCAAGGTCCTCCTTGAAGGAATCGTTGTTTTTGATGGAATATGCGCCCATCATAAGGTTTTCATAAACGGTGAGTTCCTGGAAGATTCTTCTGCCTTCCGGAACCTGGGACATTCCGAAATGAACGATTTTGTGGCAGGGCATTTTTGTAATATCCTGTCCGTCATAAGTTACAGAACCGCCGTTTTTCGGAATAAGACCGATTACGCTCTGCATGGTGGTGGTTTTTCCGGCGCCGTTTGCGCCGATAAGGGTTACAATTTCGCCTTCGTTAACTTCAAAGCTGATACCTTTAAGAGCCTGAATAACGCCGTAAGAAACCTCGAGATCTTTAACTTCCAAAAGTGCCATCTGCGTTATCCTCCTATGTATGCTTTAATAACTTCCGGGTCGTTAAGAGCAACTTCCGGCGGACCCTGAACAAGGGAAGTTCCGAAGTTGAGAACGGTGATTTCGTCGCAAAGGCCGGAAACGAATTTCATATCGTGCTCGATGAGCAGGATGGTGATATTATATTCGTCGCGGATTCTGCGGACGATTTTCATAAGGTCCTCGGTTTCGTGGGGGTTCATTCCTGCTGCCGGTTCATCAAGGCAAAGGAGCTTCGGATTTGTTGCAAGCGCGCGGGCAATTTCGAGCTTTCTCTGTTTTCCGTAAGGAAGATTGCAGGAAAGGTTGTTGCGCTCATCAAGAAGGCCGACAATATCAAGGATTTCCTTTGCTCTGTCGCGCATTGCGCGTTCGGTTTTAAAATGCTTCGGAAGACGGAACATGCTGGAGAAAACCCCGCATCTGAATTCCGGCTGGTTATGAAGACCGACCATTACGTTACGGATAACGGTCATGTTGTTGAAAAGGCGGATATTCTGGAAGGTTCTTGCAATGCCTTTGTGGTTGATGGTTTCCTGACCTTTACCGGTAAGGTCTTCGCCGTCAAGCCAGAAACGACCGGTGGTGGGTTTATAAACGCCGGTAATCATGTTGAAAACAGTGGTTTTTCCTGCGCCGTTGGGTCCGACAAGACCGTAAAGCTGTTTTTCCTTGATTTCGATGTTGAGGTCCTGAACAGCTTTAAGTCCGCCGAAGGAAATTCCGAGGTTTTCGGTTTTAAGAACAATTTTCGACATTTATTTTTCCTCCTTTCCGGGTTTATCGGGAGTATAGGGGGAAGAAACCTGCATATCAACGGAAAGAATTTCGTCCATCTTGATTTTGGTGGGAACGCGGTCCCATTTTGCTTCGTCGTCCTTGTGTTTGGAAGGGCTGTGGGGTCTGAATCTATTAATAAAGGCTTTAAGATTATATTTATCGCGGAAGGACTTGAGAGCGGGTGCGTTGTTATAAACAACAAGAACGATGAGGATGAGCGCATAGATAAGGTCCTGAAGAACGGCAAGGTTGCCGGTGAGGATGGTCTGGAGCTCAACGTCAAGGAAGGTGATAAGCGCGGCGGCGATTATTGCGCCGTTGATGTTGCCCATGCCGCCGAGAACGACCATAACAAGAATCTCAATGGAATAGTTATAGCTGAACTTGGTGCTCTGGACGGTGAAGTTGGAATAGCTGTAAAGAACGCCTGCGATTCCCGCAAAGAAGGAGGAAACGGTGAAAACAAGGAGCTTATACTTTGTAACGTCGATTCCGGTTGCTCTTGCGGCAATTTCGTTATCGCGGATGGCGGTGATTGCTCTTCCGTGCTTGGAACGGATGAGGTTCTGTGTGATTGCAAGTGTCACAAGAACCATGATGAACGCGATGATGAAAAGGATATCCTTGTCGAATCTGGGGGTATCAAGACCGAGGGAGCCGCCGAAGGATTCCTTGCTGGAGTTCATGAAAACGGAACGGACGATTTCGCCGAAGGCAAGGGTAACTATCGCAAGATAGTCGCCCCGAAGACGAAGCGCCGGAAGACCGATTATCATTCCGAAAACCGCAGCAACAATTCCGCCGACGACAAGGGAAATGATGAATGCAGGCCATTCGCCGAGCACAGGTTCAAGAACAACCGCGGTTTTTCCGCCGAGATACGCGCCGATGCACATAAAGCCTGCGTGACCGAGAGAAAGCTCGCCGAGGAATCCGACGACCATGCTCAGGGAAACAGCAAGGGTTATTGCAATGGCGATTTTTTCAAGAAGGTATTTGTCCGAACTTTCAAGAAAACCGGTGAGAGAAAGGATTCCGAAAACAATGGTGATTGCCGCAACAACAATATAGTTGAGGTAATGGTTCCATTTTACATTTTTTAAGCTGGTCATTATACTTTCTCCCTTCTCTTCTTGCCGAGGATACCGGTGGGACGGACAAGAAGTATGATGATGAGAATAAGAAACTCAATTGCGTCGGTATAAGGTGCAATTGCCTGGATCTTAAGGGAAATCGCTTCAACAACACCCATGAGGATACCGCCGAGCATTGCGCCGGGAATTGAACCGATTCCGCCGATAACCGCCGCGGTGAATGCCTTGATACCGGGCATTGCGCCAAGGGTGTTGGAAAGGCTGGGGGATTTCATAAGCATGAAAAGTCCCGCAAAAGCGGCAAGTCCTGAACCGATGGCAAAAGTAATCATAATGATTTTGTTTACGTTGATTCCCATAAGCTGGGCGGCGCCCTTATCTTCGGAAACGGCAATCATTGCGCGTCCGGTTCTTGTGTATTTAACAAAAAGGGTAAGGGCGGTCATAATTACAAACGAGCAGATAAGGGTTACAAGAACATATACAGGAATGGTAAGCCCGCTGAAGTTTATGCTTCCAAGGTCAGCGATGGTTACCATTTTCGGCGCGGAACCGAAGATCATCTGCGCGGAGGACTGGAGAAGATAGCTTACGCCGATGGCGGTTATGAGTACCGCAAGGGGAGAAGCTCCGCGGAGAGGTTTATATGCGATTTTTTCAATGGTGATGCCGAGAATGATACTGGAAAGCACCGCGGCAATAAAGCTGATGATGGGGTTTCCGGTAACGGTGAGTCCGACATAAATCATATATCCGCCGACCATGATAACGTCGCCGTGGGCAAAGTTCAGCATCTTCGCAATGCCGTAAACCATTGTGTAACCCAGAGCGATCATGGCGTAGGTACTGCCTATGCTCAGACCGTTTATCAATGTTTCAATAAATTCCATAATAATTCCTACGCTTTAATTAGCACAATTTGCCGGGGCAGAATTCTGCACCGGCAAACCGTGGTAAAATCATTTATTTTTTTTGTTCTGATGATAAGAAATCAGTTAGCTTCTTTGAGGGTGTATTTTACAGCGATTTTTGCAACATATCCGTTTTCATCCCAGGTGATGTTTTCACCGGTTACGCCGCTGTAGGAGAATCCGCCCTGGAACTGTGCTTTGAGGATTTCGCAAAGGTCGGAAGCGGAAATGGTAACGTCGATGGTTTCGCCTGCTTCGATTGCGGAGAGCATTGCGTTATAGATTGCGTAAATGCAGTCATAAGCGGAAGCGCCGA
>JAFQBT010000082.1 GCA_017399625.1 Oscillospiraceae bacterium
CTTTTTAATATCCCACACTCGGGGGATTTTTATAAAAAAAGGGGTAAAAACGCAGTTTTTTCATAAAAATAAGGAGGGAAAACCATGAATAACCGGCTTCTTTTAGAAAACCAGAGAAAACGTCTTGAAAAGCCGCTTTGGGAACTTATCTGTTTTGCAATGTTCACCTTCTGGCAAATGGGGTTCATCTATTTCATGGGGCCTTCCCTTACCATTGACGGAAGAACGCCTCTTCCGGTTTCGATGGATAATATTACGGCAATCATCGCCCTGGCATATGTTCTTTGCATTGCATTTATGATTTTCCTGCCGCGGTTTGTAATATGGGCGGAAAGGATCGTGCTTTGCCTTGCTTTGCTGACAGTAATCGGGCTGTTTTTCCCTGTTGGGGAAGAAGCGCTTCTTTTGTTTATCTATGCCCATGTTTTCTTCTGCTGTTTTATTATTGGCTTTGAGTCTTTTACCATAATAAACTTTTTTACCGAAAATACGGCGATAATACATCTTACCCTTGCATACGGCGTTGCGCTTGTTCTGATTGCGGTGGTTCAAAACGATTTTTTGCCCATAACATTCCCCGTTTTCAGGATAGTTACGGTTATCGCGGTTTCCGCCGTTTTGTTCTTTTTTATAAAAATGCCGGCAAATTCCGAAGCCTGCCCGCAATTTGTTAAAAAAAGCGACGGCCTTACCGCACCGAAAAAGCTCCTTACCGGAACCTATATCATGGTTTTTATAAGTGCGCTTATGGCGGTTTCCGGCCCGGCAATTTCCGGCGAAATTCAGCACGGCGTTTTTATAACCTATCTTGTTGATGCGGCGGCCAGCATCATAATATATAGTCTTTATAAAAAAGCGAATATCCATCCTTTCCGTTCAATTTCGGTTTGCATGGCAATCGGCTGCATCGGATTTCTCCTTGCCTACATCTCTTCCTATGTTTCACCGGTTGCATACGTTGCCTGCGTTTTTATTGGAATCGGAATGATGCCCTGCCAGATGCTTCCTCTTTACGGACTTGTTCTTGCAAAAGGATATCCTTCCCGTTTTATTACTCCGATTATAATCGGTCTTGCCCTTGGAGCTGTTCTTGTTCAGGGAACTATGGTGGAAATGTTCCGCTCCGCGGCAAATATGCTCAATCTTGCCTATTCGGTAATAATGATAATTCTTGCTTTCGTTTATCTTCAGCTTGAGCCGTTCTTCCTCTATAACCTCAACAGACGGATTCCCGAAAAAGAGCCCTCCGAAGAACCCATTGCAGAAGAAAAAACTTCCGAAAGCATTCTTGATACCCTTACAAAACGCGAACTTGAGGTTGTTGACCTTATCGGTTACGGTTACAGCAATGGCGATATTGCAAAAATACTTTTCATTTCCGAAAATACTGTTAAAGACCATACGAAAAACATTTACAGAAAGCTTGAGGTCCACAGCAGATTTGAACTTGCGGCATTGGTGAACAGAATACACAAAGATAAATGATAAAAAGCATCGGCAAAAAATTTGCCGATGCTTTTTTGCTGCTACACTATTTCATTCCATATAATTTCTTTTACCCTGCTTCTGATGCTGTTCATCCTTTTCACCCATTCTATCTGATCCTGCTCTTTGAGCGCTTCGTTTATGCCTTCTTGCTCTGCCATTTGTTTTATGAGTGTAGCTTTCATATCTTGAGCGCGTTTGTCAATTTCAGTAAGATGTTCATTGAGTTTCCCTGTGGTTAGGAGATTTATGAAAAGAATCCTATCGTGTTCTTTTATGTATCTGAAATATCTTTGACCGTATATGCCGATATCATATTCTTCCTCTTGGGTCGGTAAAAGATTCGGCAAACGATAATCTCCGCAAAGTGTATAATCCATGTTCTTACCTCCAAAACAACAGTTTTCTTTTTGGTTTTGTGTTGATGACTTTTATCATTATGTCATCAACCGCATCGGTGTATCTTCCTTGCCGAATAAGAGAATTCCTGAAATCATTAAGCGCACTTATTACTATTTTCCATTCAGAATCATCAAGAGTAATATATCGTTTCTTTTCCATGATTCAACCTTCTTTCAGTATATCCGATTCAACAGATACAAAAGTATCGTATGTAAACTTTGCTCCAAGTTTGAATCCGGCAATAAAGCTATCAACAACGGATTCTCCGTCAACGATACCCCAAGCATCAACATATTCGAGAAACAGTTTTTTATCTTCTTCGGGAAGCTTTTCCAAAAGGACATCTTCGTTTTCGGAAAGTATTTTCATTTCTCTGCTATACGATTTGCTTTTCTTCTTTTTCATATTCTGCGGTTCAATATTTCCGTAATACAATTCTTCTATAAAATTTGCCATTGCAGCAACCTCCATATTTGATTTTTACTGCAATTCACATTTTCACATCCATATAAACAAAACGAAGGGACACCTGCTTTATCGCAGGTGCCCCTTCGGGTGCCTTTTTTTATGCGGTTTCTTCTCTTGGGCGGAAGAGAAGGGTTATTCCCCAGGCGGCGCCGATTCCCACCAGGGTATAGACAATGCGGCTGAGGAGCGCTTCCGGACTTCCGAAAAGCCATGCAACAAGGTCAAAATCAAGAAGCCCGATAAGACCCCAGTTGAGCCCGCCGATTATGATAAGCAAAAGAGCGATTCTGTCCACCCACGGAACAGTTTGCATTAAAAACATCTCCTTTTTTGTTTTTGAAAGTATTTTTCCCCGTTTTTTTGAAAAATATTCCGAAAAGGATTTTACATTATGCGTGTTTATATGTTATGATAATATAAATGCGGCTTTTTGCCTTTTTTAAAAAACGACCTCAGAAAAAGGATTTTCAATATGCTCAGAAAAATTATTTCATTGATACTCTGCATCCTTTCGGTGCTTTCAATAACCGTTCCGGCTTTCGGCGCAATGCCCTCTTCCGATATTATTTCCGAAACCTGGTGCGTTATGGACGCAAAAACCGGACAGCTTCTCATCGGCGGAAACGAAAACGCAAAGCGCGAACCCGCCTCCATCACAAAAATCCTCACCTGCGCAATGGCGCTGGAGCGCCTTGACCCCAAGGCGGAATACACTTTTTCGAAGGAAGCCGCAAGCTATGATAAGGCCAGCACCCATCTTGCTTTTTCCGAAGGGGAAACCTGCACCGTTGAGGACCTTCTTTACGGCGCAATGGTGGAATCCGCCAACGACTGCGCCATGGCTCTTGCGGATGCTTCCGCCGGAAGCCAGCTTGCCTTTGTTCGCCTTATGAACGAAAAACTTGCGGAGCTGGGCTGCACCGGTTCCCATTTTTCAAACTCCACCGGCATGCCGGAGATGAACCATTACACCACCGCAAGGGATATGGCCATCATCACAAAATATGCCCTTTCCGTTCCCGGATTCATGACCTATTTTTCCGCATGGGAATGGACCATCCCCGCAACGAACAAGAACAGCGAAAGAAATTTCGGTACCCATCACGCCATGATAGTCGGAAGCCAGTATAACGCCACCCACGGTTATGATTACGCCACCGGCGGAAAACTCGGCTGGACGGAGGAAGCCATGCACACCGCGGTAACCACCGCTTCCAACGGCGAAATGGATCTTATCTGCGTTGTTATGAAAAGCAAGAACAAAAACGCCAAATATAAGGATTCCCGGCTTCTTCTGGATTACTGCTTTGAAAATTTCAAAAGCGTTGAAATTCCCGTGACGGTCAAAAAATCCGAGCTGGAGGTTTTTGACGGCGAGGAACTTTACGGAAAAATGACCGTTTATCCCATGGCATCCATAAACGTTCTGCTCACCGATGATATGAGCGCTTCCGATATTTCCGCAAAGGCGAATATTCCGGAATCCTGCCAGCTTTCGGAGGTCAGCAGCGTTGCGCTGAACATTTCCTTTGAAAAATCAAGCGCGAATATGCTCACCGGAACCTTTACCCTTTCGCCGGAATATCATATTGTTAAGGAATCCGCCGTTATTTCCACCGATACCGAAATCGGCGGCGAAAAAAGCACCTTCCGCTGGTGGATTTTCATTGCAATTCCCTTCGGGGTTTTTGCGGTGCTCGTGATTATTATTCTCATCATCCGGGCATATAATATCAGAAAATACAACCGCCTTCGCCGCCACCGCCATTACAGAAGGCTCGGACACGATAAATAAAGCCTTCCCTTGGGGGAAGGTGGCACGCCACAGGCGATAAAGGCGTGACGGATGAGGGGAAAATCCCATCCCGTTAAAATAGGACGAACAGCCTCCCTTGTGCAAAGGGAGGTGTCGCCAACGGCGACGGAGGGATTGTAATCCTATCCCGTTAAATTCAGCCGGATTTTTTTACGGAACGGTCAAGACCGTTCCCTACCATGGCGCGGTTAAGTCATTCTGAGCGAAGCGAAGAATCCGTATCCCTAAAATCAATTTTCCTCTTTCAACTTGAAAAGAATCCCCCCGTCTGCTTCGCAGACCCCCCCGTCAGGCAAGGGGGGGCTTTTGAAAAAACATCTTGCAATATCTTTTTTATTATGATATATTAAATTCAATATTATAAATGCGATGACCGGGAGAAGTAGCCGGAAAACCCAGACACCAGAGATGTGAACAGCCGCTGAGAGTTCACTTGCCTGAGCACGGTGAAATGCACCCGATGAGCACGAAACGGGAACGCGGATTTTTTTGAGCACGCAAGTATCGTTTTGCGGAAAGCCACCGTTAACGGCGCCGGGTTTTTCTGACCCGATGAGCTATAAACCGGAGTGGAACCGCGATAAAGTTTTTTACCGCCTCCGTCACAAAGAAATTTGTGACGGAGGCTTTTTATTTGCCTTCTCCTTGAAGAGAAGGTGCCGCATGACCGTACGGTCGCGGCGGATGAGGTGTTTATACTGTAAAACCGCAATTTTGCAAAGCAACACCTCATCAGTCTTTTGCCTTCGGCAAAATTCAGCTTCCCCGGCAGTAATTGTCATCCGCTCGCTTCGCTTGCGGGACAATCTTGCGTGGGTGTTGTTAACCAAATCAAAGATTTGGACAACACCGCATCAAGGGGAAGCCTTTGGAAAGGAGATGTTCTTTGATGTTTTCCGGTCTTAAAAAAGATATTTATGCGGTCCGGGACAGGGACCCTGCGGCGCCTTCCGCCTTCAAGGTTCTTTTGCTCTATTCCGGACTGCACGCAATAATGTGGCACCGGCCGGCCTATTGGCTCTGGAACCACGGCTTTAAATTCACCGCAAGGGCTCTTTCCCAGATAGTCCGTTTCTGCACCGGGGTTGAAATCCATCCGGCGGCAAAAATCGGAAGAGGCGTTCTCATCGACCACGGCAGCGGAGTTGTTATCGGCGAAACCGCCGAAGTCGGCGACAACTGCACAATTTATCAGGGAGTCACCCTTGGCGGTACCGGCAAAGAAACCGGAAAGCGCCACCCGACCCTTATGAACAACGTGATAGTCGGCGCCGGAGCAAAGGTCCTTGGACCTTTCACCGTCGGCGAAGGGGCAAAAATTGCCGCAAACGCCGTTGTTCTGAACGCGATTCCGGAATATTCAACCGCCGTGGGCGTTCCCGCAAGGGTTGTGCGCCAGCACGGCAAAAAGGTTGTTCCGGCGGAAAAACTTGACCAGGTCCATATCCCCGACCCGGTTTCCCAGGAAATCTGCAAGCTCTATATGGAAATTGACCGCCTTAAGGAGGAACTTGTGGAAATGAAAACAGAAGCCTCCCTTGTTAAAGGGAGGGGGACCGTCGAAGACGGTGGAGGGATTCCGTCCGATTTTACCGCTGATTCATAAAGAATCCCCCAGTCATTTTTCTGCGAAAAATGACAGTCCCCTTTGACAAGGGGGCCTTTATCAAACGCAAACCGCAAACATTAATATAAAGGAGACCCAGAAATGAAAGTTTTCAACACTATGACAAGACAGAAGGAGGAACTTGTTCCCCTTACCCCCGGCGAATTCAAAATCTATGCCTGCGGACCCACCGTTTATAACTTCATCCACATCGGAAACGCAAGACCCATCTGCGTTTTTGACGTTCTCCGCCGCTATCTTGAATTTCTCGGCAACAAGGTAACCTTTGTCCAGAATTTCACCGACGTTGACGACAAAATCATCAAACGCGCCAACGAGGAAGGCATCACTTCCGCGGAAGTTGCGGAAAAATATATTGCCGAATATAAAAAGGACGCGGAAGGTCTTGGCGTAAAGCCTGCTTCCATTCATCCGAAGGCCACCGAAAACATGGAGAAAATCATCGAAATCGTCGAATCCCTTGTTGAAAAAGGCTACGCCTATCCCCTTTCCGACGGCTCCGTTTATTTCCGCGTACGCAAATTCGATGAATACGGAAAACTTTCCCACCAGGACGTTTCCGATCTTGAATCCGGCGCAAGAATCGAAGCGGATTCCGAAAAGGAAGATCCCCTTGATTTCTGCCTCTGGAAAGCCGCAAAACCCGGCGAACCCAGCTGGACTTCTCCCTGGGGTGAAGGCAGACCCGGCTGGCATATCGAATGCACCGCCATGATCAAAAACCACCTTGGCGAAACCATCGATATCCACTGCGGCGGTCAGGACCTTATCTTCCCCCATCACGAAAACGAAATTGCCCAGGGCGAATGCTGCACCGGTCACGAATACGCAAGATACTGGATGCACAACGGATATATCAACGTCGATAACGTAAAAATGTCCAAATCCCTCGGAAACTTCTTCACCGTCCGTGACGTTGCGGAAAAATACGGCTATGAACCCATCAAATACATGATGATCCAGGCGCATTACAGAATGCCCCTCAACTACACACTCACCGTTATCGAATCCGCAAAGGCTTCCCTTGAAAGAATGTACACCTGCCGCGACAACCTTGATTTTGCCGTTGAAAACGCTCCTGCGGAAAATCAGGGCGGCGAAGAGGAATTCCTCGCAATGCTCGCGGAGAAAAAACAGGCTTTCATCACCGCCATGGACGATGACCTCAACACCGCGGACGCCGTTGCGGTAATCTTCGACCTTGTCCGCGAAATCAACACCTTCATCACTGCTCCTCACGCAAAATCCGCCCTTGAAGCGGCGGCGGAACTTTTCGATGCGCTCACCGACGTTCTCGGCATTCTCTATAACCGCAAAAAAGAAAGCCTTGAGGAAGAGGTTGAACAGCTTATTGCCGCAAGACAGGCCGCAAGAAAAGAACGCAACTGGGCGGAAGCGGACAGAATCCGCGATGAGCTCAAAGCCATGGGAATCGTTCTTGAAGATACTCCCCAGGGCGTTAAATGGAAAAAGGCATAATAAAAATGGAACTTGAACAGACTTATACCTTCCGGACAGATACCGGGACCCAGAACGAAAACCGCGCCCTTACCCTTTCGGCGCTTCAAAGAATAATCGTTGTTATCTCCGAAGAACATCTTGAAAACATCGGGCTTGACGTTCCGCATCTTATGCGGGAATACGGCGTTTCCTGGGTTTTGCTTTCCATAAGCGTGGATATAAAAT
Organism: Oscillospiraceae bacterium; assembly: GCA_017399625.1. Classification (GTDB taxonomy): domain Bacteria; phylum Bacillota; class Clostridia; order Oscillospirales; family Ruminococcaceae; genus UMGS1668. Next base: position 7,485 of record JAFQBT010000082.1, read on the forward strand.
CGCCCATCCGGGATGGCGAAAGGCTTTCTGTCAGAACATGGCACACCGAGAAAAAAGGAGTTTATTACCGCCGCGAAATTGAAATTTGCCATCCGGACGGAAGCGTTGCCGCCGTTGCGGCGACCTTTTCATCGATTTTTGATATGAAAACCCGCCGTCTTTCAACCGACCCCGAAGTTCTTGAAAAGGTCAACCAGCTCGGAAACGGAAAGGAGCTTCTTGAAGCGGAAAGCAGAATCCGGATAAAACCTGATGATTTTCCGGTTGTTATGGTTCAAAAAGTTATGCCAAGCTGGATAGATTCTCTTGGTCACGTAAACAATTTCCGCTACGGCGACCTTATAACCGACGCTCTTCCGGAAGAAATCCGGGCAAAACTCGGCAATCTTACCCGTTATGAAGTCGGTTTTACCGGCGAGCTTCGCCTTGGCGAAAGCGTTGAACTTCGCCTTAAAGAAGAAAACGGCGAAATTCTTGCCGCGGGAATCCGTTCTTCCGACGGAAAGCCTGCTTTCCTTGCAAAACTTGTGTTTTAAATAAAAAACGCCTCCTCTGCTGAAGGGGAGGTTTTCTTTTTTGCAGACAAAAAGGCCCCCTTGTTAAAGGGGGCTGGCACCGAAGGTGACTGGGGGATTCTTCTCCGGTGACGGTTGTGTTCCGATGGTTCCATCGAATTAATGTAGGGGCGACCCTTGCGGTCGCCCGTTTTTATTAAAAAACACCGCATCACCGTAGGGAACGGTCTTGACCGTTCCGCAAAAATCCGGCTGAATTTAAACACCTCCTCGGAGGAGGAGGTGTCACGCCCATAAGAATAAAGGCGTGACGGAGGAGGGATTATCCCTGACCGGTTGCGATGGATTCGTAAAATTAATGTAGGGCGGGGGCTTGCTCCCGCCGTTATTTTTGTTTATTATGTACCCCCAGTTCTTTGACAGCGCAAA
>JAFQBT010000083.1 GCA_017399625.1 Oscillospiraceae bacterium
CCTCCTCCGAGGAGGTATAAACCGAGTGGATAGCCTTCCCTTGGGGGAAGGTGGCAAAACCGAAGGTTTTGACGGATGAGGGGAAAACCCCATCCCACCAAATTCAGCCGGTAATTTCAACAGAATCCCCTGGTTTTGGCAAAGCCAAAACCACCCCCCTTTAACAAGGGGGGCTTTCAGAAAAACCGGGCGGATAATATCCGCCCCTACATTAATTTTGCGGAACCATCATACATCAGCTGAAAATCTATACAGAATCCCCCAGGCATTTTTAATCGCAAGCGCTTAAAAATGCCAGCCCCCTTTGACAAGGGGGCCTTTTTAAACAAAAAAACCTTGACCTCACCGGAAAAACGGCTATACTTTAACTATGGAAAAACCGAAAGGAGATTTTGAAAAAATGGAAATCAACCTTAAAGACATAGACCTCTTCATCGCGGAAAATAAGGAAAATATCCTCCGGGATATTGCGCGGCTTATTGCCGTTCCCAGCATCGAAGGCGAACCGGAAGAAAACGCACCCTTCGGCGCGGAACCGAAAAAAGCCCTTGAGCTTGGTCTCAAAATCGCTTCCGAACTGGGTCTTGGAACCCGCAACTGCGAAAACTATATCGGCTACGCCGAACTTCCCGGCGAAAACAGCGAAAAATATATCGCCACCGTAACCCATCTGGACGTTGTTCCCGTCGGCGAAGGCTGGACAAAATCCCCCTTCGAAATGTGGGAAAAGGACGGCTATATCATCGGCCGCGGAGTTATGGATGACAAAGGTCCGAGCGTCATCTGCCTCTATGCACTCAAGTACCTCAAAGAGAAAAATATTCCCCTTCGCTATACCGTCCGTGCGCTTCTCGGCGCAAACGAGGAAACCGGCATGGGCGACGTTTCCTATTTCCTCAAAAACTATCCTGCGCCGGCTTTTGCCTTCAGCCCGGACTCCAACTTCCCTGTCTGCAACGGCGAAAAAGGCATTTATCAGGGCATGATTTATTCAAAATGCGCTCCGGAAAAAATCCTGAGCATCGAGGGCGGAATGGCCTTCAACGTAATTCCCGATAAAGCAACCGCCGTGCTCAGATATGAAGGCGAGCTTCCGGAAGGAGCGGAAAATATCGAAGTTTCCGCCGGAAACGGAACCCTCAGAATAAGCGCATCCGGAAAATCCGGTCATGCATCCATGCCCGAAGGCACCGTTAACGCCATCGGCGTGCTCGTGAATTACATCCTTGAGCACGAACTTTGCTCCGAAGCGGAAGCAGAATATCTCTCCGTGCTCAAAGCACTTCATTCCTGCCCCTACGGCACCGGAATCGGCGTTGACGCGGACGATAAAAAGTTCTCTCCCCTCACTATTATCGGCGGAATCATCGGCATAAAGGACGGAAAATTCTTCCAGAGCCTCGACAGCCGCTATCCCACCAACACCTCCGGTGCTCAGATCACCGCAGCCATCAACGAGCGCTTCGGTGAGCACTGCACCTGCGAAACCGTCGCCGAAATGGAGCCTTTCTATATCGAACCGGACTCCGCGGAGATCCAGACCTGCATCAACACCTATAACGAAATCACCGGCGAAAAGGCCGAACTTTATACCATGGGCGGCGGAACCTATGCCCGCGATTTCCCCAACGCCGTTTCCTTCGGACCTGAGCATCCGGAAAGACCCATGCCCGAATGGGTCGGCGCGGTCCATTGCGTTGACGAAGGCGCTTCCGTCGAATACCTCCTCGAAGCCCTTAAAATCTATATCGCAACCCTCATCCGCCTCCAGGACGTCGAATTTTAAGCCCCATTCTCAAAGGGAGGAGACCATTGCGTAAGCAATGGCGGAGGGATTCTTCCTTCGCTTTCCACCGAGGCAATCAGCCTTCCCAGAGGAGACTCCCCTGTTAGGGGAGATGTCTGCGCAACAGACAGAGGGGTCTGCCGTCTGCGGCTGAGCAAAAGGTGTCAGCCGAAGGCTGACGGAAGAGGGATTCCCAGGCAACCCGGAGGGCAGCCTCCCTTGTGTAAAGGGAGGTGGCATTTGCGAAGCAAATGACGGAGGGATTGTAATCCCATCCCACCAAATTCAGCCGAAAACAACCGGGCGGCAGATGGAGAATGAAAACCGCCGTCGGCCTGAACGATGGCGGTCGGGAATCGGAATCTCCGTTCTTCCGGTGGAGCGTTTTAGTCCCCTTATGAAGGGGACAGCGTTTGCGGGAGCAAACTGCAGGGGTTGGAAA
>JAFQBT010000007.1 GCA_017399625.1 Oscillospiraceae bacterium
TCGAGCAGTCAAAAATGACTTGCGGGTTTAGCTCATCTGGTAGAGCGCGACCTTGCCAAGGTCGAGGTAGCGAGTTCGAGCCTCGTAACCCGCTCCAGAAAAAAGCTCATTCTTCGGAATGAGCTTTTTTGTTTATCCGGAAACGTCTTAAGGCGTTTCCTTTTTTTTATTTTGCTGACAATTTTCAATTTTTATAGTGCAAAAGAAGTTTTCCTGTGGTATAATAAATTTTACGAATCTTATCGGAAGGAGGTCGGGGCTTTTGGCTTATCGTGTTGTTGTAAAATGCGGCGGAGGAGCATTTTTTGTTCCGAACGAGGCCGCAGAAAATTTAAAACTCTGTACCGCCGGCCAGCTCCGGGTCCTTCTTTTTGCATTGAGCCGCGGTTTTTCGGAAACCACCCCGGAAATTGTTGCGGAGGAACTTTCCATCATCCCGGAGGACGCAAAGGATCTGCTTGATTACTGGGTTGGAAGGGGCATCCTCGAATGCGACGGCGTTTCCGTTTCCGCTCCCGTTCAAAAAGCAGTCTCCCCTGCTCCGGAAGTTTCCGAACCGAAGCGCGATATTCCGAAGCCTCCGGAAACAAAGCTCACCATGAAGGAAGTCCAGAAGCTCAAAGAGGAGGATGCGGGCATTGCCCACGTTCTTTCCGAAGCGGAGCGCCTTCTTGGAAAAACCTTTACCACCTCCGATACCGAAGCCATCGTCTGGCTTATTTCCTATGCGGGAGTTGCGCCGGAGGTGCTTATAACCGTAATCGCCTATTGTTCCGGCATCGGCAAAAACAATCTTCGCTATATCCAGAAAACCGCCCTTGAATGGCTTGATTCCGGAATCGATACCATCGAAGCCGCCGAGGAGCGCATGCGTGCTCTTGAGGAAGCAAGAAGCTGGGAAGGCGAAGTCAAACGCGTGCTCGAAATTTACGGAAGAAACCTTGTTGCAAAGGAAAAGGAGTTCTGCGAAAGCTGGAGAATATACGGAATCTCTCCGGAACTTATACATTTTGCATACGAAAAATGCATAGAGAAAACCGCAAAACTTTCCTTCCCCTACATAAACAAAATCCTGCTCAACTGGCACCGGAAAGGCTTTAAAACCGTTGCGGAAGCTGCCGCCGAAAACAAGCCGAAAGCGGAATCCGAAAAGCCCTCCTTCGATCTTGACGAACTCGAGCGCAGAATGATGCTCGAAGATTCCGTAATCTGAGCACCGGGCATGCTCAATATTAAAATGTATTCTAAGTATAATTTTTTAAGAAAGGACGTTTGCAGAAGATGGCCTATTCTTCCGAGGTTTATGCCGCCGCAAGGCGGATTATTGACGAAAGACGAAGCGCCGCAGACCGGGAAGCAAACATCAGAAAATCCGATGTTTATGCGAAATTTCCCGCAGTCCGCGAGCTGGATAATCAGCTTATGCGGGAGATGGCGGGTTTTTCCGTGCTCATGCTCCGGGAACAGAAGGAAACCGGCGCAGCCATAAGCGAAATGCAGGATAAAATCAGCCGCATCCAGAGCGAAAAGGCGGCAATCCTTGCCTCAAACGGACTTCCGGCAGATTACCTTGAACCCCGCTACACCTGCAATAAATGCAGCGACCTTGGACGCAAAAACGGAATCCTGTGCTCATGCTATAAGGAGGTCTGCCGTGAGCAGGCTCTGCGGGAACTTGCTGCAAGTTCCGGTTCCGCCGCGTGCTCATTCGATAATTTTGACCTTTCGTATTACGTTGACAACGGCGCTTCCGACGGAACAAATCCCCGCAGAAAAATGCAGAATTATAACAATTTCTGCATAAATTATGCAAAAGGTTTTTCGAATGATTCCCCGAGCATCGTGATGATGGGAAAAACCGGTCTTGGAAAAACGCATCTTTCCCTTTCCATTGCAAAAACTGTTACAGAGGGTGGTTTCGGCGTTGTTTATGCTCCGGCGCAGAAGCTTGTTTCCGACCTTGAGCGCGAACATTTTTCCTTTTCCGGAAGCGATTCCGCCGCAAGAAAATATGCCGGATGCGAGCTGCTCATAATTGATGACCTTGGCGCAGAGTTCCCTTCCCAATTCACCACCGCCGCCATCGGAAATCTTATCAACGAGCGGCTTTATGAAAACCGCCCCACCATAATCAGCACAAATCTTTCCGGCAAGGAACTTGCCGAACGATATTCCGAAAGAACCGCCAGCAGAATCCTCGGCGAATACCGAAAACTCTATTTTGTCGGCGAAGACATCCGTTTTCTCAAAAACCGTTAATTGAAAGGAAGTTTTATGCAATGAAAGTCCGTCCCGCAACAAAACCCGATGTTTTAACCGTTCTCGGCTGTGTCCGCAGAATCAAAAACGAATATTTTGAAGCAAACAACATTCCCCAGTGGGGAGAAGGCTATCCTTCCCGGGAAATTTTCGGAGCAGACGTTGACAAAAAAGCCCTTTACGTAATGTATATGGGCGAAGTTCTTGTTGGTTTCGGCTCCTTCCTTTGCGAAAACGAACCCACCTATGCCGAAATCGAAGGCGAATGGAAAACCGACGGTGAAAAATATCTTGTTGTTCACCGCTTTGGAATCAATCCGGACTGGCATGGAATGGGCTTCGGCACAGCTCTCATGGGGCTTGCGGATAAAATCTGCGAAGTCAAAAAGATTCCCTCCATCCGCGTCGATACCCACGAAGCAAACATCGGAATGCAGAAGCTTCTTGAAAAATGCGGCTTTGAAAGATGCGGAATCATCCATCTTGAAAACGGCGACCCGAGAGTTGCTTACGAAAAAGTTCTCTGATTCAAATAAAAGAAAAACGGCGCGGAAAATTCCGCGCCGTTTTTATTTTTCAAAAAGCGTCTTTAAGACTTTTCACGGTATTCATAAGGCAGGCTTTTGTGATTTCCGCAAGCTCCTCTTCGCTTTCCTTCATTCCTCCGGCGACCCATTCTTCGATTACTCCTGCGGAAAATCCCATTATCATGGCGCTGAAATATCTGCTTTCGCTCACATCCGCCAGAAGATACTGCGCCTTGACCTCCGAATCCATTTTTACCAGAACGTTATAGAGAATTCCGTTTTTTTGAAGAACCGTAAAAACGTCTTTATGCTCCCTTATGAATTTATATCTTTTCCTGAGAAAAAATGAAAAATTCGATTTTTTATAGGCATTGGGATTCACCGGATTATTTCTGAAATATTCCCGATAAATCCTGTTTACGTAACTTACTGCCGCATCTTCCATACTTGCAAAGTTGCGGTAAAAACTGCTTCTTCCAACTCCCGCAAGTTCAGTAAGCTCCGTAACCGTTATTTTATTTATATCCTTTTTCTGCAAAAGCTTTATCAAAGCAATTTCCATTGCCTCTTTTACGCTTTCGTTAAGGGTTATTTCGCTTTTCATGATACATACAACCCTCTTTTGTTTCAGTTTTTTGTTAAAATATTTACATCAACAGTGATACTCTATAGAATGTAATCATGACACAAATGTGTCACCAAAATTATAACGCAAACGGAGGAAAAAGTAAATGGAACTTGAAGGCAAAAAAATAATCGTAACCGGCGGCGGCAGCGGTATTGCAGCAGGATGTGTAAGAGGATATGTACGCGCAGGCGCACAGGTTGTTTTCTGCGACGTTAACGATGAAGGCGGCAGAACCACCGAAACCGAAGCAAACGCACAGGAAGGCGTAACCGGCAAAGCAACTTATATCCACTGCGACATCACCAAAAAAGAAAACGTCGCGGATTTCTTTGCAAAAGCAATTGAAATCATGGGCGGACTCGACGTTCTTGCAAATATTGCAGGTGTTGAACGCAACAAACCCGCAGAAACCTTTGAGGACGAAGACATTGATTTCATCATGGACGTAAACTTCAAAGGCACCGTCTGGACCAACCAGGAAGCTTATAAATATTTCAGAGCAAACGGCATTGAAGGCGCAATCATCAACTATGCTTCCGACACCGGTCTTTCCGGAATGCCCAACGGAGCAGTTTATGCTTCCTCCAAAGCTGCAGTTCTCGGCTGGACCCGCTCCATTGCTCTTGACTGGGCACGCGAAGCAAACGTCCGCTGCAACTGCGTAAACCCCTCCATCAAAACTCCTATGTATAAATACTGGCTTGAAACCGCAGACCCCGCTGTTGTTGAACCTTATAAAGCAGGTCTTAAACAGATGTTCCCGCTCTTCGGCGATATGGGCGAAGTTGATACCGACCTTGTTCCCGTAATGGTATTCCTTGCTTCCGACGGCGCACGTTATATCAACGGACAGACCATCTGCGTAAATGGCGGCCTTCTCATGGTAAGATAATTAACCCCCAACTCTTTTCTATACCCACAAAAACAAAACCCTGCGGAATTTCCGCAGGGTTTTGTTTTATATGATATTTTTAACTTCAGCAAGGGATTTTATCTCATAATCCACAGGCAATTCCGTTTTTTCGCCTTTGCCGTTGAGCCAGACTGTTTTCATTCCGAAGCAGATTCCGCCCTTAATGTCGGAAGTAAGGGAATCCCCGAGCATGATGCTTTCGGAAGGAAGGATATCAACCTTTTCAAAACAGTATTCGAAGAAATATGGAGAAGGCTTTTCCTCGCCGATTTTTCCGGAGGTAAAAACCTCCTCAAAATATCCGAGCATGCCCGCTTTGCGAAGTCTTTCCACCTGCTGTTCATGGGGTCCGTTGCTTGCGGCAAAAAGGCGGTATTTTCCGGAAAGATATTCAAGCGTTTCGTAAGAGCCCTCCATTGGAATCGCGCTTTCGTGAAGGCGCTTTCTGAAATAGGTTTCGAATTCCGGACCGTTGAGGTCGATTCCCAAGGCTTCAAAAACAGTTGCCCAGCGGCGTTCAAGAAGTTCCTCAAAAGTAATTTTGCCCTGTTCAAGGTCCCGCCAGAAACCGTTGTTTATTCTGTGGAAAGTTTCGAGCATTTCCGGTTTATATTCAATTTTGTTTTCGGTCAGGCCAAGGCGCATGGATTCCTCCACGCAGGCCTCGAAATCCAGAAGAGTTCCGTCAATATCAATAAAAATTGCTTTAATCATAATGTCACCTATAAAAACAGCGGGAGAAACTCCCGCTTGATTTTTAATTTGTTTTGATTCTTAAAAAAAGAATCCCCTCGCCACCGCTTACGCGATGTGGCCCTCTCCCCTTTAACAAGGGGCGTTAATTACATCATATCGTCGTTTCCGCCTTCGAACTGGCCTTTGTTCATCTGTTTGAGGTATGCGTTGATGAAACCGTCGATTTCGCCGTCCATAACCGCCTGGACGTTGCCGGTTTCAAAACCGGTTCTGTGGTCTTTTACCATGGTATAGGGCATGAAAACATAGGAACGGATCTGGCTTCCCCAGGTGATTTCCTTCTGAACGCCCTTGATGTCCTCGATTTTTTCAAGGTGTTCGCGTTCCTTGATTTCAACAAGTTTGGAACGGAGCATGTTCATACATACTTCGCGGTTCTGATACTGGGAACGCTCGATCTGGGAGCAGACAGTGATACCGGTAGGGATATGGATAAGACGGACCGCGGAGGAAGTTTTGTTAACTTTCTGGCCGCCTGCACCGGATGCGCGGTAAACTTCCATTTTGATATCGTCTTCCTTGATTTCGATGGATTTGTCATCCTCGATTTCGGGCATAACTTCGAGAGAAGCAAAGGAAGTCTGGCGACGGCCGGAAGCATCAAAAGGAGAAACCCTTACAAGGCGGTGAACACCGTTTTCGGATTTGAGGAATCCGTAGGCGTTGGGACCTTCAACGATGATGGTGGCGGATTTTACACCCGCTTCATCGCCGTCGAGCCAGTCAACAAGGGTATATTTGAGGTCCGGGTGTTTGTTGCACCAGCAGGTGTACATTCTGTAAAGCATCTGGCACCAATCCTGTGCCTCGGTGCCGCCTGCACCCGCATGGAAGGTGATGATTGCGTTGCTTTCGTCATATTCTCCGGTGAGAAGGGTTGTGAGTTTGAGTTCGTCAATATCTTTTTCAAGTCTTTCAACTTCCGGAAGAGCCTCGTCATAAAGGGAAGGATCGTTTTCCTCAAGAGCGATTTCGATAAGGGTCATTGTATCCTCATAGCGGGTTTCGAGGTCCTTATGGGAATTGATTTTTCCGTTGAGCTGGCTGAGCTTGCGCTGAACTTTTGTGGAAGTTTCAACGTCGTTCCAGAAGTTGGGGTCTTCCTGCTGTGCCTCAAGTCTTCTTACTTCAACTTTGCACTGTTCAAGACCGAGAGCATCCTTAAGATCCTCGATCTGGGGTTCGAGAGCAGTCAGTCTGAGTTTAAGTTCTTCAAATTCAAGCATTTTTATTCCTCCGAATCGGTCAAAGCCCTTTCGGGCGCAGTTTTACATAATACAATATTATATTATATATTATTCATATTCAATAGTCAATAAACAGATTTTAATTTTATACCGCATATTCCGTATTGAAAAACGATGATTTTGTTGCTATACTTTAAACAGACCGATAAACTTGAA
>JAFQBT010000084.1 GCA_017399625.1 Oscillospiraceae bacterium
AAATGTGGAACCGAATACGAAGAAGGAGCAAAATTCTGCCCTTCCTGCGGAGCATCAACAGAAATCATCGAAGAACCGGCACCGGTTATTGAAGAACAGCCTGTGGAACAGACTCGGCCGGAAAACTTTGCCGATAAATTTGCGGCAATGAACGAAACACCGGATACCACCGATTCTTATACTGCGGAGGATATCGGCGCAAACAAAATTATGGGAATCCTTGCCTATTGCGGACTGCTTGTTCTTGTTCCCATTCTTGCGGCTAAGGAATCTCCCTTTGCAAAGTTCCATTCCAACCAGGGACTTGTACTTATGATTTTGCATATCATAATCATCATCGTCTGCACGGTTCTTGCGGTTATTCCGATAATCGGCTGGATAATCGGACTTATTCTTCCCCTTGTTTCCTTCGTGCTTTCCGTGCTCGGAATCATCAATGTTATTAACGGAAGAGCAAAGGAACTTCCCCTTGTCGGAAAATTCAGAATCCTGAAATAAATTCAAAAAAGAGAAATCAAACAAAACAATGCACTTCGTATTTAAATACGAAGTGCATTGTTTTGTTTAAAGGTTTACCGTGTTTTCTGAACAATAAAGTAATAAAATATACGATCATTTTTCAAGGGTCGCAGGGATTTTCCCTGTCAGGCCCTGCCGTGGCTAGCCATAGGCGTTGCTTGCGACGGAGTTGCGTCATAAAATACAATTTACATACAAGAAATGTTGCATAGAGAATCGTTCTGAAAGTCGTGTGTATAGACAAAAAGATTGATATGGTATATAATATAAAAAAATTAAAGGGTGTGATACAAGTGAAAACAGATATGAGAATATCCGCGGATAATTTCATGAAACTTGTTAACATCTTCAAAGAAAATGGGTGGGAAGTTCCAGAATCGGATTCCGAATACGAAAGTCGATTCAATAGATTTTGTCAACGATTAAGTATATTAGATAAAAAAGAACAAGAACTTGTTATTGATCTTGCTAAACAATTTAAAAAAATTGAGGGCGAAGAATACAGGCCATGTATGGTAAAATTGCTTAATCAAATTTATTTAAACGAAGATTGTTTTTTTGCAAATAAAAGGAAACTTTTTGTACTACCACTTTTAGCTCCGGAGGATTTTAATAAAACAAAAAGCTCAAAATTTGTTTGGTACTATTTCCAAGATGAGGTAATTAAACTTAGCCCTATTTTTAAAGACAAAAAGCTGATATTTTGTGATTCCACAAATTTTTCATGGATAAAAACCTTAAAAAAAGAGGATGCCATACTTTTACTGGATGATTATATAGGTTCTGGAGAAACTGCTGTTAGTGCAGTTAATTGGATTCGTTCTGAATATGGCATTAACTTAAATAAAATTGCGATTCTTGCAATTGCAGCTCAAGAACAAGGACTTAAGTATATTGACGATACCCTGAAAATAAAAACTTTTGTATATTTCATGAGAAAAAAGGGGATCAGTGATTATTATCACGATGATAGTCTTAAAAATAATATTAAATTAATGACTCAAATCGAAAATAAATTAAAAATAGATAAAAATTTTTCTTTTGGTTACAATCGTTCCGAAGCTTTAATCTCACTAATAAAAACACCAAATAATACTTTTCCAGTTTTTTGGTTTACAAACAAAAAACACAATGTTGCTCCATTCTTGAGGTGATTAAATGAATGAAAGTTTAATATATCAATTACTAAAAATAATTCATCACAATGGGAATATTTGGGAACTTATTAGTGATGGTTATGAATTTGGTCAGGTTTCTTTTTTTATAGATTCGCTAAAAGAAAATAAATATATTTTTACAGCAGAAGATGGAAAAACCAAATTAACCGATTCAGGGATTGCCTATATTGCAGGGTTCGAGGCTAACAATAAAGTGGAAAAATATTCGGAATGGATCTTACCCCGAAGAGAAATGTGGCATTCGCCTATATCAGATTCTTATATTTATGTTCCTAAAAAGTAATATATGTGCCTCGATTGATAGCTTTAACACTTTTGGGTGTTGGTTCGATGATGTCATCGTGCTAGTAATGAACTTATTTTCAAGCCCTGCAATGAAATAGCTTTCGAAGTCACGGGAGTGACTTCTGCATCTATTTCATTGCAGTCATCACAAATAGGAATTTGTGACTGACACGCGCCAAAACAATTAATAGTTTTGGCGCGAGGATAAAATTTAGTATCTTTCGAGGCACATATTTACTATATAATAGTAAAGGTGTGGTTTAAATGCGCTGGGACTTGTATGAACCTAGATTTAGAGATTTGGCTGAAAGACAAGGTATACTTGATAAGAACATCAATGAATATTTAGCATATGCTGAAAATTTGTACAAGAAAAATCTCCCAGTTATTTTTGACCATACTCATTTATCTTTACTTATTGGAATTGATAACGAATATCTTCATCGTATTTCCAATGCGCCTAAATATTTTTATCGAACTTTCCATATAAAAAAAAGAAACGGAAAATTACGTAGAATTGATGAACCTCTGCCGGATCTAAAAAAAGTCCAAACTTGGATTCTTAAAGAAATTTTATATAAAATTCCTTGCAGTAAATTTGCTAAAGCATATGTACCTAAAACTTCAATTAAAGATAATACACGTTTTCACAAAAAACAAAAGATAGTTTTAACTTTAGATATAAAAGATTTTTTTCCATCAATAAAAAGTGGATATGTGCTCAATCTTTTTTTGTCATGTGGATATAATCTTCCTGTGGCTGTTTTTTTAACTAGACTTTGTTGCCTGAATGAATCTTTACCTCAAGGAGCTCCAACTAGTGCTTATCTTTCGAATTTAGTATTAAAAAAATTTGATTATAATATTAGTGAATATTGTAAAAAAAATAATATACGCTACACAAGATATGCAGACGATTTAACTTTTTCTGGCGATTTTAATATTGCTTCAGTATTGTTTTTAGTGGATACAGAATTAAAATATCTAAATCTTAAAAGGAACAACAAAAAAGTTAAAGTTATGAGAAATAACAGTAGACAATGTGTTACGGGAATTGTTGTAAATGATATCCAACAACTTTGTCGTGAATATCGTATGAAAATACGGCAAGAAGTTCATTTTATAGAAAAGTTTGGATTGGACGATCATCTTGCACATATCGGTGAACAACGGGTAAATTATGTTGAACACTTAAGTGGAAAAATTAATTACGTGTTATCCGTGAATCCTAAAGATGAAAAAATGCAAGAATATAAAAAATCAATTGATACTATTAAATATCAGACTTGACAAAAGGTCTACAATTATTCAACAAAGAATCCCTACGTTAAAAATACGTTGGGATTTTTTTGCATTGAAATATCTGAGAGCCGTTTTCGAAATTACATTGATTTTGGCTAATAGAAGTGGTAATATGTAACTGTGAGGTGAAAATTATATGAAACTTATTGAAAGAACTCATTATTTAAATAAACTGATAGATGTTATTGGAACTCCTGATATAAAAGTTATCACCGGTGTCCGCCGTAGCGGTAAATCCAAGCTTATGGAAGCATTCAAAAAATACGTTACTAATAATATTGCCAACAGCAATATCATTCATATCAATTTCAACCTTCCGGAATATGAAGATTTGCTCGAATATCATCGTTTGTATAACTATATAAATGCCAAATACGATGAAAATAAAGAAAACTTTGTTTTTATTGATGAAGTACAGATGTGCGAAGATTTTGAAAAAGCGATAAACGGCCTGCACGCATCCGAGAAATATGATATTTATATAACTGGCTCGAATGCATTTCTTCTAAGTTCAGACCTTGCAACGTTATTTACCGGAAGAACTTTCGAGATAAAAGTATATCCGTTCTCTTTTAGTGAATATCTGCAGTATTTTAATTACGAGGACAAGTATTCTGCTTTTGATAAATATCTTATTGAAGGCGGTATGTCCGGATCTTATCTGTATAAAAACCAGGAAGCAAAATTTGACTATATTGCGGATGTTTTCAGTACTCTTATAGTGAGAGATATTCATAAAAAATATAAAATCCGTAACCCCCAGCTTATGGATAAAATTGTGGATTTTCTTATGGACAACATCTCAAATCTTTCATCTGCAAGAAATATAACAAGCACTCTTAAAGTTGCTATGGAAAAGATACATCATAATACTGTAGGTGCTTATATGCAGTACCTTTGCAACGCTTTTGCTTTTTATAAAATCCGCAGATATGATATTAAAGGCAAAAAATATCTTTCGAGCAATGACAAATATTATTTAAGTGACCATTCTTTCCGTTACGCAAAACTCGGCACAAAAAATATGGATTACGGAAGAATCCTTGAAAATATAGTTGCCGTTGAACTTCTGCGCAGAGGATACGAGGTATATGCCGGGGTTCTTTACAAAAAAGAAATAGATTTTGTTGCAATCAAACGCAATGAAAAAATTTATATTCAAGTATCCGACAACATTTCCGATGAAAAGACTTTTGAACGAGAAGTATCCCCGCTCTTGCAGATAAAAGATGCGTATCCCAAAAAGGTAGTCGCACGCACAAGAAATCCCGAATATCAGTATGAAGGCATTAAAATCGTGGATATTTCCGATTGGTTAACTAACTAATAGCCAAAATTAAAAAAATTCAAAAAGTGGATAACGAACAAAAGCTCTCCGAAAATAAAATTTTCGGAGAGCTTTTTATACATTATTTGATAAGCTCTTCAATATCGCAAAGAAGCCGATGGATTTTTTCCTGTTGAGCGGGTGTCTTATTATTAATTATATCATAACATTGAGATGCTGTTGTTTCCTCGGATTCTTTAAAATCAAGATGTTCAAAAAATTCATCAAAGGTTATTCCAAGGGCGGAAAGAATTTTTTCAAGTGTAACAATTGTAAGATTTTTCTCTCCGCGTTCAACCTGACCGATGTAGGTATGATGTACTTCGGCCTTTTCCGCAAGTTCCTCCTGTGTTATTCTGCAGCGTTGACGATAAGTGCGGATTCTTGCTCCGACAGCCTGAGTAATATTGTTCATAGCATCACCTCAAAAATAAGTCTAAAAGTATTATTTACAATCGTAAACAGACTATTGACATATTTTATAAAGGAATATATACTATAAATATGAATACCCAAAAATAAATTGTTTTAGTACGGATTCAAAAACGGAAGGTGATAGTCGGATTTTTTTGCACTTTTCATAAGAAAACGGAGGGAAAAAGATGGGTCAGATTATGAAAAAAGTTCTTTGCTCGCTTCTTGCAGTTTTAATGATAGCGGGCGCAGTGCCGGTAAACGCAATTGCGTTTGAACTTGAAAAAGTCGGCGAAAGTATTCCGGCAGAGGAAGAAGTTGCCGCTCCGGAAATTGAGGAAAGTCTCAATGAACCCCAAAATGGGGAGTATGAAACAATGGCAACTGATTCCAGAGCGAAAATAAGCGATGCAGAAATTGCTGAAAGAATAAAAACACTGGAAAACAAACTGCTTGGTAAGTATTTTACGGCAAACAGAAAAACTTGTGGTTATTATAGTGGAAGTAATCACCCGTGTAATTATGGAGGAAATTGTAGTGCTTCTGCTATAATTAAAAATGGTTGGTTTAAAACCGAATTTGGAATTTGCCCTAAAAGTGTAAATAATCTCTGTGTAAAAGGAGATTCTATGACTTGTGCCGCATTTGCAAGAATGGCACATTGGTATATTTTCTGTAAAAATGCCGTAGAAGTTGATTATGTGGATTGGTTTGTGTCAAAAGCTACATTTAATCATACGAACGCTAAAAAAGCCAAAAAAGGCGATATTATCGTTTTGTATGGACCAAATGATGCTTATCATGAGGGAATTCTTTTAAGTGTAACATCTTCCGGAATTAAGATGCTTGAATGTAATGTTAATGGAGCATCGGAAGGAGCATCCAAAGTTTTTAACAAATTTACCACTACATATGGCTATTTGTATACTTCTTTTTCTATAGGCCGCGCAACCAACTACGTTGAACATAGTTATGACAATAAGGGTTACTGCAGCCACTGCGGAAAATATTATGAAGAAATAAATAAAGTAACAAGTATAGACGGAACTGTTTCTTCTACAGGAAATATTTATGTAAAACCGCATCCGTATCAGGGAGAATCCGGTACTTATCAGGATAAACTCAAAGCAGGAACCTATAAAATTGTTGGAAAGATAGCTAACCACTATGGAAACACCTGGTATAAAATAAGCTATGGTTCTTCCAAAACCGGATGGGTTTATCCGGAAGACCATATAACAGTTAATATTAACAACACTATCAATGTTGAGCTCAGCATGAATAAGTACACTATTCCGAAAGGAACTTCGGTCTGGGCAAACGATTCAAGCAAAGCTTATAACTGGTATGGAAAAGTTTCTTCCAGCAATGGCATTTCAAAAATAACTTCGGTTACTTTTGAAATTCTTAACGAGGACGGAAGCCTTACCGCAAGTTCCAACAGAATAACCAAAAAGCCGAATGCAACAAGTTATACAGTCAAAACGGCTGATGATACAATGAAATTCAGCAGCCTTGCGGTCGGCGAATATATTTTGTCTTTGAGAGCAACAGACGAAAACGGAAAAACCGGAAGCAAACAGGTGAATTTTACTGTTGTTGACAGTTCAAGCAGCAATGTATCCGTAAAGGGTGTATCTTTGAATTATTCAGCGGTGGATTTGGATGTAGAAGAAACTGTGCAGCTGACTGCGACAATAACCCCCTCAAACGCTACGAACAAATCGGTAACGTGGTCGAGCAGTAACACCTCTGTTGCAACTGTTTCCTCTTCCGGTGTGGTAACCGCAGTTTATCCGGGTGACGCAATTATTACTGTTACTACCAAAGATGGAGGGTATAAAGATACCTGCGCTGTAACGGTAAATCCAACTTTTTGTACTGTTCATTTTGATGTAGGCGGCGGCTATTTTGAATATACCGACGTACATGTTCCCAAAGGAGCAAGCTTTACGATTCCGGAAGAAATTCCGGTATGCCCCGGAAATGTTTTTACAGGCTGGCAAACAACCGACAGTGCAGAGGGTGAATGGACAAAAACAAAACCTTCAAGCGGAAGTTACGAAACCGGATATAAATATTACACCTGGGGATATGAGCACAATTCTGACTATACGTATCTTTATGGCGACGATAAAGACGAACTGATTGAACACATTAAAAAGAATTCCGGAACGTTCGGAAGCTATAATCCGAAAAAAATGCGCTATTTCCACCTTATAGAAAGTTCCGACAAAGGCAGTTCCTACTATCCGGGAAAAAGCGGTTCCAACTATAATTATTTTAATGTGGATTATATTTCCGAAGACGGAAAAACCGGAACGGCAAGTATTTATAAAACGGTTTTTTATTTTGAATCCAAAGTTTATAAACAGGACGCAGCTGTAACTGTTATTTATCAGCCTGGAGATTCTATTGTAGTTGATAAAGATATAACGCTTACAGCAATGTGGGAAGAAGAACCACCGACTATTACTGTGGACAGCATTGAAATTTTTTCCGGAAGCGCAGCAGAACTTAATGTTTTTATAGAAAACAACGATGCCACGGAAAATCTTTCGTTTGACCTTGATTTGATCTATGACAAAAATGCTTTTGAAGTAACATATGTGGAAACTTTCTTCCCGGAAGACGGCGTTGTTACGGTAAACGGTGACAACATCAGATATGAAGTGGTTAACGGAGAAACAGGTGCATTTTCGGGTCTGTTTTTGCGTGTTATATTGAACGCCAAAAATATCGAAGCAAAAGACTATAATTTCTCAATTGACGTTAATAAATGGGTAAACGGTTTTGGAAACGTTGAACCGAAAGTTGTTGACGGAACAATACATGTTCTGAATCAAACCTATACCGTAACCTTCGATCCGGGTAAAGGAACCGGCGGTCCGGAAGATATCACAGTTACCGGAAACGAATTTACTGTTCCCACAGAAATTCCTGTCCGTGAAAACTGGAATTTCCTGTTCTGGATGGGACAGAACGGAAAAGGATATTATCCTGGAAACACTTATTCTATTACGGAAAACCTTGATTTGGTTGCGATTTTCGAACCGGGTTGGATGCCCGAAATCAGTGTTGAAAACATAAAAGGAAAACCGGGCGAAGCTGTTGAAATACTTGTAACAGTTAAGAACAACACAGAAATTCCTGATCGTTATTCTTTTGTAACTGCAATGGAGCCTTTTGGAGATTATGTTTCAAGCCTTATTTTCACACCTTCAGGTAAAAATTTACCTGAAAACGGAATTATGGGAAAATTTACTTTTGATATTCCCGAGGATGCAAAAGTCGGAACTGTTTATTCAATAAGTATGATTTTCGACGAATGGATTGTCGGCGGATTTGATATGGCTTCTTCGGAAATGCTGAAAATTACAAACGGAAGCATAACCGTTGAAGAACCGGAAAAAGCAACCTACACCGTAACATATGATGCCAACGGCGGTTCCGGTGCACCGACTGCGCAGACCAAGACCGAAGGCGTAGCACTTACTTTGAGTTCTGTAACACCTGTTCGTGAAGGTTATGAATTCCTCGGTTGGGCAACCTCTTCTACCGCAACCAAAGCTGAATATCAGCCAGGGGGAAGCTATACGAAGGATGCAAATGTAACACTTTATGCGGTATGGGAAAAGAAAGAAGTTATTCCCGAAGACGCACCGACTATCATAATTGGTGAGGCTTCCGGAAAACCGGGAGAAACTGTTGAAGTACCGGTTGTTCTGAAAAACAATCCGGGAATTGCTTCGATCAAATTAAGCATTGACTATGATTCTGATGTGCTGGAAGTGGTAAGCGCAACAATTAGTGATGCTTATAAAGGTATTCAAGGAGCAACGGTCGTTGAAAATACAGCGAAGAAACCGATTTTGCTGAACTGGGCATTTATGAGCATTTCAGGAACGAATGTTAATGATGAAAAATTTGCAACAATTACATTCAGGATAAAAGATAATGTTGAGGTTGAAAACACAACAGTTTCTGTTTCTTACAAATCCGGAGATATATTTAATGCCGCGTTGGACAATGTTAATTTCTATACTGAAAACGGAGAAATTAAAATAGTAAAATATATTCCGGGCGATATAAATGGCGACGGAAATGTAAACAACAAAGATGTTATGACATTATTCTATTATCTTTCCGGATTGGATTATTATGTTGTTGAAGCAGCAACTGATGTAAATGGTGATGGAAATGTAAACAACAAGGACGTTATGACACTTTTCTACTATCTTTCCGGATTAGACTATGAAATTCATTAAGGAGGAAAATATAAATGAAAAAAATAATTTCTTTGCTTTTGGCATGTATGTGCTGTATGATTTTTGCTGTAACAGCTTTTGCGGCTAATCCACAAATTGTTGTATCTGAAGTAACAGCTGAACGCGGAGATGAGATCGTTATAACAGTTTCTGTTAAAAACAATCCCGGTGTTTCTTCTATGAAATTGGAAGTAAAATATGACACTGATGTGCTTGAATATAAATCTTCTGCTATCAGTAATAATTTCGGCGGAGTACCTGCAACAAGTGAATCTAATGGAAAAGTACAGCTTAACTGGATGCTTTTTGGATCGGATTCTACCACTAACGGAGTTTTTGCTGAAATAAAATTTAAAGTAAAAGATAATGCTATCGGTGAAAAAAGCGCTGTGGAGGTATCCTATAATCCGGAAGATGTATGCGACAAAAATATGGACAATGTTGCATTTGAAACTGTAAACGGCGGCGTAACCGTTAATGTTCCCTGCCAGCATACCGATACCAAAATCATCAATGCAAAAGAAGCAACCTGCTGCGAAAATGGATATACCGGCGATACATATTGCAATGAATGCAAAACTATTATTGCAAAAGGTTCCGAAACCGCAAAAAATCCTGACAATCACGTTGGCGGAACTGAAGTAAAAGGTGCAAAAGAAGCAACCTGCGCTGAAAAAGGCTATACCGGTGATACTTACTGCAAAGGCTGCGGAGCAGTTATTGCAAAAGGTTCCAAAATTACAAAAGATGCTGACAATCACGTTGGCGGAACTGAAGTAAAAGGCGCAAAAGAAGCAACCTGCGCTGAAAAAGGATATACCGGAGATACCCATTGCAAAGGTTGCGGAGCAGTTGTTGCAAAAGGTTCCGAAACTGCAAAAGATGCTGACAACCATGTTGGCGGAACCGAAGTAAAAGGCGCAAAAGAAGCGACCTGCACCGAAAAAGGATATACTGGTGATACTCACTGCAAAGGCTGCGGAGCAAAACTTGAAAGCGGCGAAGAAATTGCAATGCTTGATCACAAAGGCGGAAAAGCAACCTGTGCAGAAAAAGCAAAATGTGAAGTTTGCGGAAACGAATACGGCGAAATTGATGCAGATGCTCATACTCTCAAATATGAAACTGTAAAAGAACCCACCTGTACCGAAAAAGGTGAACGCAAAATTACCTGCGAAAACGGTTGCGGTTATGAGGAAAGCGAAGATATTGATGCACTTGACCACGACTGGGGCGAATGGAAAACCGTAAAAGAAGCTACTACCGAAGAAAAAGGTCTTGAGGAGCGTGAATGCGAACGCTGCGGAGAAAAAGAAAGCAGAGAAACTGAAAAACTTGATAAGCCTACAAATCCTTCCAGACCTTCCAAACCGTCCAAACCCGATAACGATAACGATACCGATGAAGAGGATGAAGCGAATCCGAACACCGGTGCGGCAGTAAAATACGGATCTGTTCTTGGCGCAGTAGCAATCGTTGCCGTTGCTGCATTTGCTGCAAAAAGAAGAAAATAATAAAATATTAGGACTTAAAGACCGCGGTGCTCATATTTGAGCACTGCGGTTTTTTCAACACTTATGTATTTTGTTCTCTGTTATATTTCAAACTCACCCAAAACTTTGTTCACAAACAAAATACAGAAAATCCAAAAAATCCGGCATAATTCGCCGGATTTTTTTGGTAATATAGAATTGCTCAAAAAGGAGCAAAAAATGAATATCGATAATCTTCGTAATATGGCGTTGCATAGTTAATGATTTGATGAATGAGATAGAAAAGATGTAAAGGCCGTTGCATGAGGGCATCGAAAATGAGTAAGCGAGTTTTGCTTTTGGAACCCGCCTTGTTTTCTGCACCTGTGCAACGGCTTTTTTGTATCCTTTTTTAAGAGTATAGAGATTTTTCAGTAAAAAGAGCTGACAAAATGAAAGACGATGACTTAATAAATGAAATGCTCAAACTGGGTTTGAATAACGAAATCGGAGCGGGTTATCCCGTGCTCACGGAAGATCACTTTTTCTTTCAGCAGGTGACGGAGTTTATGACAGGAAAAACAAAGTGGATTGGTACCGTTACCGACCTGCTTTCAGAAATGAATTGTGAAGATATCTGCCATACCACCGCAGCAAAGCTTCTGCATAAGTACGGAAAAACAGTGCTCAAAAGAAACGGTGTAACGGTAAAATTTATGCGCACCAACCGCAGAAGATTGGTCGAGTTCTGCCATAAAGGTGACGGTAAAAGTGACAGGAAGCGTGACAGTATTGTGTGCGATATTTCGGATATGTTCCGGTGACGGTATTTTACTCTGTCTACAGGAGTAACGAGCATCGGATTTTGTACCCCAAAATCCAAATCCACACCGCAGAATGGGTGCGGACTTCCCGGGGGAATATTCCCCCGAATACCCCTTTGACGAAAGAAGATGATTTTATGAAAGATAAAGAAAAGATTTATGAAGTAAAAGTAAGACTTAATGACGAAGAACACACCTTGGTCAAGAAATGTGCTGAACTTTGCGGACTAACCCAAAAGGAATTTTTAAGACAGCTGATTATGGAAAAGAATCCTAAACCCATTCCTCCAATGGAGTTTTGGGATATGATGAGCGAGCTTTACGGAATCCATGAATCTTTTGCAGTAATATCTAAATATGAACCCTCCGCAAAAGAAGAGTGCCGTAAAATTGAAGAATTGGTTTTGAGGCTGCAGGAGGCGGTGTGATATGGCAACCACAAGTCTTTGGCATATCTCCGGAAACATCAAAGACCTTATTGATTATGTTGAGAATCCCGAAAAAACAATGATTGAAAACCACGAGGATTTTTGGAGCGTGCTGGAATATGTAAAGCGCCCGGAAGCTACAAAGGACGAATATATCACAGGTATAAACTGCCTTAAAGAAACCGCGCTGAAACAGATGATTTTAACCAAAAAACGTTTTGGGAAAGAAAACGGATATATTGCATGGCATGGATACCAGAGCTTTGCTCCCGGTGAAGTTTCGTATGATGAATGTCATAGAATAGGCGTTGAAACGGCAAAGGAAATGTGGGGAGAGAGGTTTCAGATAATAGTTACTACTCATATTGATAAAGAACATCCGCACAACCATTTTTGCATAAACTCCGTATCTTTTATTGACGGAAGCAAATACAACTATTCAAAATCTGAACGGAGAAGATTCATAGAAGTGTCGGACAGGATTTGCCTTAAGCACGGACTTTCCGTAATCAAAAATCCTAATAAGAAAGCTTCATCAAGAACTGTATATTTTGATGAAAAAAGCGGTAAGCCCACAAGGTACAATGTCTATCGTGAGGACGTAAGAGAAGCTGCTCTAAACAGCAGAACTCCGTATTACATGGAACAGTATCTTATCCGAAAAGGATATATTACAGACTTTACCGGAAAGCATTGGAAACTAAGACTTCCGCAATACAAAAACTTCACAAGACTTGATACCCTTGATGAAAAATGGGCTCCGGAATATATCAGAACGCATATGGGAGGCAGAGCCATTTACGGAAATATCAGAGCAGAGATAAATTATCCTCCGCAAATGCCGAAAGAACTGAAAGAATGGTTTGTACCCTTCATGCACCAAAATAGTCTGTATAAACTCTATCTTCACTACTGCTATCTTCTTGGTGTTCTTCCGAAAGGCACAAAATACAAACCCACAAGTCCGTATCTGAAAGAGGATATCCGTAAAATGGAAGAACTTTCAAAACAGGCACAGTATCTTGGAGCAAAGAGCATAGAAACCTTTAATGATCTCTATTTAGACAGAGATAAATTGCAAAAGGAAATGGACGAGCTTATCCAATACCGTACTAAACTCCAGAATAAAATCCGCAGAGCGAAACCGGAAGATAAAGAAGATATCCGGGAAGAAAAGGCAAAGGTTACAAAGCAGATAACCAAACTTCACAATGAAATCAAAATGAACGAAGCCATAGAAAAACGCTCCGCAAAAATCGAAGAAAACACAAATCTTCTTTATGGCAACGAATACCGTGCAAAAGAAGAGCAGCAGAAAAAGAAACAACAGAGAGGAGATTGTGAAAGATGAATAATGAACCAAAACTCAAACCCGCAACCGATATATACGAACTTCTTGATGAAATAAAATATCTTTTATCGCAGAAAACAAAGGAAGAACGGCTCGCCATATTCAAGGAAAATGAATATCCCAAGGATATGGATTTCGATTATGATTTCGGCAATACAGTCATAGAAGTCAGAACGTTTTTCGAAGGTTCAAGAGATTCTACTGTATGTGATACCCTTGAAAGAATAATTAAAGAAGAAAAATAATTTAGGAATCACACTTTAAAGCGTTGAAGTATTCAGATAGATGTGGTATGATGATTTTGCTGTAATTCACATATCGCATCCGGCTGAAAGAAAGGAGAAATATGAATAAGTCGGATAAGAAAAGAATAACCGCCCTCTACTGCAGATTGTCAAGAGATGATGAGCAGGAGGGTGAAAGCAACAGTATAACAAATCAAGACGGAATTTGTCAAGGGGTTTTTCTGCAAAAGTTACAAATTGTTCAATAATAGCCCTCGCTCCGTAATGGAACGAGGGCCGAACTTAAAATTATCATACAAGTGCCGTGACAATCAGTATAATACCAA
>JAFQBT010000085.1 GCA_017399625.1 Oscillospiraceae bacterium
AACGATTGCAAGGCGTTTGCCCGTAAGCTTATTGAAAAGAGTGGATTTTCCCACGTTGGGGCGACCCACAATTGCAATAATAGGTTTAGCCATTTTTATATTCCTCCAAACGGAATTTATCCGTAAATTACATCACATTCGTCTTCCGCTTCTTCGCCGAGCATTGCGCAAAGAAGCTTATAGCCATCGTTCGGAACCATGAGCACCGGAACGCCGAGTTCGTGCTCAACCCATTCGGGTGTGGTATCGTCGATGAATTTGTCGTGCTCATATCGGAGAGTGCTTTCACAGATGAGCACCGCATCTCCGTTTTCCCTTTCCTTAAGCTGTTTTGCAATGTCGCCGCCGGTAAGGAGTCCGGTAACGGTTATTTTTTCGCCGAAGAAGAAGTTTTCCATCGGCAGAACGTCGATTTTAAGGCCTTTATAACGCTTCTCAGCGGCATCTGCAAGTTCCTTTATTGTGGAATATGCAGCTTTGCCGGTGGGAATGGTCACATGACGGTCATATTCCCCTTCCGGGAAATATTCAAGCGCTTCGTAAAAATCATGCTTCAGCAGAGCGCAAAGACCGACGCCGTCCTCAAGCTGGGTGAACTCGCCGTAATATTCGTATTCCGGGAACGGAAGTTCCGCCTTGATGAAAAACTCATCGGCGGCATAGAAAACCGGTTCGCCGTATTTTTCCATACATTCCGCACGGAATTCATCAACGATTTTTATAACCTCGAGGGAGCTTTCCTTATCGAAAGGAGTGAGCTTCGGGAGTTTTTCCCGGCATTTTGTAAGACCCACCGGAACGCAGACTGCGCTTTCCACCGCAGGACCGAGCTTTTCAACTTCCCGGAAGCTGTAGCGGAGTTCTTCACCATCGTTGATCCCCGGACAGAGAACAAACTGGAGATGAAGGGTTATTCCCGCTTCCGCCATTTTTCTGAGATAATCAAGGGAATCCGCCGCATGGGGATTTTTCATCATCTCGACCCTCAGCTTCGGGTTCATGGTATGAACGGAAACGTTGATGGGCGAAAGGCGCATTTTTATGATGCGGTCGATGTCCTTTTCCTCAAGGTTCGTGAGAGTTACATAGTTTCCGAAAAGGAAGCCGAGGCGGGAATCGTCATCCTTGAAATAGAGCGTTTCGCGCATTCCCGGGGGCATCTGGTCGATGAAACAGAAAATGCATTTGTTTTTGCAGCAATGCTCCTTATCCATCAGATAGGTTTCAAAATCAAGACCCAGATCCTCATATTCCGGCTTTGTTACGGTAACATACCGTTCTTCGCCGTTTTTGAGAAGCCCGATTTCAAGCTTTCTGTCGGTCATATAAAAGCGATAGTCAAGGACATCCTTTATTTCGTTTCCGTTGATGGAAACAAGGCTTTCGCCGGGAATAATTTCCGCTTTTTCCGCCGGGGAATTTTTTTCAACGGATGAAATTATAACTGACAAAAGTTTCGCCCTCCTTCCGGAATAAAATGTTTACATTATATTATAACAAATTAAATTTGTTTTTTCCATAGTTTTATCATCAATAAAGGGATTTTTTAAAAGAATCCCTCCACCGCGCCATACGGCAACGGTCCCCCTCCCTTCAGGCAAAGGAGGCAAAGTTATTCTTTATAAACAAAGTGTTTTACTCCCGTTCCGATTTCGGAAAGGAGTTTTGCGGAATCCGCCGGATAAATTTCCAGCTCCGCTGTTTTTTCGATTGGTACCCAATGGAATTCGAGGTCGAAATTTCTTCCTTCGATATGCTCCTTTGCCATAAACATTCCGTCCTTCGGAATGCTTTCATCGGTTATTTTGACCGAATAATAAAGGCAGATCTGGTGGCAGGGGCTTTCTCCCCAGGGGAAAAAGGCTTCCGCAACCCATTGGAGTTCGCCGACTGAAATATCCGCGCCTATTTCCTCTTTGAATTCGCGGGCAAGCGTTTCCGCATTGGTTTCACCGAATTCAACGTGACCGCCGGGAAAGGCATAAAAATCCTCGTTGGTGGGCTTTTGCAAAAGGACTTTGCCGCTTTGAACAGCAATTCCCGCAACTCGGTACGAAAACACAAAGCCGTCTTTTCTGAAAAGGATATCGGACATTGGAATCACCTCATTTTTTATTTTTCCACCCTTTCGTCTTTTTCGGCAAAGCCGAAAAATCCACCTCCCCTGATAGGGGAGGCTTATAAGGTTGCAACAAAAAAGAGAGGATCTTTCGACCCTCTCCTGTTTTGCAAAGATTATGCTTCTTCGACTTTGACGACTTCTCTACCTTTGTAGTATCCGCAGTTCTGGCATACTACGTGGGGAGTTTTAAGTTCGCCGCACTGGGGGCATTTGCAGAATGCCGGGGCAGAGAGTTTCCAAACACTGGAACGTCTTGTATTCTTTCTAGCTTTTGATGTTTTTCTCTTCGGTACCGCCATGGATGAAGCACCTCCTTAACAGAATTAGTCCTTAGCTGTCGAGCAGCATTTTTAATTTTTCAAGGCGGGGATCGATCTGCTTTTTGTTACAATCGCAGGTCTTTACGTTTAAATCCGATCCGCACACGGGACAGAGCCCTTTGCAGTCTTCGCGGCAAAGAAGCCGGAACGGAATTTCGAGCGTAACGTCGGTCATAATAAGTTCGTCCATATCCATCATACCCGTCGGCACGAGGACATAATCGTCGTTATCTTCGCCGGATTCAAGCTCGCGTGCGAGCCAGTGCTCGAATTCATATTCAACTTCTTTGGATGTTTCCTTACCGCAGCTGTCACAGTTATATTCAAGCACAGCGGTAGCCCTGTACTTCAATGTAACCAAGCCGGAGCGGTTTTTGAAAACGCCGCTTATCCGCACAGGGGAACGGAATATCTTCTGTCCCCAAATATCCGTTTCCGAAAGATCAACTTCGATCGAAAGCGGAATCTCTGTGCCTGGCGCATCGAACAATTCTTTAATATCAATAATCATAGTAATCCCTCGCAACGCCACGGAATTTATTATATCTTGATAATATGCTTTTGTCAAGCGGTTTTGCACCTTTTTTGGCAATTTTTCGCATAAAATCATAACATTAGAATTCTATCACACCCGGAGGAAAAATGCAAACCTTTTTGTTGATTTTTTTAAAATTATTTTCTCCGGAAATCAATTCCGCTTGCCGCAAGGGAAACGAAATCGTCCTCAGCGAAGATTATATGGTCAACAAGTTCGATTTCAACGGTGCGGAGAAGCGCATAGACTTCCTCCGTAAGATGGATATCCTCCTTCGAAGGCATCGCGAATCCCCTGGGATGGTTATGTGCAAGAACAACCCTTGTTGCGCCGACCCTTATGGCCTCCTCCATTACCTTACGCTTCGAAAGGCTTGCGTGGTCGTTTTCTCCTTCGGCGATGATGCTGCAGGAGATGATTTTGTTCTTGTTATCCAGCGCAGCGAGCATAATGGTTTCCACCGTTCTGCCGACGAATTTCGGCATCAGATAGGTTCCGATATCGTCGAAACCGCTTATGGCGTTTACAGCGTCGGTTTTATCCTCAAGATATTTTCTTGCAAGCTGCGGAATCATTGAAATAAGCACAGCGGTGTTTTCGGTTATGCCGTCAACTTTCATAAGTTCCTCCGGTCCTGCATCAAAAACGCCGGAAAGACTTCCGAAACGGTTAACAAGCCGATGTGCAAGCGGGTTGGTATCTTTCCTCGGAACGCTGTAAAAAAGAAGAAGCTCCAGAATATTATGCGGTTCAAAATCATCAAGCCCGGTTTTCATAAAACGGGCTTTAAGTCTTTTTCTGTGTCCGTCATGTTCACAAGGCAAGGCTTTTTTCACTCCTTTTCTCTTGATAAATCCGAAAGAAGATATTATACTTTAGCTATATTATTCCATCGAGGTATTTCAATGAAAGAATTTACAATTTCCAAAAACGACGCAGGACAGAGAATGGATAAATTCATAACCAAGGCAATTCCGAAACTGCCCTCTTCCCTGCTTTATAAATACATACGTCTTAAACGAATTAAACTGAACGGAAAACGCTGTGAAATTTCCACCCGCCTTTCCGTCGGCGACATTGTTCAGTGCTATGTTTCCGATGAATTTTTCGAAGCGGAGGAAAAGCGTCCGGAATTTATGCTCGCCCCTTCCGAAATTTCCGTTGTTTACGAAGACGAAAACATAATTCTTGTCAACAAACCCGCCGGACTTCTTGTTCACGAAGGAGACCAATGGTGCGCGGATACCCTTATCGCAAGGATTCAGCATTATCTTTATAAAAAAGGCGAATATGATCCGAAAAAGGAAAATTCCTTTGTTCCCGCCCTTTGCAACAGAATCGACCGCAACACCTGCGGAATTGTTATAGCGGCGAAAAACGCGGCGACTCTTCGCGTTCTCAACGATAAAATAAAAGACCGCGAACTCGAAAAAAAATATCTTTGTGTAGTAAAGGGAACTCCGAAAAAACAAAGCGGACTTCTTGAACATTTCCTTATCAAAAACGAAAAAACGAACACCGTCGAAGCGCATAAGGAACCGAAACCCGGCGCAAAAACCGCAAGAACAAAATACCGCGTTCTTTCCGAAAACGACGGTATGAGCCTTTGCGAAGCGGAACTTCTGACCGGACGCACCCACCAGATCCGCGCGCAGTTTTCCGCAATCGGACATCCGCTTATCGGCGATACAAAATACGGAAAAGCGAAGGACGGAAGAGGTTTTAACTGGCAGGCTCTCTGCTCCTATAAGCTCACTTTCCGCTTTGAGGAAGATGCGGAGCATCTTGCGTATCTTGACGGAAAAACATTTGCGGTAAAGGAAGCCTGGTTCATAGAAAAGCTCGGTTTCAAGTTTCCGAAGGAGCTTTTATGAAGATATTCTACAATATTTTTATATTTTAATCAATATTACAGCGTTAAAAACGAGGTGAAATTATGTATAACTTTTCCGATAGAGAACAATTTTTTGACCGCATAATTTCATTCTTTCAAAACTGTCCGTTTTTCGAAGGCCTTATACAAATCGGTTCGGGAACGGAAGGTTTTAAAGATATTTATTCCGATATTGATTTAATGGCAGGTTGTTTTAATATTGAATGCGTCGAAAATGCTGACTCCGCTCTTACGGATTTTTTCACCGGACTTAACGCCGCACATATTGAAAAGCGCCGCTGGACAAAATCCGTTTTAGGTATGTCGGTCTATTTTGAAAACGGATTGAGCGCGGATATATCTTTTATGCCTACCGCAGAAATTCCGATACGCTCTCCTCTGCACAAAGTCATCTTTTCCAAAACGGAAAATTTCATCTCCACAGTGAACAGCCGTATTGAAACATTTGAACAGCAGCCAAAATCATACGGAATCGACGATTCCGTCCATTATCGTTTTATAAACGAATTGCGGTATGCTGAAATTGCTTTGCTCCGCAAAAACTATATTTTTGCGGAAATTGCACTTGGAAACGCAAGACAGATTTTGCTTGCAGTCGAAGCATTTATCGAAGGCAAAAAGCTTCATCAATTCAAAGCATACAACACCCTTTCGGAAGTTTTTATTAATAAACTGGAAGAAACCTATCCAAAATGTTTATGTTTTGAAGAAATCAGCTTTACTAAAGAAAAAATTCTCATGCTTTATCTTGAAACAGTAAAAAATAACAAGATTTTTAATTTTGACGATTCTCTGCTCTCTTTAATAAACTGTTTTGAATAAAACTATAAAAAAACTCCCCGAATTTTTCGGGGAGTTTTTTTACGGCGGGAGCAAGCCCCCGCCCTACCGTTATTTCAGTATTTCTTCAAGCGCCTTGAGCACGGCTTCGTTTTCGTCTTTTTCGCCGGCAAAAACGCAGAAGCCTCCGTCCTTGCAATAGACGGAAATCCCCATGCTCATGAGCTTTTCCGCCCTTTCTTCTGCGTCCTTTACCTTGAAGAAAACGCAGTTTGCCTTTGTTCTGTAAAGGCGTTCGAGGGAATCATATTTTATCGCAAGTTTTTTGATGCGGATATAAAGGCTGTCGCGGCTGTCGTTGAGTTTCCTCTGTGCGGTTTTAATCGCGGAATCCTTATCGAAAATAACTTTTCCCGCCGCCTGGTCAGAAGCGGAAATCCCGCAGTCGAATTCCGGAAGGTTTTTTCCGCAGGCAAAAACCGGTTCGCCGCCGAAGCGCATTTTTTTGAGCACGATCAGATTTTCGGTTTCCGGAACGGTGCTCAAAACGGAAACGCTTTCATCAACGCAGTAACTTTCGTCAACGACGATTTTTGCATCGGTTAAAGAGCAAAGTTTTTTGATTTCCTCCGGAGAAATTTCAAGACCGGTTGGGCAGCATGGATTGCTGATAAAAACTGCTTTTGCGCTGCTTTCATTCGCGGCATTCGCAAGGGCTTCCGCCTTTATTTTCATATCCGGCGCTTTTTTTACAGAGATAATTCCCTCTTCTCCGAAAGCGGAGGAAAAATGCTCCGCTGAAATTTCATATTCCGGAACAACCGTTTTTCCGCCGGAAAGGATTCCTTTCAGAACAGTTTTATAATCTTTTCCCGCTTTTACAAATTCTGGTTTTGTTCCGAAAAACTTTGCAAAACCTTTGCAAAGTTCAGCCGCGGTTTCATCGGCTTCGGAATTTTTATTCTCTTCCCTTACTTTTGCGCAAAGGTTTGAAAAACAGCCTTCGATATCGAAGAAAAATCTGCTTCCGTCAAGATAGATCATTTTTCCACCTCACATTTCAAAAAAGCTCATCTGGCGGCTTTCCGGAAGACCTTTGAGCACGCCGTTGGCCCGGAGGATATCCATTACGCCGGAACCGATTCCCGCACGCATTGAAACATCGTCAACGGAAAGATATTCGCCTTTTTTGCCCGCTTCTTCAAGAGGTTTTGCGGCGTTTGCGCCCAATCCTTTAAGAGAAACGAAAGGAAGGCGAAGTTTTCCGTCCTCCGGAACATATTTTGTGGCGCTGGATTTATAGAGGTCAACGGGAAGAATTTCCACTCCCCTTGCGAGCATTTCGTTCGCAACTTCAAGCATGGTGAGCTGGTCTTCCTCGCCTTTATTGAGTTCTTCCATTGCGCGCATTTCCTTGATTTTACGTTTTACCGCCTCGTGACCCTTCATAACGATTCCGCCGTCAAGGTCATCGCCGCGGACGGTGAAAATCGCCGCATAGAATTCGACCGGGTGGTAAACTTTGAAATAGGCAAGCCTTATGGCGCCTATCTGGTAAGCGGCGGCGTGGGCTTTCGGGAACATATATTTAATTTTAAGGCAGCTGTCGATATACCATTCCGGAACGCCGCATTCGCGCATTGCGGCTTTGTGTTCATCCGTAAGGAGCTTTTTGGCTTTACCTTTACGGGTGATTTCCATAATTTTGAACGCCATCGATGGGTCAAGACCATAGCGGATAAGATCGGTCATGATGCTGTCACGGGTTCCGATTACGTTTTCGATGGTGCAGGTGCCGTTTTTGATAAGCTCCTGGGCGTTTCCGAGCCATACGTCCGTTCCGTGAGAAAGACCCGCAATCTGGATAAGCGCCGAGAAGTTTTTGGGCTGGGTTTCAAGGAGCATTCCCCGGACGAAGCCTGTTCCAAGTTCCGGAAGAGCAAGACTTCCGGTCTGGCAGTCGATATCCTCCGGTTCAACGCCGAGAGCCTTCGGCGAGGTGAAAAGGCTGTAAACCTTTTCGTCGCTCATGGGAACATCCGTAACAAGAAGCCCGGTCATATCTTCAAGGTGCTTGCAGAGGGTCGGAACATCGTGTCCCAGCTCATCAAGCTTGAGGATAGTATCATGGAGTTTATGGAAGTCGAAATGGGTCGTGAGCATATCCGATTCCGCGTCATCCGCAGGGTGCTGCATCGGACAGAAGTCGGTTATATCGTATCCGGTGGGGATAACGACCATGCCGCCGGGATGCTGACCGGTGGTGCGTTTTACACCGGTGCAGCCCATTGCAAGGCGGGTTTCCTCCGCTTTGTGATAAATGATTCCCTTTTCCTCGCAATATTTTTTAACATAGCCGAAAGCGGTTTTATCCGCAACGGTACCGATTGTTCCGGCTTTGAAAACATGGTCCTTTCCGAAAAGTTCTTCGGTATAGCGGTGGGCCCAGAACTGATATTCGCCGGAGAAGTTAAGGTCGATATCCGGGGCTTTGTCGCCATGGAAACCGAGGAAGGTTTCGAAAGGAATATCGTGACCGTCCTGTTTATACTGCGTTCCGCAGACGGGACATTTTTTTGGAGGAAGGTCGAATCCGGAACCGACTTCGCCATTGGTGAAAAATTCGCTGTGGTGACAGTTCGGACAGACATAATGCGGAACAAGGGGGTTAACTTCGGAAATTCCGCTCATGGTCGCAACGAAAGAAGAACCTACGGAACCACGGGAACCGACCTGGTAACCGTCCTCGTTGGATTTTGTAACAAGTTTCTGGGCGATAACGTAAAGAACTGCGTAGCCGTGCTTTATGATGGAATCCAGCTCCCTTGCAAGGCGCTTTTCAACAAGCTCGGGGATTTTTCTTCCTTCGGGGGTTTCCTCGCCATAGACCTCATAAGCCTTTTTCCAGCAGCGGTTTTTAAGATCCTCTTCAGCGCCTTCGATATAGGGAGTATATGTTCCGTCAAGAATCGGCTTGATTACGTCGCACATATCGGCTATCCGGTTCGGAACGGTTATAACAACCTCCCTTGCCTTTTCTTCGCCGAGATAGGAAAATTCATCGAGCATTTCCCGGGTTGTTTTAAGATAAAGCGGCGCCTGGTTGACCGCATCCGCAAACCCCTGGGAAGCCTGGATTATCTTGCGGTAATCCGCATCCTCCGGATCGAGGAAATGAACGTCGCCGGTGGCGGCAACGGGAATTCCCAACTCTTCGCCGAGGGCAACGATCTGTTTGTTCCATTCGCGGATCTGGTCTTCGCTTTCAACTTTTCCGTCACGGACCATAAATTCATTGTTGCCCACGGGCTGGATTTCAAGAAAATCATAGAATTTTGCGATTTCGCGTATCTCTTCCTTTGATTTTCCTCCGGTTATTGCTCTGTAAAGCTCTCCGGCTTCACAGGCAGAACCAACGATAAGTCCCTCGCGGTTTTTGATAAGAAGGCTTTTTGGAACGCGGGGGCGCTTTTTATAATAAGTTACGTGCGCCTGAGAAACCAGTTCATAAAGGTTCTTGAGTCCCCGCTGGTTCTTGGCGATTATAATCTGGTGATATGTCGGAAGTTTTCTCGGGTCAGCGCCGCGGAGGATTCCGTTGACTTCCGCAAAGTTATCGATATGCTCGGTTTCGCGCAGCTGTTCCATCATTTTAACAAGGATGAGCGCAAGCTCCCTTGCGTCGTCGCAGGCTCTGTGGTGGTTGAAAGGAGCAAGCTTCAGATGGCTCGCGACGGTATCGAGCTTATGGTTTTTGATGTTCGGATACATGGAACGCGCCATTGCAACGGTATCCGCATAGGCGCATTCAAAAGGAATTCCGCAGCGTTCGCCGGCGGTGCGCAAAAATCCGGTATCGAATCCGGCGTTATGGGCAACAAGGAACCTGCATTTTCCGCAGAATTCATAGAACATCCGGAGGGCTTCCTCCTCCGAAGGAGCATCCGCAACCATGGAATCGTCGATTCCGGTGAGTTCGGTGATGCGCTCCGGAATATGTTTTTCCGGGTTAACGAAGGTGTTGAATTCCTCCCGGAGCTCGCCGTTTACGATCCGGACTGCGCCGATTTCGGTCATTTTTTCCGTTGCGGCGGAAAGACCGGTGGTTTCAAGGTCAAAAACGACGATTTCGTCCTCGAAGGAAACGTCCGGTTCGCCGAAAACCGCCTTTACGGTATCGTCAACAAAATATGCCTCGACGCCATAGACAACCTTGAAGTTCGGGTCCTTGAGCGCTCTCACGGTTTCCGCCGCTTCCGGGAATCCCTGAACGTTTCCGTGGTCGGTAATGGCGATTCCTCTGTGTCCCCAATCATGGGCGCGTTTGACAAGCCTTTCCGGTGCGGTTATGGCGTCCATCTGGGACATATTTGTATGGCAATGGAGCTCGAAGCGCTTTTCCTCCTCGTCGTCGGTTCTGTGAAGTCTTTTGACTTTACAGATATCTCTGGGACGGATTGTCACGTCGTGCTCATATTTATCGAAGGAAGCTTCGCCGGCAACAACAACGGTATCGCCGTTTTTAAGGGCAAGAACCCCTTCTGCTTCCTTTTTCTTTGCAATAATCTTGAGAATGTTGGAACTGGTAAGGTCCGTGAGCATCACGGAAACAATAACGCTTTCTCCGTCCCTTGTTTCCCTGCTTTCGACGGAGAAAATATCTCCCCAGACAACAACCCTTCCGCTTTGCATATCAACGTCGCAAAGTTTCATGGGGCGCTGTTTTATTGGTCTTCCCATGACGACTTCCATATTTGAAATATCGATGGGCAGACCGGTGGTATCAAAACCGCCGTTGCCGAAAGGAACCGCTTTCGAAATTCTCGGTTTCGGTACGGCGGGATTTTTTGCCTTTGCTTCGGAATAGGAAACAGAGGCGGTTTTGCGTTCGCTTATTTCATCAATTTCGGTTATTCCGGAAAATTCGATCTCGATTTCCGTTCCGAATTCCTCCCGGACGATGTTTTTCATAACAACATCGCAGCGGTTGTTGAGAAGGATTTCCGCGCCGCCGTGGGCAAGTTCAATTTTGAAAACGCCGTTTTCAAACGCAACTTTGCTGTCGCTGAAAAATCCGTTTATGGGAACGCCGCGCATATTCGCTTCAAAAGCGATATCGGAAAAATAATCCGCATTGAGGAAAGAAGGCGGATAAACAGCAATAAGCCGGACGTTTTTTACGCCCAGCTTTTCACAAAGGTTTTTCTGAACCGAATATAATTCCTTTTTATGTACCGTTTTTTTCGGCGCGATTTTTGCCGCAACTTCCCTGCGGTCCATATCGATGCTCATGCCGATTATTTCGGCAGAGGAAAGTTCTTCGCAAAAACCGTTTCCGAAAATTTCCGAAAACGTTTTTCCCATTCTTTAAATCCGTCCGATTTCTTCGAGAAGCGCCGGAAGAATTTCGTTTTCCGGAACTTTTCGCAATATTTCGCCTTTTCTGAAAATAAGTCCGCATTTATCGCCGCCGGCAACGCCGATATCCGCTTCCCTTGCTTCGCCGGGTCCGTTTACTGCGCATCCCATTACGGCAACGGTAATTGGCTTTTCACAGCCCCGGAGAGCCTCTTCAACTTCGTTTGCAAGTTTTATAAGGTCAATTCTCGTTCTTCCGCAGGTGGGGCAGGAAACGATGTTTACGCCGAAATCACGGACACCCGCCGCTTTTAAGATATCCTTTGCGGCATAAATTTCGCGGACCGGGTCCGCGGTAAGGGTAACGCGGATTGTTGAACCGATTCCGTCAACCAGAAGTCCGCCGATTCCGATGGCGTTTTTGATGATGCCCATGTGTTCGGTTCCTGCTTCGGTAACGCCGAGATGGAGCGGATAATCGCATCTTTCGGCAACAAGGCGGCAGGCATCCATCATGGTTTTTACGTTGCTGGATTTTATGGAAATTACGGTATCGGTGAAGCCGTATTTTTCAAGGATAGCCACGTGATCCATCGCACTTTCCGCAAGGGCTTCCGCCGTTGGAGCGCCGTATTTTTCCAAAAGGCGTTTATCAAGGCTTCCGCCGTTTACTCCGACACGGATTGCAACTCCGGCATTTCCGCAGGCTTCAACAACCTGGCGGGTGCGTTCTTCCGAACCGATGTTTCCGGGATTAATGCGTATTTTATCGATCCCGTTTTCAACTGCCGCAAGGGCAAGTCGGTAATCAAAATGGATATCCGCAACAAGAGGAATGGAAATCTGCTCTTTTATCGCCGGAATAAGCTCCACTGCTTCCATATCCGGAATTGCGGCGCGCAGAATTTCGCAGCCGGCTTTTTCAAGTTCAACCGCCTGCTTTACGCTGCCTTCGATATCCGTTGAAGGCACGCTTATCATGGACTGGATCGCAACGGGTTTTTCGCCGCCGATGGCGATTTTTCCGATTTTAACTTCCTTTGCCATAAAATCAGCCTCCGGTAATAAGTCTTACAATATCATTATAGGCAACGATCACCATAAGGAGCATGAGAAGTCCCATGCCGACGGTATGGATGATGCCTTCGACTTTCTGGTTGATGGGTTTTCCCCGGAAAAGTTCGATGACCATGAAGAAGATTCTTCCGCCGTCGAGAGCCGGAAGAGGAAGAAGGTTGAAAACGCCGAGGTTAACCGTTACGATTGCGAGAATGAGCAGGATGCTCTTATAGTTGGTGGTTTTTACTGCGTCGGAAATGGTTTCGGTAACGCCGATGGGGCCGGAAAGCTGGCTTATTCCGAATTCACCGCTGATGATGTCGCCAAGGGAATGCCATACAAGTTTTATCAGCGACCAGGTCCAGCGGAAAGCATAGGAAACCCTTCCGAAAACCGTAGGCTCTTCGCCATAGATGGTAAAATCGAGGATTATGGATTTTGTTCCGCCAAGATCCTGCATATCGAAAACAACTTCGTCAAGGTGGATTTTTTCGCCGCCCCGAAGAACGTCCATTGAAACAACGCCGTCGGTATCACGGACGAGGGAATATACGATATCATAGTCGCATCCGGATTTTTCGCCGTTTACCGCAAGGATTCTGTCGTCAACCTGAAGATATTCCGTGGAGGATGCGTTTTCCGCAAAGCTTGCGATGGTGGTGGTACCGAGAAGGGTCTGGCCGCAGGTGAGAATAAGAACCACCGCAAGACCGAGGATAAGGTTCATTATTGCGCCGGCGGAAGTTATGATGATTCTTTTCCAGACCGGGCAGGCCATGAAGCTGTTCTCATCGTCGCTTTCCTCGTCCTCCCCTTCCATTGCAACAAAACCGCCGATGGGAAGAAGGCGGAGGGAATAATCCGTTTCGCCTTTTGTGAATGAAACAATTTTCGGACCCATGCCTATGGAAAATTCGTTGACCCTTACTCCGGACCATTTCGCCGTTGCAAAATGACCCAATTCATGGAAGAAAATCATAAATCCGAAAAGTAAAACTGCAATTACAATACTCAAAATGCTATCTCCTTACTTAATAAGCGAAGCGGCGAATTTCCGCGCTTCCTTATCCGTATAAAAAACTTCGTCAAAAGTGTCGCCGTCGGAAAAAGATTTTTCAACGGTTTTTTCAAGAATCTTCGGGATTTCGTTGAACCCGATTTTTCCTTCAAGAAATGCCGCAACGGCAATTTCGTCCGCCGCATTGAAAGCGGCTGTGGCGGTTTTTCCGATGGAAAGAGCGCGCCTTGCAATATCCGTTGCCGGGAAGGCAGCATTATCCTGCTCATAAAAATGGAGGGTTCCGATTTTTGCAAGGTCAAGGTGCTCAACAATGCTTTCGCATCTTTCCGGAACCGTCAGCGCATACTGAATCGGCGTTCTCATATCCGGAACGCCAAGCTGGGCGAGAACGGAATTATCGGTGAATTCAACAAGGGAATGAACAATGCTTTCCCTATGTATCACAACATCAATATTATTCTGCGGGACACCGAAAAGATGCGCAGCTTCGATTATTTCAAGCCCCTTGTTTGCCATTGTAGCAGAATCTATGGTCACTTTTCTGCCCATGTTCCACGTTGGATGATTAAGGGCATCCGCCGGGGTTATTTTTTCAAGTTCCGGGGCGGTTTTTCCGAAGAACGGACCGCCGGATGCGGTGAGAATCAGCTTCTGTATCCTTGCATAATCCCCTTTTGCCTGAAGGCACTGGAAAATTGCGGAATGTTCGCTGTCCACCGGAAGGATTTTAACTCCCTTTTCCGATGCAAGATCCATAACCCTTTTTCCGCCGGCAACAAGGGTTTCCTTGTTCGCAAGGGCAACGTTGTTTCCGGCTTCGATGGCGGCGATGGTCGGGCGTAATCCGGCAATGCCGGTAACGGCGTTGAGCACGATGTCGCAGTCAATTTCCGCCGTTTTGAGCACGCCTTCTTCTCCGCCGAGCACGGGGATACCGGTATCAAAAAGCCTGATGCTCAAGCCCTTTGCGGCTTCTTCATCATATACCGCAACGAACTTTGGCTTAAATTCTCTTGCCTGTTTTTCAAGGAGTTCGACGTTGCTTCCGGCGGCAAGAGCCACAACTTCGAACCCGAGATTTCTGCAGACATCAAGGGTCTGGGTGCCGATGGAACCGGTTGAACCCAGAACAGAAAGGCGCTTCATTTTTTATCAAAGCCTCCTTTTTATCTATAAAATTATTGCCGCGGAAAGCGGCAATAAAACATTATCACAAATTTATGTTCAGCCTATGAACGGAAAGTAAAGATTCCAGAGATAAAGCGCCGGCGCAACAAAAATCCAGCTGTCGAACCGATCCATAATTCCGCCGTGACCGGGCATTATGTTGCCGTAATCCTTGATTCCGGTCTGGCGTTTTATAATCGAAGCGCAAAGGTCTCCGAAAATTGCAATGATTGCTCCCACCGGAACAAAAATCACGAAGCTGAGCCAATTTACGGAATAACCGGTGATAAGGGTGAAAACAAACGCAAGCAATGCGCAGATTATCACATCGCCGAAAACTCCGCCGATGGCGCCTTCAACGGTCTTTTTCGGGCTTATTTCCGGACAGAGTTTCCGCTTTCCAAAGAAATATCCGCTGAAATAAGCGCAGGTATCATTGAGCCACGCTACAGCAAGGCTCATCATAACAAGAAAATACGAAATCGGCTCGCCATAGCTTCTGAAAAGAAGAATAGTGGAAAATGCTTTCGGGATAAGAACGGTGAACATAAAAGCAAAAGCGGCATCCGTCGCCTTTGTTTCCTTATGGTCCGCAAGAACGAAAATCAGAAGCGCAAGCCCGAAAAAGAATTCCTCAAAGCCCTCCGCGGAGGAGGTTGCGCGGTAATATTCAGTTGAGAAAAAAGCCGCAAAAGCCGCGCAGAACGCTGTTAAAGCCTTGTTTTTCGAAAGACCGACGGCATTTATCATTTCATAAACCGCCATTACCGAAAGGACCGCCACAGCAACATCGAGCACTGCTGTTTCGAAAAGAAGCAGCACCGCCGCAAGAAGCACAAGTCCCGCAACAGCGGAAATTATCCTTGTTTTCAATTAAATAAACCTTCTTTTCCCGAATAGTTAATCAGACTCCGCCGAAACGGCGGTTTCTTTTTGAGTATTCTTCAAGAGCTTTTTCAAGGTCGGATTTTGTGAAATCCGGCCAGAGTACGTCCATGAACACAAATTCCGAATACGCGCTTTCCCAAAGGAGAAAGTTCGAAAGCCTCTCTTCCCCGCTGGGTCTGATAATCAGGTCGCATTCGGGCGTTTTGGAATAAAGATTTCCGGAAATCAAATCTTCGGAAATTTCTTCCGGAGAAATTTCGCCGGAAGCGATTTTTTTAGCAATCTCCCGGACGGAATGAACGATTTCGTCCCTTCCGCCGTAGTTGAGAGCAATCTGGACAGTTGTGATAACTTCGCCGACATCTGCATTTTCCGCTTCCGCCATAAGTTTTTTAAGGTCATCGTCAAAAGGTTCCCGGTCGCCAATAAAACGGACGGCAATATGCTCGTTTTTTGCCTTCGACATGGCCTTGAGGTAGCCGCGCATAAGATTCATTATGCCGTCAACTTCCTCCTTCGGTCTTCGCCAGTTTTCGGTGGAAAAAGCATAGACCGTAAGCCATTTTATGCCAAAATCACGGCAGCAGCGGGAGATTTCCTCAAAAACCTCCGCACCTTTTTTATGACCGGCGTTCCGAGGAAGACCGCGTTTTTTTGCCCAGCGGCCATTTCCGTCCATAATAATGCCGATATGTTCCGGCAAAATAAATTTATCGGGCATATCGGCACCTCCATTCGGAAAATTAAATTAAAATCAGATTTCCATGATCTCTTTTTCTTTTTCCGCAGACATTTTTTCAATTCTTGCTACGAAATCATCGGTGAGCTTCTGGATATCTTTTTCAAGATCTTTAAGGTCATCTTCGGTGATGAGCTTATCTTTAAGCTGTTTTTTGCAGAAATCGTTTGCGTCGCGTCTGTGATTGCGGACGTTTACTTTTGCTTCTTCGGAATGTTTTGCGATGGTTTTGCAAAGGTCTTTACGGCGTTCCTCGGTAAGAGGCGGGAACACAAGACGGATGCAAACGCCGTCGTTCTGGGGCGGAATTCCGATATCGGAAGCATTGATTGCTTTTTCGATAAGTTTAAGGCAGCTTCTGTCCCAGGGCTGGATAACAAGGATTCTTGCTTCGGAAACGGAAACGGCTGCAACCTGGTTGATGGGGGTCATGGAACCGTAATATTCAACATTTACTCTGTCAAGAACGCCGGGGTTTGCGCGTCCTGCACGGATAGATGCAAAGTCAGCTGCAAGTACGGAAAGGGTTTTCTCCATTTTTTCACTATAAGGCTTGATCTGCTCTCTCATAATGTCCTCCTTTTTCCCGGTGAGATAAATAATATTAAAGCCGTTTTTTTGGGAAAGCTTCACCGGTTCTTTCCCGCGGCAAAATTAACGAATTGAAAATCAACCGGTAACAACGGTGCCGATGTTTTCGCCGGTGATGGCTCTTACGATGTTGTCCGGGTCATCAAGGCTGAAAACAAGAACGGGCATGTTGTTGTCGCGGCAAAGTGCTGCGGAGGTTGCGTCCATAACGCCGAGCTCCTTATCGAGCACTTCTTTGAAGGAAAGGGTGTCATAGCGTTTTGCGTCTGCGAATTTGTGGGGGTCTTTATCATAAACGCCATCGACCATGGTTGCTTTAAAGAAGATATCCGCTTTGATTTCAACAGCTCTCAAAGCGCTTGCGGTATCGGTGGAGAAGCAGGGTCTTCCGATTCCGCCGCCGAAAATAACAACTCTGCCTTTGCTGAGGTGGCGCATTGCTCTTCCTTTGATGAAAAGCTCCGCGATTTCCGGCATGGAGATTGCGGTCTGAACTCTGGAATCAACGCCCATCTGTTCAAGGGTATCGCCCACTGCGATGGCATTGATTATGGTTGCAAGCATTCCCATATGGTCCGCTCTGGTTCTGTCCATGCTTCCGGAAGAACGTCCGCGCCAGAAGTTTCCGCCGCCGACCACAATTGCAACTTCCGCGCCGAGATCGACGCATTTTTTGATGCTTTCGCAGATGGGGGTGATAACGCTGAAATCAAGGCCAACGCCTTTTTCGCCCGCAAGGGCTTCGCCGCTTAGTTTGAGGAGTACGCGCTTATATTTAAGATCCATATAAAACCTCTCCAATCTCTTCTATTTAAAGCAGTTCAGTCTGCTCCCTATTCTATATTATTTTACTATATTAAAGAACAGATGTAAAGATGAAAAACAAGATTTTTAGCTTTTTGATAATCACATTTTATTTATGTTTTAATATTATATAAAAAAACACCCTCCGTTTCCGGAGGGTGTAATTCTTATATGCAGTACAGCGATTACAGAAGAGAATCGAAGAGTTCGGGTGCATATTTCGGGATAACGGTGGAGCCGATGTAAAGGTCCATGCGAGTTGCTTCCTCGATACCGGCAGCAACTGCAGCTCTTACTGCGCCAACGTCACCGGTAAGGGTTACAATACCTTTACCGCCGACAGCATAACCCATGGTGATACCAACGAGGCTGATCTGTGCAGCTTTTGCAGCAACATCAGCTGCTTTGATTGCAGAAGTGATGCTGTAGAATTCCATTGCGCCGATTGCATCGCCTTTCTGAACCTGGGCGGTGCCGCTGAGTGCAGGAATAAGCTGGGGATGTACGTTCTGGATAATCATCTTATCAACAACGCAGTTTGCACCGTTCATTTCGCCGGCAAGAATGGAGGCTTTAACGGAACCGGTGTCGCCGGTGATGATGATGATATATTTGCCGGGGCATACAGTGGAAGTTCTGATAAGAGAAACGTCCGCTGCTTTGAGCATTACATCGCAGGTTTCGATACCTTTTGCAATGCTGTTGAATTCAAGCATTCCGATAGTCTGGATCATTTGCTCTCCCTCCTTAATACTACTCTGTCAGTAACAGCAACAACTTCGCCGTCAAAGCTTGCATAAACATTTGCACCGAGCTTGCCTTCGTCCATCTGGCCGATAACGTCGCCTTTCTTTACTTTGTCGCCAACGGCAACAACAGCGGTGGAAGGAGCGCCGATATGCTGTTTGAGAGGAATCTCAACAGTTTCGGGTTCAAGAACGATGGGTTCATCGGTAAGAAGATGTTTGCCATAGTATTTGGTAAGGTCAAGACGAGCTGCAAGGCGGTTGGTCGGAATCTTTCTGACCTCGCGTTCAGGTCTTTC
>JAFQBT010000086.1 GCA_017399625.1 Oscillospiraceae bacterium
CTTTGACGGCGCAAAGAAACGGCGGTACCCGTCAAAGAAACGTTTTCCAACCCCTGCAGTTTGCTCCCGCAAACGCTGTCCCCTCCATAAGGGGACTAAAGCGCTCCACCGTAAGAACGGCGGTTCCGATTCCCGACCGCCATCGTTCAGGCCGACGGCGGTTTTCATTCTGCATCTGCCGCCCGGCTGTTTTCAGCTGAATTTAACGGGATAGGATTACAATCCCTCCGTCTGCTTCGCAGACACCTCCCTTTGCGCAAGGGGGGCTTAACAAAAAAAGCACCCCGGAGGGTGCTTCTTTCAGACGATGTCGATTATAACGAGTTCTGGGCGGTTGAAGATGCGTGGGA
Organism: Oscillospiraceae bacterium; assembly: GCA_017399625.1. GTDB lineage: Bacteria > Bacillota > Clostridia > Oscillospirales > Ruminococcaceae > UMGS1668. Next base: position 351 of record JAFQBT010000086.1, read on the forward strand.
CGACGTTGGATTCCTTTGCAAGGCCGCGGCTGACGATCATTTTTGTGTTCCCGACTTCATAAAGTCCGCCGGCATATTCCGGGAAAAGCCCCTGGTCCGGAGTATAAAGTCCGTTGAGCACGCCGGGGATCCGCCATTGACCGCCGTGAGCATGACCGCTGAGCACCAGGTCGAATCCCATCTTTGCATAGTGCTCAATCTCCTCCGGGCGGTGGATGATGAGGATGTTGAAGGACTCGGAAAAATGGTAATTTCCGATGGTTTCCTCAATATGTGATAGCTGGTGGGAGAGGTTTTCGTAGTTCGAAACGTCGTCGAAACCATAGATATCCGGCGTTCCGCTCACCATTGAAACCGCCATTTTTGTATGCTGTCCGTCGAGCACACGAACTCCGCAGGAGGCGACGATTTCCTTATAATAATCAAGTTTTCCGTGCCTTACCTCATGGTTTCCGGAGACGTAATAACAGCTGTATTCGCTGCCGATTTTCCGGAGCGCGGTGACTGCGTTTTCGTCCGGCATACCGTGGCTGTCGAAGATATCTCCGCCGAAGAGCACCACATCCGGATTCTGAGCACGGAGCGCTTCCAAAAGGTCGCTCTGGTCCGCTCCGCCATAGGTGCAGGAATGGAGATCGGTTATCAGCGCAATGCGAAGTGGTTCCTCGCTCTTCGGATTTTCAATTTCGTAATGGACTGTTTTAAGCCTTGAATCAATTGCGAGCACCGCAATTCCAAGAGTGAGCACGAGTATGAGCACCATTGCAATAAATTTTTTGTTCATGTTTTTCCTTTCGTTAATATGACGGGCGGAGGGATGAAAGGCCCCCTTGCCTGAAGGGGGCTGTCACGCATTTAAGAACAGGTGCGTGACTGGAGGATTCTTTTCAAATTGAAAGTTGAAAGTTGAAAATGCAGGGGCGGATATCATCTGCACGGTTTTTCTGAAAGCCCCCCTTGTTAACGGGGGGTGGTTTTGGCTTTGCCAAAACCGGGGGGATTCTGTTGAAATTACCGGCTGAATTTAGCGGGATAGGATTACAATCCCTCCGTCATTTGCTTCGCAAATGCCACCTCCCTTTGCACAAGGGAGGCTGCCCTCCGGGTTCTTGGTAATCCCTCTTCCGTCAAAACCTTCGGTTTTGCCACCTTCCCCTCTGGGAAGGCTGATTGCCTCGGTGGAAGACGGAAGAACACCTGATCCAGCTGTTTCGCTCAGAATGACGTCGCCGAACTACCGTAGGGAACGGTCTTGACCGTTCCGAAAAAATTCGCTCCTTTTTAATTGGACAGGGTTTTCCCCTCATCCGTCAAAACCTTCGGTTTTGCCACCTTCCCCCAAGGGGAAGGCTGTGCAGCCCTGCGTTTTTAACTTTCAGCTTTCAACTTTACACTAAAAAAGAATCCCCCCGTCTGCTTCGCAGATACCCCCTTTGACAAGGGGGGCTATTGCCTCGGTGGAAGGCGGAGGATTATTCCTCGGAATCGGAGATAAAGGTGAAGCGCTGATATGTTTTTCCGTCACGCTCAACGGTTTCCTCCCACATGGATGCGGGACGCACCCAAAGACCAAATTCGCCGTAGAGCGCGCGATAGACCACCATCTCCTCAAGAGTTTCGCTGTGCTTTGCGGTGCCGATCACCTGGTATTTGTTGCCCTTGAAATGGCGGTAAATTCCGGGTTTTATCATTTTTTCGCTCTCCTTTCTTATCCGATTTTATTTCCGAGGGAATCATAGGATTCCCGGCTTATTTCCTCGCCGTCTTTGTTATATTCGGTGACGGTATAGTGGCCTTTTATAAAATCTTCTATGATGTAATAAATATATTTGCTCCGGTAACAATGGATGCCTTCCGCATCTTCGTAATATCCGAAGAAAATTTCTTCCCGAAGGTCGTCTTTTTCAAAAGTTCTCTGACAGATTTTTCTGCCTTCGCTGTCGTATTCATATTCAAAGGTCTGCCCTGAAACAAAGCTTCCGGTATCAAGGCGATATACTGTATAGGAAATCCAGTCGCCTTTTTCGTCATAGCCATATTCGAAGATTCTTTTTTCCTCATAGTCCGTATATCTTTCAAAGCTCTTTCCGCCGTCCGGATTGGCATATTCATACACGGATTCGTGGTGCGGGGTTCCGTCCGGATAAAAGAACTGCTCTTTTACAGATCTTCCGCTTTCGTCATATTCCGTTATCATTTTCAGCCCGTCCGGGTTGATTTCGGACGAATATATAAGGCGCTCGGTTCCGTCCTCGTTGTACGTTTTTTCATATTCTGAGATTATTTCGCCGTTTTTATAATTCTTCGAAAAGGTCACGTTTTTCTCCTCGTCGAAGGCGTTGATGCTTATAATCCCGTTGTTCCATTCGATGGATTCAATTCCGCAGACGGTGCAGACGCTTATTTCATTGAAATCATGTTCGCCAAAATCCGATTTTTCGCCGTTTTCATAAATCTTCCAATGTCCGGAATGGTCGGCTTCCCATTTCCATTCCAAAGCGGGAGATTCGGCTTCCTTTCCGGCGCATCCGCAAAGGACGGAAAGAACAAGCAAAATTATAAAAACTGTTCTGATAAAATTTTTCATAATGTCACTCTTTCGTGTTCCGGATAAAATTTATTTTTCCCCGATGATGTCCCGGACGCATTTTCCCGCAAGGATATATCCGGCCACCGGCGGCACAAATGAGATGCTTCCGGGGGAATGGCGTCCGCCTTCGGAATCCAGGGCAGCTTTTTTTGCCTCCTCGGTGCTGAAAAGGACGGTTTGTTTTTCGATTCCGCGCTTTTTGAGTTCCTTCCGGATAACCCTTGCAAGAGGACAGCCGCTTCCGGCGGTTTCGGAAATATCGCCGATCCGGAGTTTTTCCGGATCAAGGCGGTTCCCGGTACCAAGGCACATCAGGAGTTTTATGCCGCGCTTTCTGCATTCTTCGGCAATATGGAGCTTTGCGGTGACGGTATCGATGGCATCGACGATATAATCCGGCTTCCAGTCATAGAGAAAGGCGCTGTTTTCCGGGAGGTAGAACTCCTTTTGGAACTCCATTTCGCAATCCGGGGCGATTTTTTCAAAGCGGAGCCTTGCGGCTTCGGTTTTATCCATGCCGACGGTTTCATAAGTTGCCAGAAGCTGGCGGTTTATGTTCGTTTCGTCAACGGTGTCGCCGTCGATGAAAAGGAGATGACCGATTCCGGCACGGAGAAGCGATTCCGCTGCGGCGCCGCCGACTCCGCCAAGTCCGATAACTGCGACACGGGCGTTTTTCAGTTTTTCGGTGGATACTTTTCCGAGGAAAAGTTCCGTGCGTTCAAGGCGGGACATGGGAGATTCTCCTTTCTTTTTAAAGCCACCTTGTCAAAGGGGGCTGGCATTTTTAAGCGCTTGTGGTTAAAAACGACTGGGGGATTCTTTTCAAGTTGAAAGTTGAAAGTTGAAAGTAGAAAATGCAGGGGCGGATATCATCCGCACATTTTGCTGGAAGCCCCCTTGTTAAAGGGGGGTGGTTTTGGCTTTTCCAAAACCGGGGGGATTCTGTTGAAATTAGCGGCTAAATTTGGCGGGATGGGATTGACACCCTTCCGTCCGCGTTGCGGACACCTCCCCCCAAGGGGAGGTCATTTGCTCGGCGGGATGCAGAGGAGGAATCCCCCCGCCACTTCGTGGCCCTCCCCCCTTTGACAAGGGGGGCTGTTGGCTCGGTGGAAGGCGGAGGAACACCTCATCCGTCTGCTTCGCAGACAGCTCCCTTTACACAAGGGAGGCTTTTATCCGTCCTTTATAATTTTGCATTATGCACTTTGCATTATTAATTAAAAAAATACCCCGCGTTGCCGAACAGTCCATCGTTGAAACCCGGTCATAAGACAAGGGTGGGTACGCCTTCCCGGATGTTTCACGTTCCCCCGGTTATAAAAAAGCGGGGCATACATTACGCAGCCGGAGAAAAGCTCCCGTTTCAAGATTTGTTGGATTAAAAAAACGGACGATTCTCGTACAATGCAGGGTGGTTTTCAATATTGATTTTTTGCTTTTCCGGCGGAATTATTCTTCGTAACCCTCGCCGAAATAAAGACCGTAGATTTCGTCGTATTCGTCTTCGTCAACTATCTCTTCGAGATAATCGCAGTCGCCGTCGATTACGTATTCAAGAATCACGGGCTCTTCAAGCTCCCGCTCCTCATCGGAAAGACCTTCCGGATAGAGGACGCAATATTTTTTTCCGTTGTGCTCGATGGCGTCAACAAGCTCAAACTCGATGTCGTTGCCGTTTTCGTCGGTGAGGGTGACGGTGTTGTATTCTTCAAATTCCTGCGGCATTGTTTTTTCCTCTTTATTTTTTAAAAATCAGTCTTCTTCGGAATCATAAAGTTCTGAAAGGCGGTCCTCGAAGGCTTCGGAAATTTCTTCAAATTCCTTATCATCCTCGATGGGTTCGATAAATTCTTCTTCGCCTTCTTTGATAACTTTATAGATATAAAGCCCGTCGTCCTCACTTTCCTGGGCAGGAACAAGGGCAAGATATTCCGTTCCGTTTACAACGAGGGAATCCACTATAACAAGTTCGTGTTCGTTTCCTTCTTCATCGGTAAGGGTGAGAAGTTCGATTTCCTTATCTTCCATTTTGTTCACTCAGCTTTCGAAATCGTAAAGATCTTCAAGGCGTTCCATAAAAATCTCGGCGATGTTTTCATATTCGTCGTCGTCTTCGATTTCATCAAGGAACTCTTCGCCGTTTTCTTCAACAACTTTGAGGATAACAAGCTCGCCGTCGTCGGAATCGACGTTATCTGCGGTTTCAACGGGGATGAGTGCAAAATATTCGTTGTTTTCGCTTACGAGGGAATCAACTATTTCGAATTCGGTTTCTTTTCCGTTTCCGTCAACAAGGGTGATAAAATCGTTGCCGTAATCCTCTTCGGGAAGATTGTTGTTCTGTTTGGTCATTTCGGGGCTCTCCTTCAATAAGGTTATTTTTTACATTAATATATTATAATAATCCGCCGGTAAAGTCAATCGGTTTTTTTGCAATAAGCCGCCCTTGTTAAAGGGGGCGGTTTTTCGGATGGCAACACCTCATCAGAGGAGAAGGGGGATCATCGAAGATGGCGGAGGAGGGATAATCCCCGACCGATTGCGATGGATTCGTAAAACTAATGTAGGGCGGGGGCTGCGCCCTGAGCGTAGCGAGGAAGTACTCTTGGGGTACTCCCGCCGTTATTTTTGTTTATTATGTACCCCCATTTCTTTGACGGCGCAAAGAAACGGCGGTACCCGTCAAAGAAACGCTTTCCA
>JAFQBT010000087.1 GCA_017399625.1 Oscillospiraceae bacterium
CATCTTCCAGTGATGGAATCCGTAATTCCTTCTACAGTGCGCCTTGCAGAAATAAGCACCGCCAACAAAAGTATTTTCCGGCATGAACCAACCGGACGTGCCGCTGAAAGCTACAGAACGCTCGTAAAGGAGGTGATAGAAATTGGTGAAAAACAGCGCAGCAAGTCTGCTGACATCAGTAGATGACCTTTTTACGACCCAAGAAGAACGTGATGAGGCAAAAAGAGAAACGATTATGGAAATTCCTTTATCACAAATATCGGATTTCCCTAATCACCCCTTTAAAGTCAAAATGGACGAATCTATGTCGGATTTGGTCGAAAGCGTGAAGTCATACGGTGTCCTCTCCCCCGTAATTGTAAGACCGAAGGGTAACGGAGAATACGAAATGATTGCCGGACATCGGCGCAAAAGAGCAAGTGAACTTGCCGGCAAAGACAGTATCAAATGTATTGTCCAGGATGTGACCGACGATGAAGCAATTATTCTTATGGTTGACAGCAACCTTCAAAGAGAACAACTTCTTCCTTCGGAGAAAGCCTTTGCTTACAAGATGAAGCTTGACGCAATGAAACGGCGAGCAGGTCGCCCAAAAGAAAATGGTGCAACAGTGTTGCCCAATTTCGAAGGAAAGAAAAGCAGAGATATATTAGCCGAACAATCTGGCGAAAGTCACGAACAAATACGAAAATATATCCGCCTAACCTTTCTTTCTCAACCACTTCTTGACATGGTGGACGATGGTAAAATTGCCATGCGTCCGGCTGTGGAACTTTCGTACCTTACTGAAAATGAGCAGGAAATATTGCTGAACACTATGGAGTGGGAAGATTGCACTCCCTCACATGTGCAAGCAATTAAAATGCGCCAGTTTTCACAGGAAGGAAAGCTAAATGAAGGAGTAATCCAGTCAATTCTGCAAGAGGAAAAACCGAACCAAAAGGAACAGTTCCGTATGCCGAAAGAACGCATTTCCAAATATTTCGCACCGGGGACGAGTAGCCAGAAAATTGAGGAAACGATTATCAAGGCATTGGAATTATACCGCAAACGTCAAAGGGAGGCAGAACGATGAATAGCTTTTGTTCCCCCTCTCCATACCTCTCCCCTTCAATTACCGGCTGTTTACCAGCTGAAAGAGAGAAGCTAATCAATATCAAGACAAAACTAAATATCAAAGAAAAAGCAGATTAAAGACTCACAAATTTATGTGAGTCTTTTTTTATTGCACAAAAGGAGGCAAAAATATGACTTACACAAAAAGAGCAGTAGCACTTCTTCTTGCGCTGATGATGGTTTTCACCGGCGCTGTACAGGCTTTCGCAGCAACACAGATGACCATGGCGGTTATCGCACTTCCCAGAGCAGCAGACACAAATAAAGGCGATTGGGGCCTTCAGGACACCTATCTTCTCGGCGGGTGGGGAACCGTCGCAACCGAAAGTTATTTCGTTTATTGCAAGGACTCCCACAGCGGACAGGTCGTTTATTGTATTGAACCCGGGCATAGCGTAAGAACCGGTAATATTCTTTCTCAGGCAACCGATTCTTCCTATTGGGCAAACTATCCGGGCGGTAAGAACCCGACCCTTACTCCGGACGGCATCAAAACTGTTCTCGGAAGACTTCTTCAATATGGCTGGAGAGGTAACGGCAATACCAGTTGGAACACCACCAACGCATCCCATAGACAGGACGTGGCAGAACTTATCGCAACCCAGATGCTCGTATGGGAAGTAGTTGTTGGTGAAAGAACTCTTTCTTTCAGCCACGTAGATGCAACCAGAAAAGGTTTTGACAGCGTAATGGATAACATCTCCACCGGAAACCCTCTTTATGATGATATCTGGGAAGCATATGAATCCATCGAATACGCAGTTCAGCACCACACTCTTCTCCCGAGCTTTATGAGTGATAATCAGATCACTGCACCTTCCCATGAACTTGTATGGAACGGTTCCAGATATGAAATCACTCTCACCGATACCAACGGTGTTCTTCGTGAATGCGGACTCAAAACTGATTCCACCGATCTCAAATGCGAAATCAGCGGAAACAATATCACTTTCTATACCACTAACCCTGATGTTTCTGAAATCCTTGTAGTTGCAGAAAAAGAAGCAAGCGTAAACAACTTCCTTGTCTGGACTGATGGTAACACCGGTGCAGGAGATCAGGACGTAATCTCCTTTGGTCAGGAAGTAAATGAAACCCTTACAGGTTATCTCAATCTTACTCTTACCTCCGCTGCAGCAGGTGATATCAAGATTATCAAAACCGCAGAAGATAACAACGTAAGCTTCATTGAATTTAATATTAAAGGTGAAGGACTCAATACCACCGCATTTACCGATGAAAACGGTGAAATCCTTCTTGAAGGTCTTGCACCCGGTGAATATACCATCACTGAAGCAAGCTATTCCAAATATAAAGCACAGCAGCCACAGACCGTAATCGTAGAGAACGGCAAAACCGCAGTTGCACAGTTCCATAACGAAATGAACTATGGTGCACTCAAGATTGTTAAAACCGCAGATGACGGTAATGTTGAAGGCATTGAATTCATCATCACCGGCGGTGCAGAACCGGCACATCCGTTTGAAAGCAGAACAGTATATACCGATGCAAACGGCGAAATCCTTCTCCCCGATCTTCACGAAGGAGAATACTTCATTTATGAAACTATTCCCGAAGGATATATCGGAACCGAATTCAAAATGGTAGTTGTAGAATACGGTAAAACTACCACTGTAGAATTCCATAACGAACTCAAAAAAGGAAATCTTGAGATCATCAAAACTTCCGAAGACGGAAGAATTGAAGGTATCAACTTCACCATCACCGGCAACGGCGTAAACAAATCCGTAACCACCGATGAAAACGGCAGAGTTCTTGTTGAAGGACTTGTTCCCGGAACCTACACCGTAACCGAAGGTCAGTATGATGAATATGTTCCGCAGGAACCAAAAACTGTTGTAGTTGAATATGACAAAACCGCAACCGTTGAGTTCCACAACGTAGTAAACTACGGCGGAATCAAAATCATCAAAACCTCCGAAGACGGCAAAGTTGAAGGTATTGAATTTATTGTAGGACCCAACACCGAAGCTGTTTCCCTTGATGATGAAAACAGCTTCGAACCCATTCATGTATTCACTGATGAAAATGGTGTTGCAATCGTTGAAGGACTTCTTGCAAATTACTATGGCGTAACCGAAGTGGTCCCTGAAGGCTACTACACTGAAAAAGAATATCAGTCCGTCCGTGTAGAATACGGCATAACTTCCGAAGTATCTTTCCACAACGAACTCCAGAGAGGCGATATTGAAGTTACCAAAACTTCTGAAGACGGTCTTGTTGAAGGCGTTAAATTCAAACTTTCCGGCACTTCTACCACCGGTATTGCAGTAGAAGAATACGCAATCACCAATGCTGAAGGTATTGCACTCTTTGAAGATATCCCCCTAGGCGATAACTATGTTCTTGAAGAAGTTGACGCCGCAGAAAAATATGTTGTTCCCGCAAAACAGAATGTAAAAGTTGAATGGGAATCCGTAACCGAAGCAGCTTTCAATAACGTGCTCAAAAAATTCAACCTCGTGCTCACCAAAACCGACGCAGAAAAAGGCGGTGCTCAAGGCGATGCAACCCTTGAAGGTGCTGTATATGGCATCTACAAAGATGGCGAACTCCTTAAATCCTATACCACCGATGCAAACGGCAAATTCACTACCGATTACTTCGTATGCGGTGAAGGTTATACCGTAAAAGAAATCACTCCTTCCAAAGGTTATCTCCTTGACGAAACTGTTTACACCCTCGATGTAGATGCTGACAACTATACTATTGAGAAAAACACCGAATCCCTTGCAGTAACAGAACAGGTAATCAAAGGAACTGTTCAGCTCACCAAAGTTGATAAAGACTTCCCCGAAAACAAACTCACCGGCGCTGAATTCGAAGTTTATGTTGATACTAACAACGACAAAAAACTCGATGCAAACGATACTCTCCTTGGAAAACTCACCGAATCTGAAAGAGGTGTCTACAGCATGTCCGGTCTTGTTTATGGCGGATACTTTGTAAAAGAAACCGTTGCACCTAAAGGTTTCATTCTTGATTCCAACGCATACTACTTTGAAATTGCCGAAAACGGCAAAACCGTAGTAGTTGAAAACGAAGCCGGCAAAGGTTTTGTAAACGTATCTCAGTCCGGTTCTCTCAAGATCGTAAAAACTTCTTCTGACGGCAAAGTTGAAGGTTTCTCCTTCAGAGTAACCTCCGAAAACGGTTATGATGAAACCTTCACCACAGATAAAAATGGTGAAATCTTCATCGAAGATATCCGTCTTGGAACCTACACCATCAGCGAAATTGCAAACGGAGCTTCCTCCAACTACATTATGCCGGCAGCTAAAACCGCAAATGTAACTGCTGATGCAACCACCGTAGTAGAGATGCACAACGTACTCCGTGAAACTCCGAAGACCGGTGACACCAGAATGCCGGGACTTTGGCTCGCTTCAATGATCGTATTCGGTGCAGGCGCAGTAGCAAGCGGATATATCGCATACAAAAAGAAAAAGTTTAATCAGTAATGGATGACAGATTTACGCTTTTTCTTTCTCTTTTTGCGGTAATGATGGCAGTAATTGTTTTCCACTATTCGGAAGACGATAAGTAAACAAAAGGCGGCAGTTAATTCTGCCGCCTTTGACTATGTAATTATCTCTTTCCTCTTTTGTTGAAATCTGCATTCACTTCTGCAAAGGAAGCACACATTTCTTCCTCAAAGGTTTCTTCGCTACAGCATCTCATGGCAACGGTTGCCTTTGCAACGGCGTCATAAACTTTTCCGGTTCCGATATTATCGGAGCAATAGTTGATTGCTCTGTCGGCTCCGATTCCGAAATGACCCGCTGTTTCAACAGCGTCGATGTTCGCTCCGATAAAAACAAATTCCCAGCCGTGCTTTTTATGTTTTTCGATGGATTTTTTGACTTTATCGGAAGTATAGCGGTGGCTTGCGTTTTCGTAACCGTCGGTGATTATTACGAACATTGTTTTGGAAGGAACGTCCTCTTTGCGGATGTACTTATGAATAGAATCAATGTGGTCGATGGAGTAACCGATTGCATCGATAAGTGCGGTGGTTCCCCTGGTCTGATAATCCTCTTCTGTAATGGGTTTTACTTCTTCGATATCGATTCTGTCGTGAATCGTAAGAATCTCATGGTCGAAAAGAACGGTGGTGACGAAGGCTTTTCCTTCGGCGTTTTTCTGTTCCTTTAAAACGGAGTTGAAGCCTCCGATGGTGTCGTTTTCCAGTCCGCACATAGAACCGCTTCTGTCAAGAATAAATACGAGTTCGGTGATGTTGTTTTTCATAATGTTACCTCCTGAAAATAAAAAATGCAGCTGCTTTTTGTTTACAACTGCATTTTACATTATTTCAGGAAAGATATGGTCGCAAAAAAAGCGACATTTTTAAGGACCGAGCAAATCCTCATCAAAGGAGAAAAGAGCTTCGTTTATCTTTAAAATATCGTAGATACCGTTTTTGATGTGGTATTCGACGATGATATCGAATTTGCTGGATTTTGTAAAGGAATAACCGGCTTTGAGAAGCATTTCTTCAGCTTCTTTAAAAGGAAGTTCAAGCGCAACTGCAAAGGCAAGGGCGGTTTTCTTCTTCGGGTGATATCCCGGGTTGTTGCGGATTTTTGAAAAAAGTTTGCGGTCGATGTTAGCTTTTTTATAGCACTCTGCATCAGTCATACCCTTTTCATCAATTTTTCGCAAAAGCATTTCGGAAAAACCTTCATCTACCATCGAAACAAGATATTCCAGAGAAAGATCTGTTTCAAGAGCTGCCTGCGGCTCCGCTTCTTCAAAACAGGAAGCGCAGGGCATCATCATTCGCGGCATTTCCATATCGGATTTAGCTTCGCCGAAATTGAAAGGAATGGAAAGATTTGAATAATCCTCGAATTCCTCTCTTCTGTGTTTCTCCGCCATAACCTGTTTTATGCCGATATAATTATCATCTATGTATTTTGCGATGTTCGGGAAAAGCTTTTCGCCGAGGGTGGTGCTCTCCTTATCGAAGATTACAAGATAGATGAGCATATCATGCTCAAGAAGAAATTCGCTAAAGCAATTAAGAGCAACCTTCATTGCTTTATCTTTCGGGTAACCGTAAGCTCCTGCGGAAATCAATGGGAAAGCAATGCTTTCACATTCCTTTTCAAGCGCTATGGCAAGGCTTTCATTATATGCGCTGCGAAGAAGTTCCTCTTCTCCGTGTTCACCGTCTTTCCAGATGGGTCCGACAGCATGGATAACATATTTGCATGGAAGCTTATATCCTTTTGTAACTTTGGCTTTCCCGGTTTCACATTTTCCGAGAGTGATACATTCCGCAAGCAGACCGATTCCTGCGGCACGGTGAATTGCGCCGTCAACACCTCCACCACCGCGAAGACCGTTATTTGCGGCGTTTACTATGGCATCGCATTCCATTTTTGTTATATCGTTTCTTACAAGCAAAAGCGGCATTAAATCACTTCCATAACATATTATATTTAAAATATTATCACAGCATTTTACAGCAGTCAATCAATTACATAATTAATCTGAAAGGTGGTGTGTTTATGTACCAACGACAAAATGCAGGATATATCATAACTGACACAATTCACATTGGAAACATTGAGTTTGTTCTCGGCGAACATCCTGAAGCTGCTACTCCATATGTAACATGGGAATGTACCGGAAATGACAATTATTTCTGGGGACATTACTTCATGGACAGAAAAACAGCGGTACGAGATCTGGTTGAAAGAGCTGGAAAAGAACTTGACATCCAACAGCAACAGGAAAAACAAATAAAGAATCGTTCAAATAACCGGAAGCGAGGTGAAGAACGGTGAACGATAAAAAGCACATCATCTGGAGCAACGTAAATCTTGACTATGATGATTGGAAATACGAGATGGAAGAATACTATCCGGAACTTTCCGAAGAAGAACGAATTGAGAAAATGTATGAAACAAACAACGATTATCTCGATGATGACCGCTGTAACCTCAATATAAAATTAAACGGACCTATTCTAGTTATTGCAGACATAGGCAGATGGAACGGAAGGTTTTCCGGATACAAAGAAATTGAAAGCGGCAATATCTCCGACTGCCTTTATACCGATATGGATTACGCCACATGGTATGTCGATAAAAACGGTGATTTCCGATGCGATGCAATCCACCACGACGGAACAAACCATTATCTTTATCGAATTTACAAAGATGGTGTTTCGGATTACCAGAAAGACCGTCTGAAAGAAAAGATTTATGAAGGTACTGCTACAAGAGCAGACATAACACGAATTACCAGAAGGCTCGGTGATGAAATCGCAAAGGTTTACGGATTTGATATTCCCAAACAGAAAAAGAATAAAGAAATGGAGAGATAAAAAGCAGGACGACAAGAAAAATGTCGTCCTGCTTTGTTGGGGGTATAATAAAGGTTTTTGTCTGTAATGCAAATTAGTATGCGTTGTAAACGGAAAGACCGCCGTCAACGCCAAGAATCTGACCGTTTACGTAGCTTGCTTTGTCGGAAGAAATCCATACAACAGCGTTTGCGATTTCACTTGCATGACCTCTACGCTGCATAGGAATTACTGATGCAAGAGCATCTGCATAATCCTTAGGAGAAGATTCTTCGAGAGGAGTAACGATAAGGCCGGGAGCGATGCAGTTTATACGAATGTTGTTTTGGCCGTATGCAAGACCCATATCCTGAGTAAGTTTGTTAACAGCCTGTTTTGCAATTCCGTAAACACCCATGGATTTTGTAGGAAGAATACCTGCGGTGGAAGAAACGTTGACGATGGAACCGCTGCCGTTTTTAATCATATAAGGAACAGCCGCATGGCAACCGCGATATACAGCTTTAAGGTTGAGGTCCATGATTTTATCCCATTCATCATTATCGACATCAGCAGCACCGCAATAGCTTCCGAAACAGCCAATGTTGTTTACAAGACAATCAAGTTTTCCATATTTCTCAACAGTTGCATCAATTGCACCTTCAAGGAAACCGGGAGTTCTTACGTCGCCCATAAAAACAAGCGGTTCTTCAAGACCCTGCTCTTTTGCTGCAGCAATTGTGCCGTTTGCGTTTTCCTGGTTGTATTCAAGAAAAGCTACTTTTGCGCCTTCTTTAAGTGCGAGAAGAACGTCTGCACGACCCATACCTTCGCCGCCACCAGTTACGAACATTACTTTTCCATCTAAAAGACCCATAATAAATACCTTCTTTCTCTTTTGGTAATTCAAGTATATTTTATTGCGTTATTTTTTCAACAAGCAGAAATATCAAAAGGTCACTAATTGTGACCTTTTATTTAAAAAGTCTATTGCTGTGACTTTTTTGCTCTGTTATAATGTTTTTCAGAAGGTGAAAACTTATGAAAGAATTAACAAAAAAGGCAATAGCAGATACCTTTATGGAGCTTTGCGAAACAAATAAGGTTGAAAAAATTACTGTTAGACAGATAATAGAAACCGCAGGAATAGCAAAGCAAACTTTTTATCGTTATTTTAACGATAAAGCCGATTTAATGAACTTTGTTTACGAACGCCAGGTAAAAATAACAAACACCAGAATTTTTTCCTCTGAAAAAAATTTGTATGATAATTCAATAGATTTATTGCAGTATATCCTTAAACATAAAAAATATTTTTCTGTAATTGTAGATTACGAAACTCAGAATAGTTTTCCAAATTATTTTTACGACAGTGCGTTTGAGTTTTATTGCAATTATCTTAAAAAGAACAGTATTGATTTAACTGAAGAAAACATTGCAATTATCAGTTTCAACTGTGCCGGTGCTCAAAAACTTCTTATTAACTGGATTAAGCACGGAATGAAGGAAGAGCCTGAACAAGTTGTAAACCATATAATTAACTGCATGCCTCAGAAATTAAAAGAATATATAAAGATTTAAATTATTCAACTAAAACTTCCATTTTATTAAGGAAGTTTTTTTATTTTCAAAGAAAGGAGCTACACATTTGCCCAACAAATACGAACTCATAACAACCCTGTATAGAGAAACTCTGAACGAAGTTTCAAATCCTGCAGAATGGCAAAAGTTCCTGCGAACCGCAGGATATAACTTCCGATTAGATTTTGATGACCAAGTTCTTCTCTATGCGCAGAAGCCGGAATCAACCGCCGTGTTAGAAATTGAAAAATGGAATAATGTTTTCGGCCGGTGGGTTAATAAAGGATCCACCGGCATTGCTTTTTTTGACAAAGAAAAACCCGGCAGCAGAAGACTTCGGTATTTCTTCGATATTTCTGATACACACGAAGCAAGATTCGCAAGACCGGTTCCAACCTGGAAGGTCATTCCGGAGTTTGAAGAAAGCATAACCGAAACTTTAGAGAATGCTTTTGGTGAGCTCGAAGATAAAACGGAGTTCGGATATGCTCTTCTCTCTGCTGCAAAGAATGCAGTTGAAGATAATATGTCCGATTACCTCGAAAGACTGGAGTACTACAAAGAAAACAGTTTTCTTGAAGATCTGGATGAACTGAACCTTAAAGTTACTTTCAGAGAAGCCCTCCAGAACAGTATCGGATACATGCTTCTTTCTCGTTGCGGAGTAGATACAGAAAAGTATTTCACCGATGACGATTTCAGATGCGTGAAGAATTTCAGCACCGTTCAAACACTGAATGTCCTCGGAACAGCCACCGGAGATATCTCGCAGATGTGTCTTGATTTCATATCAAAAACTGTACTCAACCTGCAAAAGCAGGCTGAAAAAGAAAATCGCACATTTGCTCTTAACCGGACAAATGAATATCCTATGGTTGACACCAAAAGAAATGAAAGGAGAAACGAAAATGGAAATCACATACAGAGAGGAACAAGGATACAACATTCCGAACCTTCTTCCGGCACAGGAACCGAACTATCACCTTGGGAAATACGCATCACTCCGCCACAGTTATCTCAGGAACCACAGAAAAGCGGACTTCATCAACCTCCTGACCACCGGGAAACTGAACAGCCATCTGGCGGAGATTCAGAGAACAGCAGAAAAGAGAGTAGCGGAGATTACGAAGCAGATGAAGAAGGATCTGGGAGTGACCGAGGAACTGAAAGAGAAAGACCAGATGAAATGGGTGGGTCTTATGAACAATATCAAAGCCTCGGCGGAAGAGATAGTGATGGCGGAACTGATTCAAAGCTGACAGAAGAACTTCCGCCATTACTGAATGAAGAACAGATTATGGCCATCATCAAAAACAAAGATGATGACCTCAAATATAAGAAATCTCAAATTGAACTGTTCTTTAACGCAAATCATGATTTTAACGAAAGATGCGAATACATCAAATCCGCATATCCAATTCGATATACTGAAATCATTCACGAAGGACAGAGAATCGGATATGTGGCGCAGGAAAACGGACTTCTTATGTGGGAGGGTTCATACCTTTCACGCACAAAGGAGTCCGTTTTTTCATGGGGAGTTGTAGCAGAATGGGTTGCAAACCTTATTGATAAA
>JAFQBT010000008.1 GCA_017399625.1 Oscillospiraceae bacterium
ATGAAAAGCTTCGTTCAAAAGGTTATGGCAGTACAATATTGCAAGAAATACAAAAAAAGTATCCTAAAAAGAAAATCATCATTTCCATCGAGCCATGCGATGAAACCGCCCCCGACATAGAAACAAGAAAAAGACGAAAAGCTTTCTATTTGCGAAACGGCTATAAAGAAACGGGCTATATGATAAAACTATCGGGCGTTGTTCAAGAAATCATCATTGCAAACGGTGAATTTAACAAGACTCAATTCCACAATTTCTTTGTTCTATATAGCAACGGAACTATGTGGCCAAGAATATGGAAGCAATCAGAATGAAAATTTGACAAATTCCAATTTGTTGAACTGATAAGGGCGCACTTCTATACACCTATCGGTGTGTTATACGATTTGCGGTTTTGCACCGCATCAAAGCCTCCCTTTACACAAGGGAGCCTTTCCGAAACCAGTGCATATTGAAAAAAATCCGACCTATGATCGTGACCATAGGTCGGATTTAACTGTTTTACGAACCCCGCCCAAACGGTGGGTGCTTTTTTATTATTAAAATTATTCCTATGCAAGATATTCCTCAAGGCAAAGTCCGGATTCAAAAATGAGCTTCGCCTGCTCTTTTCCCACATAGCGGAAATGCCAGGGTTCATGGGAAAAACCGGTGATATCCTCTTTTCCTTCCGGATAGCGGAGGATGAAACCGTATTCGTGCGCATGGGCAAGAAGCCATGCTTCCTCCGGCGAACCATCAAATTCTCCGGTGCGGCATCCGATATCAACCGCAAGACCGCAGTTATGTTCGCTTGTTCCGGGGGCGGCGTCGGTTTTTCCGGCTTCAAAAAGCTCCCTCTGTTTATTTACGGAACGGTAGGCGGTATAGAAAATGAAATCAAGCCCTTCCGCTTCGCCTGCGGAAATCATTGCGGAAAGATCCTCCGCGATTCTGGAATCCACGGTGTGGTTTTCGTTATCGATGAGGACGGTTTCAACGCCGAAATCCTCCGGAAGGGGATTTTCACGGTTGACCAGAAGCATGAACCATTCATCCCGGGGGATGGGATCTTCCTCAACAACCGGTTCTTCCGGAACAATGGGTTCCTCCGGAATTTCCGGTTCGGAAGAGGATTCGGGAACGGATTCCGGTTCTTCCGGAACAACCGGTTCTTCCGGTTCGGATTCTTCGGAAATTTCGCTTTCGGAACTCTGGGATTCCTCCTCGGTTTTTCCGAATTTATCAAATTCAAAATAATCACCGAAATTAACATAGGCGAAAACGCCTGCACCGATTACGGCCGCGGCGCATAAAACACCGAGAACGGAAAGAAAAATCTTTCTTCCGGTGTGCTTCGGCTGGCGGATTTTTATGGCGCGGGGTTCGCGTTCTTCCGGATCGATTCTTGTGCCGTTGGACATTTTGTTCTCCTTTTCTCTGGTATTGAAACACCTTTTATAGTAAAACAAATTTTCACATATATAATATAATAAAAAAAGCAGTTTTTGTCAACCGAACCCAGAGCGCAAAGGTAATTATGCGCAAAAGCCTTTCCAAAATATGCTTGTTTTTGATTATGAAAAGGTGTATCATATCCTATGTATAAAAAGATATAAGAGGTGCGCCATGACGGAAATTGAAAAACGCGATGCCGGAATGATGTTCCAGGCAACAAGCTTCCTTAAGGAAATGTTTGAAGCAAGGGATAAATGTACCGAATATAACAATATTCCCTATTCCGAATATGAAAAAAGAACTGAATTTATAAAAAAGCTCTTCGCAAAAACCGGAAAAAACGTTTCCGTTGAAAACGGATTCAAGTGCAACCAGGGTTCCAATATTTCCGTAGGGGATAATTTTTACTGCAATTTCAACTGCACGATTTATGATTCCTGCGCCGTAACAATCGGAGATAACGTAATGATAGGTCCCTGCGTTACCCTTTGCACTGCAACCCACCCGATAAAAGCCTGCGAAAGAATCAACGATAACGGCGAGGAACTTGCGTTCCCCATAACCATCGGCGATAACGTCTGGATCGGCGGAGGCGCTTTCATTAATCCCGGTGTCACCATCGGAAAAGGCGCAGTTGTCGCTTCCGGTGCGGTGGTAACAAAAGACGTTCCGGAAAACGCCCTTGTTGCCGGCGTTCCTGCAGTTGTAAAGAAAATAATCGATAACAGCGGCGAGGCTTCGAAAGAATATAAACCATTTGATTTTGAAAGAATGTAAAAAAATCCGAAAGGACATTAAACGATGAAAATTGTTGTAATCGGTGCCGGAAAAGTAGGAAGCACCCTTGCTTCCCAGCTTGTTAAAGAAGGACACGAGGTCCTTGTTATGGACAAGGACCAGGAAAGACTCGACTTTCTCCAGAACAGAATAGATATCATGACCCTTTGCGGAAACGGTGCTTCGAAGGAATATCTTGCGGAGGCTGAAGTTACGGATTCCGACCTTGTAATCGCCGCAACCTCTGCGGACGAAGTCAACATCCTTTCCTGCTTTATCGCAAGGCAGCTCGGCGCTTCAAAAACCATCGCAAGGGTAAGAAACCCGGAATACCGCAACCAGCTGGAGCTTATGAAGGAGGAACTGGGCCTTTCGATGATCGTAAACCCGGAACTTTCCGCCGCCCACGAAATTTCGAGGATATTCCGTTTTCCTTCCGCAAACGACGTCGAACTTTTCTGCCGCGGTCACGTTGAACTTGTTGAATATACCGTCGGAAAAGACTGTCCGCTGAAGGACCTTTCCCTCAGGGATATCTATACAAAATATAAAATAAAAGTGCTCATCTGCGCAGTCCGCCGGGGCGACGATATCACAATTCCTAAAGGCGATTTTGTCCTTCGGGAAGGGGATAAGATAAACATCACCGCTTCTCCGAAGAACATACACGATTTCTTCATCGCCATCGGAAACTTCCGCCGTCCGGTAAAAAGCGTTATGATAGTCGGCGGTTCGATGATCGCATATTATCTTGCAGACCAGCTTATTGATATGAACATCGCGGTCAAGATAATAGAGCAGAACCCGAAGCGCTGCGATGAACTTTCGGAAATGCTTCCGAAAGCTTCGATAGTCTGTGCAAACGCAACGGAAAACGACCTTCTCCTCGAGGAGGGAATCATGGATTTTGACGGTTTTGTGGCTCTTACCGGACTTGATGAAATGAACATCATCTACGGAATGTACGCGAAAACAAAAAACGTTGAAAAGGTTATAACAAAAGTTCACCATCTTTCCTTCCCGGAAGTTATCGAAAGCAGCGGAATCGAAAGCGTAATTTCGCCGAAGCTTATTACGGCCGAGCGCATAAGCTCCTATGTCCGCGCGGTTCAGAATTCTTACAGTAAGAACAAGGTGGAATCCCTCCGCCGTATTGTTGATAACCGGATTGAAGCGCTGGAATTCATCGTCCGTGACGACGAAAAATATATCGGCATCCAGCTGAAGGACCTTCCTATAAAGGAAAATATCCTTATCGCCGCAATAGTCCGCCAGGGAAAAGCGATTATTCCCGGCGGTTTCGACAGCATCCGGAAAGGCGATTCGGTCGTTGTAATAACCTCCGAAATTGCGGCAGTTGAAGAACTTAATGATATAATGAGGTAAATATGAACTATAAAATGATTCGCTATATCATCTGCATGATACTGATGGCGGAATCCGCTTTTATGGTTCTTCCGCTTCTTGTTTCTCTTTTTTACGGAGAAAACGGCGTGCTGATGCCTTTTGTATGGAGCATTCTTGCAGCTTTTTGTACAGCAATGCTCTTTGGTCTTAAAAAACCGAAATATGACCTTGTTTTTGCAAGGGAAAGCTATATTGCCGTTGCGGCCGGATGGATTCTTGTTTCGCTTTTCGGCGCAATGCCTTTTTATCTGAGCGGGGCGATTCCGTCTTTCATCGACTGTATTTTCGAAACGGTTTCCGGTTTTACAACAACCGGAGCAACAATTCTTGAATCTGTTGAATCTCTCCCGAAGGGAATCCTTTTCTGGCGTGCCTTCACCCATTGGATAGGCGGTATGGGAATAATTATGTTTCTCCTTATGCTTACCCAGTTTTCAGAAGGACATTCGCTCTATATTATGAGGGCAGAAGTTCCGGGACCTACTGTAGGTAAAATCACTCCGAAAGCCAGTTCAAACGCCCATATTCTTTACGGAATTTATACAGCGCTTACCTTAATCGAAGCGGTTCTGCTTGTTTTCGGAGGAATGCCAGTTTTTGATGCGGTTACAACCGCAATGTCAACCGCCGGAACAGGCGGATTCAGCGTACGTGATGCCGGAATTGCCGCGTATAACAGCGCTTATGTCGAATGGGTCGTTGCGATATTTATGCTTGCTTTCGGAATCAACTTCAACCTCTATTACCTTATGCTTCTCCGCCGTTTCAAAATTGTTTTTAAAAGTGAAGAACTTAGGGTTTTCATTGCAATAGTTGCCGTAAGCACAGTAATAATGGGAATAAATGCGACAGAATATTACGGAGATTTCGGCGTTGCAATAAGAAAGGCGTTTTTCCAAACAGGTGCGATAATTTCCACAACCGGTTTTGGAGGCGTTGAATTTATGAACTGGCCGATGCTTTGCCATTCCGTAATTCTGGTGCTTCTTTTTACAGGTGCCTGTGCCGGTTCAACCGCCGGCGGTATTAAAATAAGCCGAATTATTATGACTTTCAAAATGCTCCGTAAGGAATCCCGCCGCCTTGCCCATCCCCACGAAGTTACTACAATAAAATTTGAAGGCAAATTTGTTGACAAAGAAACAAGAAGCTTTATAATGGTATATATGAGCGCGTTCTTCGTAATTCTTGCCGTTTCAAGTATCTCGATTATGATTATGGGACACGATTATGAAACCGCGTTCAGCGCTGTTCTTTCATGCCTTAACAACGTAGGTCCCGCTTTGGGAAATGTCGGTCACAGCGGGGTTTATACATTATTCAGCGGAGCCGAAAAACTTTTCCTTTCGCTTTTAATGCTTACCGGAAGGCTCGAAATTTTCCCGATGCTGATTCTCTTTATGCCTACAACATGGAAAAAACATTGATTTATATCGGAAAGGATGACAGATTTTGAAAAAAATTATCGAAGAATTCAAAACTTTTATCGCAAAGGGCAACGTCCTTGATATGGCTGTCGGTGTTATCATCGCAACCGCTTTCGGAAAAATTACCACATCCCTTGTAAACGATGTTTTCATGCCCTTCATCGGTTGGATAATCGGGGATGTTGACCTTACCGAAATGAACATCGTTCTTTCTCCCGAAGTCCTTGACGAAGCGGGCGAAGTTGCAACTCCCGCGGTTGTAATGGCAATCGGAACTTTCATTTCCACCGTAATCGATTTCATCCTCATTGCGTTCGTCGTTTTCCTCATCGTGAAAACCTTCAACGCAGCAAAGGAAAAGGCTGAGGCAAAGAAAAAAGCCGAGGAAGAAGCAGCTGCCGCAGCCGCCGCAGCAGCAGAGGAAGAAAAGGAACCGGAGCTTTCCGACGAAGTAAAACTTCTCATGGAAATCCGCGACCTCCTCAAAAAATAAAAAATTTTAAAGTATGGCGGGAGAAAACTCCCGCCGTAATTTTTGGAAAGGAGCAATGGAAAAATGCGCGAACTTGTTTTTAACGTTACCGCCGAGCACGACGGAAAACAGGCCTATCACTATCTGCGCTACTGCCAGAATTTTTCCTATGCTCTGATCGTAAAAATGCGCCATACGGAAAATTCACTTCTTATGGACGGCGTTCCGATCCGCACCATCGACAGAATAAAAGCCGGCTCCGTGCTCAGAGCATATATCCCGGAATCGGAAAGCTTTTTTACCCCTAACCCGGAACTGGAAATCACCATACTCCATGAGGATGAAGATATAGTCGTTTTCGATAAACCGGTGCGTATGCCGGTGCATCCTTCCAAAAACCACCAGACCGACACCGTTGCAAACTATTGTGCCGCCCGTTACGGAAACGCAAAATTCCATGTTGTGGGGCGGCTTGATATGGATACTTCCGGAATAATAGTTATCGGAAGGCATTCCCATGCGGCGGCGGTGCTCACGAAAAACGGCGGCGAAAAGGAATATATCGCAATAGTCGAAGGCGTGCTCAAAGAATCCTCCGGGATCATCGATGCACCCATCGATGACAGCGATCCGGCGGTGCATAAAAGCTTTATTGCCGAAACCGGCCAGCCCTCCGTCACCGAATACGAAACCATCGCAACAAACGGCGTGCTCACGGCGGTGCGCGTCCGTCCGAAAACCGGAAGAACCCACCAGATAAGGGTGCATTTTGCATATATCGGTCACCCTCTCTGCGGGGATGAACTTTATGGAGGAAGCCTTGAGCATATAGACCGCCAGGCGCTCCACAGGAGCAGAATGGTTTTTGAGCATCCCATTTCCAAAGCGGTGCTCGGTTTTGAAAGCCCCCTTCCTCCGGATATGCAGAAACTCCTTGATGAAATCAGAAAAACCGAAGCAGAAAAGGAAGTGATTTTTCCATGAGCACCGATATTACGAATTTTGAAAGCGGACTGGAAGTGGATTCTGCCGCAGATACTTTTGCCGCAAATCCGGATCCGCAGCTTCTTCGGGATTTTTTCGGAAAGGTGGAAATTGCAAATTTCCTCGTTCCGTACAGAGATAAACCGACCAATATTCCGCTTCTGGACGTGAAAGATAAAGGAAAACTGCTCCCGATTTTTTCAAGCTTTGCCGCCTTTGAGAAAAGTCCCCTTCCGAAGGATAAAGCAATTATCATGCCTTTTTCAAGAATCGACGAAATCGTTAAAAGAAGCGAAGGACAGATAAACGGAATCATCATCAACCCCCACGGGAAATCCATGATTTTCCAGCGCAACGGCGGAAAAGCCACCGAGAAAAAACAGGGTGAGCTCCGGCTTATGAAGCCTTCATTCATTCCGGAAAGCATTGCCGCGGCGCTCCGGAATTATCTTTCCGGATGCGAAAATGTCTATTCCGCATATATCCTCTGGGGACAAAAGGACAGCGAAATTTCGCCCCATCTTTTTATCGTGATAGATTTTGACGGAAAGCGGGAGGAATTTTTTCCGAAAGTTGCGGAAGCTCTGCGTCCCTGCCTCCACGAAGGGGATAATATCGAAATGGCAAAGGCGGATTTCAAGCTCCTTAAAGCCGCGGAAAAACTTATAAAACCGGTCTATAAAAAACCTTGAATTTTCCGCCGGATTGGTGTATATTTAATTTGTAAAAATCTGTGAAGGAGGCGCGTTATCCTGAATAAAGGCATTGTAAGACTTTATACCGGCGACGGAAAAGGAAAAACAACAATGTCCCTCGGTCTTGCATTGAGAGTTGCGGGCGAGGGAAGACGCGTTTTTGTCGGACAGTTCATCAAGGATGACCCAAAAGGCGATATCATGGCGCTCCGCAAGGCGATTCCGGGAATCGTAACCGCCCAGTTCGGCTGCGGAACAGGCTGCATTGCCGGAAGAGAACCGGATAAAACCGATCTCGACTGCGCAAAAAAAGGTCTTGAAAGGGCGAAACAGGCGCTTAAAAGCGCAAATTTCGGTCTTGTCGTTCTTGATGAAATCACAATCCCCATGTATTTCGGACTTATCACGATCTACGATGTCAAAGAGCTTATTGCTCTTAAATCTCCGGGAACTGAACTTGTTTTCACCGGGCGCTATGCCTCCGATGAACTGAAAGCGCTTTGTGATATGGTGACGGTTGTTGAAAGCGAAAAAATGCCGAAAAAGGTTCCGGAACTTTAATTCAGCAAATCCGGACTTGAACAAAACACAATGCAATGATAAAATATAATTGCAGTTTGAAAAGTGAATAGCGTGGGTCTTATGGTTGCCTTAACGGCTTTCGCAATTTTGCGAAAGGGAAAACGGTGAGAATCCGTTACTGTTACCTCAACTGTATTTGCCGACGAAGAGGGCATTGTGCCACTGTTGAAAAAATGGGAAGGCGCCTTCGGAGGATGAAGCATAAGTCAGGATAATTTCCGTAAGATCATTTTTCTCGGGTTAAGGGGAGTCCACGGATTTTATAAGCAATAACAAAAGGGCTGTCGGTTAACTGGCAGCCCGATTTTTTTAAGCAAAAACGGACTTTTCCGAATCCGGAAAAGTCCGTTTTTGCTTTTTTTAAATATTTATCATACAACTGCCATTTTTGCCGGCGCGGAAAGGTTATTCTCACTCCGCTTTTCTGCGCCGACCTCCCGAATTTTTCCAGAAAAGAGGTCCATATAAATGGATTACACCGCGAGCATTGAAAAAACGAAAAAATACATAAAGGAGCATCTTTCCGAAAATCTATCCGCGGAAAAAATCGCCGCCTTTGCGGGATATTCCGTTTTCCATTTCTGCCGGGTTTTCAAGGAAGAAACGGGAAAAAGCCTTATGAGCTACGTCCGGGAAAAAAGACTTGAACTTGCTGAAAACGATATTGAAAAAGGTGAGCCGACCCTTGATGTTGCGCTGAAATACGGTTTTGAAACCCAAAGCGGCTTTTCAAGAGCCTTTGCAAAACAGTTCGGCGAAAGACCGGCGAAGATGAGGAACGCATAAAAAAGAAGGTGGGAGATTGCTCCCGCCTTCTTTTTGTGGTAATATAAAATCAATAAAACCGCCGGAAGGAGCGATCTTTAATGAACCTTATCCACCATATTGCAATAATCTGCTCCGATAAAGATTCAGCGCTTGATTTTTATGTCAGCAAGCTTGGTTTTGAAATAATCCGGGAAAATTACCGCCCGGAAAGGGACGATTGGAAAATCGACCTCAAACTTAACGATGAAACTGAAATAGAACTTTTTATTATGAAGGGACATCCCGAAAGACCTTCGCCGGAAAGCTACGGTTTGCGCCATCTTGCCTTCAAAGTCGAGGATTTCGACCTTGCGATTAGGGAACTGGAGGCAAAAGGCATAGTCTGCGAACCTGTAAGGATAGATACCTTTACAGGCGGAAGAGCAACTTTTTTCAAGGATCCAGACGGACTTCCGCTTGAGATACATGAATAAAAACAAAAAAGCAGCAGACATTTTGTCTGCTGCTTTTCAGCTGAAGTGTTTTGACAATAATGATACGGTTTCATATGGTTTCAAAAGGTTTCACTCAAAAAATGAAACTATTAAGCGGGAAGTGAAACTCTCTTTTGGGACTGAAACTACGCTAAACAGTTTGTCAAATTGGAATTGGCTTAACTATTATCAGCAATCCATTTCTTTGACCAAGCAAACAATATTTCGGACATCAAATTGAAATCTACCGCTCCGCCATTTTTCAATTTCAAGAAGGTTTCGACAATGACCCGTTCATCAGAAGATACAACTTTGAGCAATTCTTTTTGATGGCTGATGTAGTTTCCTGTTTGCTTAAAAGAAATTGCCTGCACAACGAAAGAGGCAGATTTATACAGTCCCCGCAAAATGTCCTCGCTCTTTTCATGGAGCATATTGTGAACACACCCGTGAAATATGTTGCAGGCACCGATTTTGATTGCTCGGTTCACAGCACTTTCGTCAACAACTGCCATCACCTCGTCAAGGCTTCCCTTGATTGGTGTGGTGTCATGACAAAACTGGAACAGGTCAGATGACTCCCAATTTAAAATCTCATCCTTACCTGAGAGAAAACCACAAATCAATTCCCTGTGAGGAAGTGTATCCAACAATGTATTATAAGTTTGG
>JAFQBT010000009.1 GCA_017399625.1 Oscillospiraceae bacterium
ATCCCGATCGAAGAAGCTCTTCTCGGCGATTCCTTCAAATTCTGCAAAGAAGAAGACGTTTGCCGTATCCTTTCTTATAAAGGCAAAGTTTTCGGTCTCGAAGCTCCCAACTTCTTAACCCTTGAAGTTACCGAAACCGAACCCGGCGTTAAAGGCGATACCGCAACCAACGTTACCAAACCCGCAACCGTTGAAACCGGCGCGCAGGTTAAAGTTCCGCTTTTCATCAACGAAGGCGACAAAATCCAGATTGACACCAGAACCGGTGAATACATCGGAAGAGCATAATTTTAAAACCATTTTTAAACAGCCGTTATTGGCAAAGGAGAAAAATCATGACTATTGCTGAAAAAGTTGCACATCTCAAAGGACTTATGGAAGGTCTCAACTGCGACGATAAAGTTCTCAACGCTATCGTTGACATCCTCGAAGATCTCGCATACGACGTAGAAGACGTTCAGGACGCTCTTGCAGAAGTCGGCGAACAGGTTGAACTCATCGACGAAGACCTTGAAGCTCTTGAAAACGATTATTATGAATTCGACGACGATGACTGCGATTGCGATTGCTGCTGTGACGATGACGACTGCGACTGCTGCTGCGACGACGACGAAGATCTTTACGAAGTAGAATGCCCTGCTTGCGGCGAAGTTATCTGCATCGACGGCTGCATCGTTGACGAAGGCGAAATGGATTGCCCCAACTGCGGCGAACATCTCGAATTCGATATGGACGAAGAAGAAGAGGAAGACGAAGAATAATTTCTTCTTTCCTATATAACAATTAAATAGTTTCGGGGCAGGGTGAAATTCCCTACCGGCGGTGAAGCGGTTTTATCCGATAAGTCCGAGAGCCTTTTGGCAAGAACGGGTCAGAATCCCGTACCGACGGTGTGCGCAAATTTGCGTTCAGTCCGGATGGCGAAACTGCGTAAAGAAATTTGTGCTCCGTACAGAATTTGTGCGGAGCATTTCTTTTTGCGATTTTGCCTTTCTTTTAAGAAACTGTTCATACTATTTTAAAAAAGAAGGGGTATTATTATGAAAAACATGACCACCAAAAAACTCACAACTCTCGGCGTACTTGCGGCCTGCTCCATTGTTCTGGTTGCATTTATCCACTTCCCTATTTTCGGCCAGGTTTCTTTCCTCGAATATGATCCGGCAGATATTCCGATACTTATTGGTACATTCCTTTTCGGACCTGTATGGGGATTTGTTCTCACCGTTCTTGTTTCGGTAATTCAGGGAATGACCGTTTCCGCCCACAGCGGCGTTTATGGAATTGTTATGCACACCATTGCAACCGGAGCTTTTACCCTTGTTGCCGGAACAATTTATAAACGCAACAAGACCAAAAAAGGCGCTCTTATCGCAATCGCCTGCGGAATTGTTTCCATGGTAGCTGTTATGTATCCGGCAAACCTTGCGCTTACTCCCATTTATCTCAATGCAATGGTCGGACTTGAAATGGAAATTGCAAAAAGCACCGTAACAAGCCTTATGCCTTTCATTCTTCTTTTCAACCTTGTAAAAGCCGGCATCAACGGAGTTGTTACCTATATTGTTTATAAACGAATCCACAAACTCTTCAGCAAGTTCAATCTTGCATAAAAAGGCAGTGATATTTTGAAAATTGACCCGGGCTGGCCGGCTCTTTCAAGCGAAAAGGCGGCAGAACTTGCCGCCGAAGGAAAGGCGAACGTTTCCCCTTCCTCCGCTTCGAAAACAACAAAGCAGATCTGGCTTTCCAACCTCTTTACGTTTTATAACATGCTCAATCTTGTGCTCGCGGTACTTGTTATCACAACGGGCAGCTACCGCAACATGCTTTTCATGGGCGTTGTTATATCCAATTTCCTCATCGGAACCATTCAGGAACTGCGGGCAAAAAAGACCGTTGACAGTCTTTCGGTGCTCACAGCACCCACCGCAAGGGTTATCCGTGACGGAAAAGAGGTTGTTCTGCCCTGCAGGGAGCTGGTCCTCGGTGACGTGGTGCTCATAGGAGCCGGTGACCAGATCACCGCTGACGCAACCGTGCTCAACGGAGAGGCAAGGCTTAACGAAAGTCTTATCACCGGCGAAAGCGATGCGGTTTTAAAGGCTTCCGGGGATAAACTCTTCTCCGGAAGCTTTGTTATAAGCGGCGAAGCGGCGGTTGTTCTGACTGCCGTCGGTGCGGAAAGCTATGCTGAAAAACTCACCGCAGAGGCAAAAAAGCTTGGAACCGCAAAGTCCGTGCTCAAAACCACGATAATGAACATCATCAAAACCGTAACGGTTTTCATCGTGCCCATGGGCGTGCTCACGTTTTACAACCATTTTGCTGAACGGGGACTTTCCTACGCTGATTCCATGATTCCGACCGTCGCAGCGATGGTCGGAATGATTCCGGACGGGCTTTATCTTCTCACGAGCATGAGTTTTGCCGTCGGAGTTGTTCGCCTTGCTCAGAAGCGCACCCTTACCCAGCAGCTCTATTCCCTGGAATCCCTTGCAAGAGCGGATGTGCTCTGCCTTGATAAAACCGGTACAATCACCAGCGGAAGAATGAAAATAAAAGGCACCGTAAGCTTTTGCGGCGATGATATCGGCGCACTTGCGGCAGAAATCTATACCGCTGTTCCGGCGGACAACGCCACCGCGAAGGCAATTGCTGAGGCTTTCGGAAGCCGCAATCCCATCGAAAAAACGGCAAGAAGCATCCTTCCATTTTCTTCCGCGTACAAATACGTTGCGGCGGATTTCGGCGATGAGGGATGCTATATGCTCGGTGCTCCGGAATTTGTTACCGGCGGAAAATTCCCGGAAATTGCCGCAAAGGCGGCGGAATATTCCGCAGACGGAACCCGTGTTCTGGCTCTTTGCGCCGGAAAATTTGACGGAAAATTATACAAAGCGGAAAAACCGCTTGGTTTTATACTCATTGAAGACGAAATCCGGCCGAATGTTGCGGAAACTTTTGAATATTTCCGCAAAAACGACGTTGCAATAAAGGTCATCAGCGGCGATAATCCTGCGGCGGTTTCCGCCATTGCAAAGAAGGCCGGAGTTCCCGGCGCGGAAAATTTTGCTGATGCTTCCGCACTTTCCGATGAGGAACTTTCCGCCGCTGCGGGAAAAACGGTCGTTTTCGGAAGGGTCAGCCCGGAACAGAAGCGCGTCATCATAAAGGCTCTCCAGTCCGGCGGGCACACCGTTGCCATGACCGGCGACGGAGTCAACGACGTGCTCGCACTGAAAGATGCGGACTGCTCCGTTGCAATGGCTTCCGGTGCTCAGGCGGCAAGCCATGCTGCTCAGCTTGTTCTTCTGGATTCGGATTTTTCCGCAATGCCGGAAGTGGTGCTCGAAGGCAGAAGGGTAATCAACAACATCCAGCGCGCGGCTTCGATTTTCCTTGTGAAAACAATTTATACCTTTGCGCTGACGGCGGTTCTTCTGTTCCTGCCTTTCGCATATCCCTTTGCGCCCATCCAGCTTACCCTCATCGGAGTTGTTGCATCCGGGCTTCCGGGAATCTTTCTTGCTCTTGAACCGAACTTCAATCGGGTGCCGAAGCATTTTATGAGCACGGTGCTCAAAAGGGCAATTGCCGGCGCAGCAACCATCTTCGGCGGCGTCATGGCGGTGCTCATCATCGGCGGAAAGCTTGGTCTTCCGGCGGAGGAAGTTTCCACAATCTGCACAGTTTTTACCGGCGGGGCAAGCCTTATGACTCTTCTTTGCGCGTGCCTTCCGCTCAATAAGTTCAAGGCGGTGCTCATCTGCGTCTGCACCGCAATTTTTTCCGGAGCGATTTCCCTTTTCGGCGAAATTTTTATGCTTGTTCCCCTCAGCGGAACCGGAAGGACGATTCTGCTTTGCATTCTGCCGTTCATCCTTGTTCAGCTTTTCCTGCGGAACTCCCGGTTCGGAAAAGAATAAATATGATTTTTATAAAACGGCGGCCTTTGCGGGTCGCCGGTTTTTGTTTTTCAGCATCCGATATCAGGGAGGCGGATTTTGCCTTTTTCATTTTTACGGAGGACGGTTACCTCCTCAGAGGAGAAGGGGGACCATCGGAGATGGTGGAGGAGGGATAATCCCCGACCGGTTTTGTTGAGGAAACGGATTCTTCGCTTCGCTCAGAATGACATTGGTCTGTCATTGCGAGCCTTTGAAGAAGGCGTGGCAATCCGTTCTCCTTTTTTGACATTGCCGCTCCACAGTAGGGAACGGTCTTGACCGTTCCGTTTTCTAACGGGATGGGATTACAATCCCTCACCCGACTTCGTCGGGAGCTCCCTTTGCACAAGGGAGCCGACCCTCCGGGTTATCTGTTAATCCCTTTACCACTCCGGGAAGGCTGTTCAACCCGGCGGAATTGGGATAAAATTGCGTTTTTTAACAATCTTAATAAAATCTTAATAATTTTACCACTTTAATCTTAAGGTTTTTGCTGTTATGATATAGGCAGAGGAGGCGATTGAATGTATAATCTTCTGATCTGCGATGACGACAGGGATATCCGTAATGCCCTTAAAATATATCTTTCCGGCGAAGGCTACCGGATTTTTGAAGCGGAAAACGGCGCCGAAGCGCTTGAGGTGATTTCGAAAAACGAAATCCACCTTATTTTAATGGATATTATGATGCCGAAAATGGACGGAGTTTCCGCAACGGCAAAAATCCGCGAAAATTCCAACGCGCCGGTTATTTTTCTTTCCGCAAAAAGCGAGGACAGCGATAAGATCCTCGGTCTTACCGCCGGCGCGGATGATTACATAACAAAACCATTCAACCCGCTGGAGGTAATTGCAAGGGTAAAGGCCCAGCTCCGGCGCTATGCATATTTCGGCGGAATGGAAAAGAAGGAGGACGTCATCACCGTCGGCGGAATCGAGCTTGATGACGAAGGAAAAACCGTTCTTCTGAACGGCGAACCCATTTCCCTTACCCCGACGGAATTTGATATTCTCCGGCTTTTTGTAAAAAACCCGGGAAAGGTTTTTTCCTCAAAGGAAATTTATTCCGCGGTCTGGAACAACGATCCCCTTGGCGCAGAGGGCACCATTGCGGTGCATATCCGGCACCTTCGGGAAAAACTGGAAATCGACCCGGCGAACCCGAGATATCTCAAGGTCGTCTGGGGAAAAGGATATAAACTGGAGGGTGGAAAATGAAAAAACTTTTCGGAAACCTTTTTTTGAAAATTCTTTCCTTCGTGCTGGTCTGCATTGCGGCGCCGGTTCTGGGAATCTGCATTTTCTGCGCGGCGGAAGCTTATGATGCGGATCTTTATCACAGAGCCGTTACCTATGAGGAAAGTTCCATCTGCAAAAATTTTGTCAACGAAAACCTTGCGGAAGTCCGGGAATATATCTATTGGAACGACCTTGCCGGGTTTAAGAATTATGATTATTACAAGGAACACAGCAACTTTGCGGTTGTGATTTCCGATTCCGAAGGAAAAACTGTTTATTCAACCCTCCGGAGCGGATTCACCCTTGTTGTGGAGGATTATCCTGCAACGGACGTTGATTCGGAAGGAAGACCCGTCAAGGGATACAGCATGAAGGGCTATATCGCAAAAAACATCACCGATGAATACGCCGGTTATGACGAATATACCCAGTTTCAGTTTTATAAGCAATACCGCATCCGTTTTCTCCAGCTTGGAGCGGTCTGCTTTGCGGTATGTGCGCTCCTTTGCATTTATCTGATGTCCTCTTCCGGAATCGACGGAAACGGCGAATTTGCCCTCCGGGGGCTCAACGCAGTTGATTACGATATCATGCTTTTTATCTGCGGTTTCATTATCGCAGGACTGATAAGCCTTATCGACAGCATCTGGTACCAATATGACGATATCTTCAAGCTTGCGATGATGCTTCTGCTTCTTGCGGGACTTACTGCAGCGGTTCTCATTGCAATGATGAGCACCGCCGCCCACATGAAGATGAAGCAATGGTGGAAGCACAGCTTTTTCTGGCAGTTTTTCTCCGTTGCGGGAAGATTTATCCGCTGGATCATGCGGAACATCGGCATCACATGGAAATTTGCCTTTGCGGCTGCGGGATACAGTTTTTTGATGTTCCTTTTGGGAGCAATGACAGATGATTACCATTTCAGAGCTTTCAGTGTTCTTTTCGCTATTTTTGTATCGGTTGCAATGGTCTGCGTTGCAATCTGGTTTGGAAGCCAGCTCCGGAAGATAAAGCGCGGTGGCGAAGCCATTGCAAACGGGGATTTTGATTACCGCATCAACGCAAGGGAACTCTGGCCTTCCCTTCGGGGACACGCATATAACCTCAACTGCGCGGCGCTCGGAATGTCGAAGGCAGTTGACGACCGGATGAAGAGCGAAAGATTCAAGACCGAACTCATCACGAACGTGAGCCACGACCTTAAAACCCCGCTGACCTCAATCGTTTCCTACGTTGACCTGCTCAAGAAGGAGCAGATCGAAAACGAAACCGCCCTCGGCTATATCGAAGTTATCGACCGCCAGAGCGCAAAGCTCCGGAAGCTCACCGAGGACCTTGTTGAAGCATCAAAAGCTTCCAGCGGCGCCGTTGCGGTGAACAAAAGCCTTCTGAACATCGGCGAACTCATCAATCAGTCCGTGGGCGAATTTTCCGAAAAACTGGAAAAAGCGGATATCGTTCCGGTGGTGAATCTTCCGGAAGAGGAGGTTTCCGTTTTTACCGACGGAAGGCTTCTCTGGCGGGTTTTCGATAATCTGATACAGAATATCATCAAATACGCCCAGCCGGGCACAAGGGCTTATTTCGACCTTGCAAAGGCGGAAAACGAAGCCGTTCTCACAATCCGCAATATTTCGAGGGAACCCCTCAACATGACCGCGGAGGCACTTATGGAAAGATTTGTCCGGGGCGATGCTTCCAGAAACAGCGAAGGAAACGGACTTGGACTTTCCATTGCAAAATCCCTTACGGAACTTTGCGGCGGAACCTTTGAGCTGACCCTTGACGGCGACCTTTATAAGGTTACCATCATCATTCCCGCGGCGGAAGAACAATAAAAAAACCATTTAAAAAAACAGGCTCTCCCGACAGGTGAGCCTGTTTTTTGTTCCGGGGAATACGGCTTCACTTTGAACGGCATTGGTTTGTCATTGCGAGCCTTCGAAGAAGGCGTGGCAATCCGTTCTCCTTTTTGCAGATATCATCACAATCACCGTAGGGGCGGATATTATCCGTCCGGTTTTTGCTGAAAGCCCCCCTTGTTAAAGGGGGGTGGTTTTGGCTTTGCCAAAACCGGGGGGATTCTCTTGAAATTAACGGCTGAATTTAACGGGATGGGATTACAATCCCTCCGTCATCGCTTACGCGATGCCACCTCCCTTTACACAAGGGAGGCTATTGCCTCGGCAGCAGGCGGAGGAACACCTCATCCGTCTGCTTCGCAGACACCTTCCCCTCTGGGAAGGCTATCCCGCCCTGCGTTTTCAACTTTCAGCTTTCAATTTTACACTAAAAAAAGACGCTTCTGCGAAGCGTCTTTTTTTGTTTATTCAGTTTCCCCATTTCTTGGGGGAACCTTTTTTGTCGTCGTCGGAATCATCTTCCGGGTCATTGAATCCGGAACCTCCGCTCTCGCCGGGTTCCTCTTCCGGAGTTTCCGGCCGGGTGGGCTGGGTGGGCTGGTTCGGAGTTACCGGCTGGGTCGGAACAGCCGGCTGGGTCGGGTTCTGTTCCGGAACAACGGGTTCCGGTTCCTCCGGAACGCCGGTGAAATATGCCTCGTTATAAATAACGATAAATCCGGTGGCGTTTTTCTCTTCAAGATAATCGAAGATTCCGGCGGTCTGTTCCTTTGTGAATCCTTCAAAATCAAGCACCGGAAGGACCCTGAGCCCGCCGAGGGTTCCGAGAGATTCATAAACCTTTGCAAAAACCTCGGAAATATCCTCCGGAAGTCTTCTGAAATAAAAATCGTCGCTGAATTTTTTGCCGACGAAATCGTCGATATCGATTTCCGGAGCATAGCCGTCGCCGGAGAAGGAAAGGGGATTTTCCCCATAAACTCCGGAACCGGAAATAAATTCAAAGCTGTCATATCCGATTATGATATCCGTATCGGTTATGACCGCGGAGGAATAGATGCGCTTTGCAAAATTGAGGAGCACCTCGTCCTTCGGGGTTTCCTCGCTTCCGCTGCCGAAATAGGCATATTCCATGCCCTCGTTTTCCGGGAAACGCAGTCCTTCAAGAAGGATTGCGTCCGCTCCGCCGTCGATGGCATCATAAACGATATCGAGAATATATTTCTGGGCGGTGTCGGAATAGGGGTTGAGCCAGGGTTTTCCGCCGTTATCAACGCTGTCATCCAGCCAGAGGATTCCCTCTGCGGAACCGTAGCGAATCGCCATATCTATGGCGTTATAGGGTGCTGTGCTGTCCTCGAATGCAAAAATCCTTGTTACAACGTCGAGCCCCATATCCTTCGCCGTTTTTATCCTTGCGGAAAGGGTGTATGCGTTTTCCGCCGAAGCTCCGGCGGCATTTACGCTCACCTGGTCGGAGCGGTAGGTAACGGTTCCCTTCCGGGTTTTCATATCGATAACAACGGCGGTGACTTCGTCATCAAGAGAACTGAGAAAGCCGCTGTAATCAATGGCGCTGTAAAGGATCTCCTCCGGAACGGTTACCGCAACGGTTTCCTTTTCGAGGAATTCGATCTCCTCCGGTTCAAAAACCGGTTCCGGCGGTTTTTCCGGAACGGGGTCCTGCTCGATGATTTCCTTGTTCTTATCGTTTATCGCCTTCATAAGCGGTTCATAGGAAAACCAGCCTATTGCAAAAAGCGAGGCAACGATAACTGCAATAAGGACGCCCTTTATTATTTTTCCGCGGATGGGATTATAGATCCTTGAGCGGTAATGTCTTACTTTATATCTTTTCATAGGGAAAACTCCTTTATGTGGGGAGCTGGTGGCCGACAAGCCCATAGAACGCAAGGGAAAGAAGGCCAAGGTAGATAAGCGCAATGGGAACGCCCCGGAAAATCTTCGGAACGCGGCAATATTCAAGGCGGGTAAGACCATAGCCGAGCATAACGGTTGCAAAACCGAAGCCAAGGCTCATTCCGATTCCGTAACCGAGGGTGCTTATAAGGTCAAGCCTTTCGTTGGATACAACAAGAAGGCTTCCCAGCGCGGCACAGTTGAAAACCGCAACTCCGAGATTGAGGGAAAAATATTCCTCCTGCTTCGGGAAAACGAATTTTACGAAGAAATAAACCGCAAGATAAACAACCGCCATTGCGGCGATATAGAGCATCGGAAGAAGCAGATGGCGGTGTTCGCTGTTATAAACAAAACCCCGCAGAGGATATGCAAGAAGCCCGGAAAGGGTTGTTATAATGGTGAGAAGCCCGGTCTGCTTTGCGATTTCCTTCGGATGTTTTATGAGATAGAACATCCAGCTTGTTCCAAGCGCCCTTGTGAAAATGATGTTTTCGATAAAAAGCGCCGTGAGCATCATGGAAAGGAACTGAAGAATATATGTCATTTTGCTTCCTCCCCTCCTGCCGGAGTTTCCTCCGGAATTTTAAGAATATCTTTTATGAAGTTAACAAGCGCCGCCATGAATCCAAGGAAGATGAATCCCCAGATGGGAAGTTTTGCCGCCGGGAAAAGCGGCTTTGCAAACCGGAAACCCCAGATGCTTCCGCTTCCGAGGAATTCCCTTGCGGCGCCGAGGATTATTGCGGTGAACGCAAAGCCAAGGGCAATGCAGATTCCGCCGGCGAGAGCGGAAAGGGGTTTTTGATTTTCGGCAATTTTTGAGGAATATACCACCGGAACGGTTGAAACCGCAAGAAGAGCGGGATAAATTCCGGCGGAGTCAAAAATCGTTGCGGAAATGGTTCCGCTGATGAAATATGAAGGCACGAGCATCAGCGCGGAAATAAGCGCATAGATCACAACCTTGAGCCAGCCGGGAAGTTTTTTCCCGAAAAGGGAGGCAAAAACAAGGGTTGGCACCACAACGAAGAAATAGGTTATGGAAAGGGCGGCGGCGTTCTGTAAAGTTCCGACGCCTGCGGCAAGCTGTCCGATTACAAGACCGAGCACCAGAACCGGGTTCCGGAGGAAAAGATAGGACGCGCTTTCCTTAAAACAGGATTTAAGTTCGCTCATACTGTTTCCTCCTCTCCGGAAGGCTCTTCGTTTTCTTCGGAAAGTTCTTCCTCTTCTTCGGTTTCAGCGGAAGGCTCCGCTTCTTCGGAAAGGTCGATTTCCACAGCCGGTTCCTCTTCGGGGACTTCCTCTTCGGAGGAAGTTTCCTCCGCCGGGATTTCTTCCTCTTCGGGAACTGCTTCTGCGGGAACCTCCGCAGGTTTTGTTTCCGCGGGGGTTTCTTTCTTAAAAGAAGCGAGGATTGCGCCTTTGTGGCGGTAAATATGGAGGACGCTTTCGCAGATTGCATCAAAAATCGGCGAGAAAACGTTCATAACGATAAGCGCGCTTGCAAATCCCATTTCGAATTCGCCGAAATAGCGGAAAAGGAAAACAACAACCGCGGAAGAAATTCCCGCAAGCATTTTTCCGAAGTCGCGCTTCGGCGAAGTTACCGGTTCCGTAAGCATAAAGAATGCGCCGAAGATGATCGTTCCGCTGAAAAGTTCATAGCAGAGGGCATCAAAAGGCGAACCGCCGATTCTCGGGAACAGAACGCAGAGAAGCGCATAGGGAACAAGGAAGCAGAAGGGGGTGAGCCAGTTGATCGCTTTTTTTACGATAAGGAAAATTCCGCAGGCGGCAACAACAAGGATATTTGTTGCGCCCATGGGACCCGGTGCGCTTCCGAGAAGCATATCGAGGACGTTGTAATCTGGAACAGCGCCGAGAGAAAGGCTGTAAGCGGGGCTCTGGGCAATTCTTGCGGTTGTTTCACCGAAAACCTCAAGGCTCTGCATGGTTGCGGGATAGCTGAAAACTTCCTTCGGCCAGCAGATTGCGGCAGATGCAAAACCGACTGCGGCGGGGTTGAAAAGGTTGCTTCCGGTTCCGCCGAAGGGGAATTTTACAACAAGAATCGCAACCGCGCAGGCGGAAAATACAACGTAATAAGGAATGCTTGCCGGCATCAGAAGCGGAATTATAAGTCCGGTTATGATGGGGGTAAGGTCGAAATTCAGCTTTTCCTTAAGGAGAAGCTGACCGATAAGGGATAGAACTGCGCAGGTAACGGCGCCGAAAATTCCGAGCATCACCGCACGCAGTCCGTAATAGAAAAAGCTCATGAGATAAACCGGCAGAAGGGCGATTATGACGTCCGCCATCATTGTAACGACGGATTCGCTCTGGCGGACATGGGGCGCATTCTGGAACATCAGTTTTTCTTTCATAACGTGCCCTCCTTTCTTGCCAGCTCGATCTGCTTTTTCGCCTTTATAAGGGTTGCGGCAACGTCGATCCTCGAGGGACAGACATAGGAACATGCGCCGCAGCCGATGCACATATTCACGTCATAGCGGCAGAGTTCCTCGAATTTTCCCGCATCCGCAAATTTCCGGAGAGCGCAGACGGAAAGCGCCTTGGGACAGGCGTGGTCGCATCTTCCGCAGCCGATGCAGGTATAGCTGTATGTACCGTAGCTCCGTTCAAGAGCGATAACTCCCCTTGTGGTGGGGACGATAACCTCGTTTTCCGGTTCAAAAATCGCGCGGCCGGTCATGGAACCGCCCATTACGATGGTTTCCGGTTCGGCGGAAAGTCCGCAGAGTTCCAGAACCTTTTCGGCGGTGGTGCCGATGGGAACTTCCACATTCCGGGGATTTTTGACAACGTCCCCCGCAACGGTAACAAAGCAGCTTGTCATCTTTCTGCTTTCCTCCGCCGCTCTT
Organism: Oscillospiraceae bacterium; assembly: GCA_017399625.1. Taxonomy (GTDB): domain Bacteria; phylum Bacillota; class Clostridia; order Oscillospirales; family Ruminococcaceae; genus UMGS1668. Next base: position 11,862 of record JAFQBT010000009.1, read on the forward strand.
GCAAGATGGAGCATTGCGCAGGCGCCGACGATAACGGAGTTTTTCCCCTTTGGGATATGGCGGTAAACCCTGTTTTCCGCCGGGTATCTTCCGCCGATTTTGCGGACTTTATATTTTCCGATTTTTCCGGGGATCCCGAAATTTGAATCAAGAATATGGCGGTACATTGCGATATATGTTTTTCCCGGTGAAAGAACTTTTTCGCAAAGTTCGATTCCAAGGGAAAGTTTTTCCGGCTGGTGGATACAGATGCTCATCTGGCTGGAAATATAGGGCTCATCATCGATGGCATCGATTATAAGCGTTCCGCCTTCGCCGAGATTTAATTTTTCGAGTTTTTCCCAGAGCATTTTTCCGTCGCATTCGTCAACAATTTCCGCAAGGCGGGCAATTTCGGTGATCTGCTCCGCAGAAAGATCCTCAACGGGAGTTTCCTCAAAATCGCAGTCGAAATATTCAAATTCCTGACGCATCACAAGGGTGCTTCTGGTAAGCATAGGCTCCTTCTTCTGTTCGGGAAGAATGCCTTTTACAAAAAATGACATTGTTTTCCTCCGATGGAATGGATTTTATCTTGCGGCAGCGCGCAGCTCCGCAACGGCTTTGTTGTAATCATCCTGTTTAAAAAGCGCGGAACCGGCAACAAAAATATCCGCTCCGGCATCCGCCGCGGTTTTTATGGTGTTTTTATCGATTCCGCCGTCAACCTGGATGCTGACGGAAAGCTCCTCTTTTTCGATGATTTCCCGGAGAGCCTTTACCTTCGGCATCATATCCGCCATAAAGCTCTGTCCGCCGAAGCCCGGTTCAACGGTCATAACAAGGACCATATCGATGAAAGGGAGATAGGGAACAACTTTTTCAAAGGGAGTTCCGGGTTTTATTGCAATTGCCGGGCGGACTCCGAAGGATTTTATCTTTTCGATAACCTCCATGGGGTCGTTTTCGGATTCCAGATGGAAGGTGATTCTGTCCGCGCCGCCTTTCACAAAATCCTCAATATAGCGCAGAGGTTCGGAAATCATAAGATGGGTATCAAAAAACATTCCGTTAACCTTCCTGAGGCTTTTCATAATGGGCGCGCCGTAGCTGATGTTGGGAACAAAATGCCCGTCCATAACGTCAATATGGAGTTCGTCCGCGCCGGCTTTTTCCATTGCGGCGCATTCTTCGCCGAGAATCGCAAAATCCGCGGAAAGGATCGAGGGAGCAATTTTTACATCATTCATCGAAAACATCTCCTTTAAAATTCAGGGTTGATTTGAACTTTGCCGGTTGTATATTTTTATATTATATTTATAAAAATATAGTTTTACAGTTTATTTTACCAAAAACCATATAAAAGGTCAACCTCGGGCTGCGCCGATAAAACCCATTGGAATAAGCTTTTTTAGTTTATTTACAGAAAATTTTCAATTTTTCCCCGAAAAAAGCAGATGCGGAAGGCTTTTTTCGGGAAATTCCCGCCAAAAAACCCTCCGCTATATCAAGCTCCCGCAAACCGGGAGCATATTATATTTTATGCCGGAGCGGTGCAAAAGGCCCACGTGAAAGTCTCCTCCGGGAAGGGATTATCCCCACCGGCTGCGACGGTTTCATAAAATCAGCGTAGGTGCGGATATTATCCGCCCGCTTTTTGCTGAAAGCCCCCCTTGTTAAAGGGGGGTGGTTTTGGCTTTGCCAAAACCGGGGGGATTCTGTTGAAATTACCGGCTGAATTTAACGGGATGGGATTACAATCCCTCCGTCTGCTGCGCTGACACCTCCCTTTGCACAAGGGAGGCTGTTCGTCCTGTTTTAACGGGATGGGATTTTCCCCTCATCCGTCAAAACCTTCGGTTTTGCCACCTTCCCCCAAGGGAAGGCTGCCCTTCGGGTCAACTGTGAATCCCTCTTCCGTCTTTTTGCCTGCGGCAAAAATCCACCTTTCCCTTTGGAAAATGCTGATAAAAAAATCCGCCCGGTCAATCGGACGGATCTTCTTTTTTCTGTTTTCTTTTTTCCCGGAGCTTTGCAAAAAACTCGCTGAGGATTGCGGAACATTCCTCTTCAAGAACGCCGGAAACAACCTCCGGCTTGTGGTTATAGGGAATCTCGAAAAGATTTGCAAGGGTTCCGCAGGAACCGGCTTTCGGGTCGGAAGCACCGTAGATAACCCTCCGCACCCGGGAATTGATAATTGCTCCGGCACACATCGGGCAAGGTTCAAGGGTGACGTAAAGATCGCATTTCCAGAGCCGCCAGCCGCCGAGAGTTCTGCAGGCTTCATCGATTGCGGCAATTTCCGCATGCCGAAGGGCGTTTTTATCCGTTTCCCGAAGGTTCATTCCCCTTCCGACGATTTTTCCGTCCCAGACCGCAACTGCGCCAACCGGAACTTCGCCCATTTCAAAAGCCTTTCTTGCAAGGGCAAGGGCTTCCTTCATATATTCTTCATCGGTCATGTTTTTCCCTCCGTCAGATGATGTAAACATAGGGCAGCGTCATGAAAAACGCGATGATAAGCGCAACTATCATTGCCGGAGAAGTGAGGAAAATAACCGCTTTTCTTCCGGGAGTAAAAACCGTTCTGCTCTGTTCAAAGCGGAACATATCCTTATATTTTGCAAGAACAAGCGCAAGAGCTATTACGGAAAGTATAATGCAGATTAAATTATACGCAAGGTTTGCAAAATACCAGCTTTCCTCTGTCATGGTCGGATAGAGAAATTCAAAAACCGTGGCAATGCTGTTGTTCACAAAATGGATTATCACGCCCACCCAGAGGGAACCGGTACGCATCACGAAATATCCAATGCAGAGCCCGAGAATAAAAGCATAGGGCATCTGGATAAGATTGAGATGGAAAATTCCGAAAATCAGCGATGAGGCAGCAAGGGCAAAAACGTCGCCGAACCGGCGGAGGCTCTGCATCACGATTCCGCGGAATATGATTTCCTCGATGAAAGCCGGCGCAACTGTAAGGGAAAGAACATAGAATATCAGCGCGGGAAAAGTTTCCGGCGTTTCCATTTCCGGCATGGTGATTCCGATTCCGAAAGCACCGAGAGCCGATGCAAGAAGTTCCGTTGCATAGGAAGCCGCAACTCCAACTCCGAGACTTATGAAAAATCCGCCGGCGGTAAGATCCGCTTTTGTTTTCCGGAACGGCAGCGCAACCTTAAGGGGAATTTTCACGCAGAGGGCATAAATCCCGAAAGGAACCAGAAGGGTGAAAATATATGTCACAAGGTTGAAGATCCATTCAACCGTTTCGGTAACGTAAAATTCGCCGTGGATATTCGCCAGCGGGAACAGAAGATCGATTATCACATAATAGATGATTCCGGAAAAAAGTGCCAGCGCAACATATCCGATGGATGCAAGGCCGATTCCGTTTCCGGCGCCGCGGATAAGGCGTTTTTCCTTTTTCCAGAGCGGTTCAACGTATGGATTATAAAAACCGTTTCCGGTGTGATAAACCGTTTCGGAAGAATTTCCCTGGGAAAAACGGTTCTGCTCTTCATAAAAAGCCATCAGCACACCTCCGATAAAATTTCGTTTATAATACAATATCACAAAATTCGATTCAAGAAAACCTTTTATTTGTAAATTTTATTCAGGAAACTGTTGACATCGCCCTTTTGCTGTAATATACTGTGGTTGAAAATATATGAACGATTGTTCATATGTTCATACTTTCACTTACGGAGATGATAGTTTGGCCGAAATCCACCCCGAACATGCCCATATAATCGAACAGACGAAGGCGAACATGCCTTCCGACGAAATCCTTGAAAAAACCGCGGAGGTCTTCAAGGTTTTCGGCGACAAAACAAGAATCCGCATTCTTGCGGCTCTTTCCGAAGGCGAAATGTGCGTCTGCTGCCTTTGCGACCTTCTTGAAATGAGCCAGAGCGCCGTTTCCCACCAGCTTTCCGTATTAAAAGCCGCAAGGCTTATCAAAAGCCGCCGCGAGGGAAAACAGATGTATTATTCCCTTGATGACGCCCATATCGGTGCAATTCTCTGCACCGGAATTTCACACGTTGAGGAGGATTAAGAATGAGCGAACATTGCCATGAGCACGAATGCCATTGCCGTGAGCACGAACACGAACACCACGAGCACAGACATTGCCACGATGACCATTGTTCATGCCATGATGAGCACTGCCACGATGACCACTGCGGATGCGGCCACGACCACCATGGTCATTCCTGCTCCTGCCACGGCGGAAAAGACAGCGGCGAAATCAAAAAAGAGCTCATTATAATCGGAATCTGCGCCGCTGTTTTTTTCCTCAGCTTTATTCCGGTGCTCAAGCCTTTTGCCCTCTGGATCTGCCTTGCGGTAACCCTTGCTGCCGGAAAAGACGTGCTCAAAGAAGGGCTTGAAGATCTTTTGCATTTCCATTTCGGTGAGGAAACCCTTATGTCCATCGCGGTTGTTGCGGCTTTTCTCATCGGCGAATACGTTGAAGGAACCATGGTTGCCCTGCTCTTCACCTTTGGCGAAAACCTTGAGGGGCTTGCGGTGGACCGTTCCAAAAAGAACATTGCCGCTCTTGCGGATATCCGCCCGGATACCGCAAATATTATCTGTCCCGATGACGGCGATATTGAAACCGTTCCCGCAAAGGAAGTTGAAACCGGCACCGAAATAATCGTTAAGGTCGGCGAAAGAGTTCCGTTGGACTGCCGTGTTCTTTCCGAAAGCGTTATGGCGGATTCCTCCGCCCTCACCGGTGAAAGCCTTCCTGTTCATATCGAAAAAGGCGGAATCCTCAAGGCCGGATGCGTCGTTCTCGGAAGTCCCGCCCATTGCGAAACAGTAAGCGGCTATGGCGATTCCGCCGCCGCAAGAATCATCGAAATGGTGGAGGGTGCTTCCGCAAAGAAAGGCGCAACGGAAAAATTCATCACCCGTTTTTCCGAAATTTATACCCCTATCGTAATCGTTCTTGCGCTTCTGGTTTTCATTGTTCCCTGGGCTTTCGGATGGCTTGATTTTTCCGAAGCCACCCACCGCGCCCTTGTTTTCCTTGTTTCAAGCTGCCCCTGCGCCCTTGTTCTTTCGATTCCTCTTGCCTATTTTGCGGGAATCGGCTCCGCTTCCAGAAACGGAGTTATCATCAAGGGTTCGGAATATTGCGAGCGCCTTGCAAACGTTAAAAACGCGGTTTTTGATAAGACCGGAACCCTCACTTCCGGCGTTCTCCGGGTTGCGGAAATCCGCACAGCCGGAAATTATTCCGAAGAGGAAATCCTCCGCTATGCCGCCGCGGCGGAAGCTCTTTCCGACCACCCCATTGCAAAATGCGTTGTTGCGGAAGCGGAAAAACGCGGCATTGAATTTCCCTCTGCCGATAAAGTAAACGAGATTGCCGGCGAGGGAGTTACCGTCAGCTTCGGCGAAACGAAGGTCATTTGCGGCAACAAAAAGCTTTTTGAGCACATGAGCATCGAGCTCCCGGAAGAAAACGGCGCAAATCTTTATATCGCCATCGATTCCTCCTTTGCCGGAAGCATTTTCCTCGAGGATACAGTCCGGGAGGAAGCAAAATCCTCCCTTGAAAAGCTCCGTTCCCTCGGCGTTGAGCACAGCTTCATGCTCACCGGGGATAATGAGCACGCCGCCGCAAAAACCGCAGAGGAATGCGGTGTCGAAGGCTTTTTTGCCTCTCTTATGCCGGAGGATAAAGTTGACCGCATTGAGGAAATCAAGAAGAGCGGAACCACCGTTTTCACCGGCGACGGCATCAACGATGCTCCGGTGCTCGCGGCTGCTGATATCGGCGCCGCAATGGGCATGGGAACCGATGCGGCCATCGAATCCGCGGATATCGTCCTTATGAAAGGCGGCATTGCCGCACTTCCGAAGGCGGTTGCCATCGCAAAGAAAATCATGGTCTGCGTCCGCCAGAACGTCTTTTTTATCATGGCGGTGAAGGTCGCGGTGCTCATTCTCGGAGCTCTCGGCTATGCACCCATCTGGCTTGCTGTTTTCGCGGATGTAGGCGTTTGCCTCATCACCGTTCTCTGGTCGCTCCGCCTTCTCAGAATCAAAATTTGAAATTTTGCAGACAAAAACGGCACCCTTCCGGGTGCCGTTTTTTTATTTCTTCAGTTCCGTATATTTTTCCTTGCTTCCGTAGGCAAGCTCAACGGGATATTTTTCGCTGTTGCGGCGCACCTTCGACTGAATAATCTCATCAAGGTCAAGCCCGCAGCAATCCGCCATGAGGATGCAGTAGTTGAGAACGTCCGCCAGCTCCTCCCTTATCTTTTCGTTCTTGCCATCACACCGAAGGTCATCGGCGCTCCATTGGAAAATTTCAAGAAGCTCCGCCGCCTCGAGGGAGATGGAAATTGCAAGATCCTTCGGGTTGTGGAACTGTTTCCAGTTCCGGTCGTCCCGGAATTTAAGCACCATATCAATAGTTTCCTGTTTCATCAGAGCACCTCTTCGTCAAAAATAATTCTTAAAATCAAATCTTTATTTTCATCGGAATATTCGATTTCCGAGGACCAGAGCCTTGCGGCTTCATTGAGCCCAACCTGCTCCGCCGCTTTTTCGGTCATATAAAAGCAAAGGACGGAGAACGCAAGGGAAATTTTCGGATATTCCGGGCAGAAATGGCGGAAAATAAAATAGCAGAGAAGCTGTTCCGCGGCATTTTCGTCTTTGATTTCCGGCGGCGCGGGATTTTTTATTATGCCCTCGAGGACCTTCGTCCAGCTTTCATCAAGGCGTTCCAACGCAAGGCAGTTTTCCGCCCATTTTCCGTAATCCGTTTCCGGAGATACTGCGCCGAAAATTGCGAAAGCATCGGAAATGCGCTCCGCTATGGCTTTCTCCCGGTTCTGCAAAGCGGCAAAAACCCGCTCCCGGGTTTCGAAAAAAACGTCCTCATCTTCGGAGGGATAAGGATCCTCTTCATCCTTGCCGATTTCGACGATTTCCGTTCTGCTTTCCTTTTCAAGGATTATCCTTGCGGCTTCCTCACAGCAAAGACCAAGGCCGATTTCTGTGCGGCTGTCATAAAAATTCCGGAATCGCGGGTGGTCGTCGCAAATCTGGGAAAGGGCTTCCTCCCCGAGGTTTATGTAAATTTCGCAGAGGTTCCGGTCGTTGAGAAACGGACAGCGGTCATTTTCGCAAAGGCGGAAAGAGCCGCCCTCCGGGGAAAAATCGATGTTTTCCCGGAGCTTTTTTCCGAAACCGCCGGGAATGCTTTTATAATATTCCGCGGTTTTTGGGTCAACGTCGATTTCCCAGCCGATACAGCAGCTGTGTCGGCATTTATCGGCGATGCAGCTGAAATTTCCGTAATAATCCGGCGCAAAGATCTTCATCGGATACACCTCCGCTTCAATAAAAATCACGGTTATAATATAGCACAAAGGCGGAAAGATTACAAATCCGCCGCTCCCGAAAAGATTGTCGAAGGATTTTTTGCGCAAAAATCAAAAGAAGTGTTGACATCGGGGCGCTTTTTATGATATATTATAATTCAGCCGTGGAGAGGTGTCCGAGCGGTTTAAGGAGCCGGTCTTGAAAACCGGTGACTCGAAAGAGCCATGGGTTCGAATCCCATCCTCTCCGCCAACACCTTAAAAAGGCAACTGAATATTATAACGAGAACGTTACATTTGGAGAAGTACTCAAGTGGTGACGAGGCGCCCCTGCTAAGGGCGTAGGCTGGCTCAAAACTGGCGCGAGGGTTCGAGTCCCTCCTTCTCCGCCAAAAAAGAACGACAAACTTTTTGTTTGTCGTTCTTTTTTTATCGAAAAAAACTCATAACTTTGTGGTATAATCTATTCGATAAATAAGAATTTGCGGATGAGTTCATATATCTTTGTAATTTTTGCAACGCAACCTGAAATTTACATTTGGAAACGGCAAATTGGTGGTATGTTTTTGCTGAGTGTTCTATAATTCAAGCAACACAGCGTTAAAAAAATAAGGAGAAATATTATGACATTTGGTGAAAAGCTATCAAAATTAAGAAAAGAATACAACTATACACAGGAACAGCTTGCCGACATATTCGGCGTTTCCCGTCAGACGGTAAGTAAATGGGAGTCGGATATCGCATATCCCGAAACCGATAAACTGATAAAAATCGGAAAGCTGTTTGAATGTTCGATGGATTATCTTCTCAATGAGGATATTACCGAAAAGCAAGGTTTACAGCGTGTTGAAAAAGAAAGCATTTTGGATAAACTGAAATTGCAGATTCACGAACGCAAGAGCGAAAAAATGATTTTCGGTATGCCGCTTTACCATATCGGAAGAAACGCACACGGATTCTTTGCAATAGGAATAAAAGCCCGCGGAGTATTTTCCTTCGGTCTGCTTTCACGGGGTGTTTTCTCGTTCGGCATACTCTCGCTTGGAGTCATTTCCATAGGCCTGTTGTCACTTGGCCTGATTGCGGCAGGTGTGTTCTCTGCCGGACTTCTTGCTGTTGGTTCCATTGCTCTCGGTCTGTTTGCTGCGGGTGCAATCAGCATAGGACTCTTATCCTTCGGTGCGCTCTCGGTTGGCTGTTTCTCATCAGGTGCACTTGCTATTGGTAAATATATTGCCGTTGGCGACCACGCCCATGCTATGATTGCAATTGGTCAAACCGTGGCAGACGGAAGTGTTTACAGCCACATCGGAGATTTGAATACAGCAGATATTCCAAAAATTGTGCAGTGGCTTGATGGCAATGTTCCGTCCTGGCTCGGTCTTGCAAAAGAGATTTTTAAATTTTATATTCAATAAATTCCAATTTATCAAACTGCACAGCTATGCGCCCAATCGCTTTTTATCTCCATTCGAGCACTGTTATACTGCTCTTTCGCAAACAAAAAAGACATCCTTTCGGATGTCTTTTTTGTTTTTCTGAATAAGACCCTAACACCCGGAAGAGACGAAGGCGATCAGAAAACGATTCTGTGAATCGTTTTCCGCCGGAGAGATTTGCGAGTGTAAACGAAGCGACCGGAAATTTTTGTTTCAGCCGGAATTTTGTTAACGAGCAAGTGCCGAGCAAATCAATAAGTTTTTGCGAAGCAAAAGCTTAATTCGAGTCCCTCCTTCTCCGCCAAAAAAGAACGACAAACTTTTGTTTGTCGTTCTTTTTTTATCGGCGAAAACTTATAACTTTGTGGTATAATCTATTCGATAAATAAGAATTTGTTGAACCGATAGGTTTGTTAGAATTCCTATTGATGAATTAGTCAAACCGAAGTGAAAATGTACTGTATATAAAATGTAAAAGTATTTTGACATGCTTTTTGATTGGTGTTAAAGTAAATTGATAGACATAAATCCAAAGATTTATTATGATGAGTATGCTTTTGATCGAAGCAAAATCAAAACGGGGTGGAACGGATATGAAAATCGGAATCAAACTCAAAAAAGCACGTAATGAAAAAGGATTAACCCAGGAGCAGGCGGCCGAAGCTCTTGGTGTCAGCAGACAGACAATTTCAAATTGGGAAAACAACAAGTCTTATCCTGATATAATCAGTGTGATTAAAATGAGTGATATTTATTCCGTAAGCCTTGACCACCTGCTCAAGGAGGAAAGATCAATGAGTCAAACTTATCAAAATTTTTTGGAAGAAAGCACCAATACGGTAAAAGCCAAAAAGAAGCTTGGAACCATAGTGCTGATATCGACATATTTTCTTATCTGGGTCGTCTCAATGATAGTATTCTGGCAAGTAAAGGGACCAATAACTTCGGAGCTTGATATTATCTTCAGATGGATACTGTTGCCTTTCTTTTTACTGGTGTCAACGATTACCGTTTCAAAGAACGACTATTGGGGAAAAGGAAAATGGTTTTGTGTTATTGGCGCTGCGATAATGTTTCTTACTGTGCCTTACACACAATACGCAGAAGAAATGGGAATGATAACTTATTCTTTTCGTTTTCCTAACTTTCCTTATATGGCAGCAGGAATGATAGTTGCTTTATGCGGAATTGGAATAGGAGCCATTTGGCACAAAAAATGAAAATAACAAAGCTTGAAGTTGAAATCAATAGCAAGGCAAATCCCAATTTATCGAACTGCACAGGTACGTACCTAATTGCTTTTTTATCTCCATTTGCGCACCATTATATTGCTCTTTCGCAAACAAAAAAGACATCCTTCCGGATGTCTTTTTTCAGTTCAAAAATTCAAAATCCTGTTCCGAAAACATCGGATATAGAACAAGTCTTTCGCCCTCAAGGTCCTCTCTCATCATATCAACCGCGCGGATGCGGCTGTTTTCGTACGTGCGCCAGTAATAAATTCCTTTTTCCAAATCCGCGCAGGAGGAATAAACCGTTTTTTCAAGTCTGCAGTCCGGAAGGCGGACGCAGCCGGAAATCTGCTCCGAATAACCGAGAATATGGAAAAACTGGGTGACATCGTCCCCTTCATAAACGGAATTAATCTTTGCGAAAGCGGTGCGCACAAACCGCGACATCGAGGAAAAATCCCCCGGAAGACCCATTGCGCCCATTCCTCTGCTGTACGGCGAAAGTTTGATTCCTCTTCCGAAACGGTTTTGGGGTTCACAGGCGGTGAGATTCAGATAGTTCTCAAGGTTCTGCATCTGGAATCCAAAAGGCGGGTTGTTGGTAAGAACGCCCACAGGATTATCGTGGATTTTAAGCCCGTTTTTCATGGGTTCAACGGTTATCGAACCAGTTTTGTCCGCAAAAATCCAATGGAGCGGCGTTGCCGGAAGGTTTTTGCTGAAATCCGTGCTCAGAATATTTGCGTGCTCAAGAGTTTTCCTTGCTTCCGCAAGGTTTGAGCACGAACCGAGCACAAACGGTATTATTTCGAACGGTGCGACGTTCGGAACGCCTTCCTTTTCCGGAAGATAAACCGCGTTTTCCGGAAAATTGAGCGCGGCGGCGCAAAGCCCGTGCTCATTCATCGCATCATAAAAAAGCGGGTGCTCATCTTCAATATGCGCCGTTCCGATTATCGAAAAATGCCTCTTCTGCACCGGGAGCTTTCGGAGCAAAAGCGGAAAATTCCGGGGAACAACGGCGATTTTTTCGTCAAAATGATATTCAAGATCAAGATTTCGCCCAAAAAGGGCGCTTTTTCCTTTTAAAAACACTGCGGTACACATAAAAATCCCTCTTTCCGATATATTTTTCCCATTTTTCCGAAAAATTTCTTTTGTTTCGAAAATGTAAACATTTGGCTTTAAACCTTGCATAATCCGGTGCTTTTTATTATAATAAAATTATAAGCACGCGGTTTACGAAAACTTAATACAGGGTTTTTGAAAACCTTAGTTTTCCGCCGCTTTTGTTTTTTTATAAAGAGGAGAAAAAATGACATACGATGTTGCAATAATCGGCGCCGGAGCAATCGGCTGCGCCGTTGCAAGGGAGCTTTCCCGATATGACTGCAAAACGGTTCTTATCGAAAAGGAAAACGACGTTGCCATGGGCACCACCTGCGCCAACAGCGCCATAATCCATGCCGGATACGATCCGAAACCCGGCACCCTTATGGCAAAATATAACGCCGAAGGAAACAGAATGGCTGGCGAAATCTGCGAGGAGCTTGATGTTCCCTTCCGCCGCTGCGGTTCCTTCGTTCTTGCTTTTGATGAAAACGATATGAAAACTGTCCGGGAGCTTTTTGAAAACGGAACGGCAAACGGCGTTCCCGGAATGGAAATCCTTTCCGGCGATGAAGTCCGGAAAATGGAGCCCCATGTTTCCGAAGAATGCGTCGGAGCGCTTTTTGCCCCTTCCGCCGGAATCATAAATCCCTGGGGATTCGCCCTGGCTATGGCGGAGCAGGCCGTTCTGAACGGAGTTGAGCTCCGGCTTTCCTTCGCCGTTTCCAAAATTGAAAAGGAAGGCGGAAACTTCGTCATCACCGGTAAAAACGGCGAAAAAATCGCCGCAAAATTCATAGTGAACGCCGCGGGAGTTTATTCCGACGATATCGCAAACCTCATCGGCGACAGAAGTTTTACACAAAATTCTTCCAAAGGGCAGTATTATATCCTTGATAAAAACCAGGGCGAACTTTTTGACCACGTTATGTTCCAGTGCCCCGGTCCCCTTGGAAAAGGAATCCTTGTTTCTCCAACCATACACGGAAACCTTATGGTGGGTCCGGACGCAAACCCCGGCAGCGGAAAAGATAATACCGCCACGGACCGCAAGGGTCTTGACCACGTTATTGCTGCAAGCAGAAAGACCACAACCGCCGTCAATTTCCGGGAATGCGTAAGGAATTTTGCCGGAGTTCGCAGCGAACCCTCCACCCACGATTTCATAATCGGTTTTTCCGGAGCGGACGATCACTTCATGAACGTCGCGGGAATAAAATCCCCGGGACTTTCCTCTTCTCCGGCAATCGCCGCAGACGTTGTAAAAATGCTCCTCGAAGCGGGAGTTCCCTCCGGAAAGAAGGAAAATTTCCTCCGCGGAAGAAAACCCCTTCGCTTCAAAGAACTTTCCCCGGAAGAAAAGAAAGCCGCCATTGCGGAAAATCCCGCATACGGCCACGTTATCTGCCGCTGTGAAACCATCACCGAAGGGGAAATCATCGACGCTCTCCACGGAGTTATCGTTCCGAAAACCCTTGACGGAATAAAACGCCGCTGCGGCGCAGGAATGGGAAGATGCCAGGGCGGAATGTGCGGACCGAAGGTCCTTGGAATTATCGCAAGGGAACTCAAAATCCCGCCGGAGGAAATCCTCCAGAACCGGGACGGTTCCTTTATCCTCACCGGAAAAACCGGAAAAGGAGGCGACGCGGATGTATTATGATCTGGTCGTGATCGGAGGAGGTCCTGCGGGACTTGCCGCCGCAGAGGAAGCAAAGAAAAACGGCGCCGGCTCCGTTCTCATCATCGAACGCAACGAGGAGCTTGGCGGAATCCTTAACCAGTGCATCCATTCCGGCTTCGGAATCCATGTTTTCGGCGAACAGCTCACCGGTCCGGAATACGCAAAGCGATTCATCGACCGCCTTTCCGGAACCGGAATCGAAGTTAAAACCGACACCATGGTAATCGGAATTTCTCCGGACAAAACCGTAACCGCGGTAAATTCCGCCGAAGGTTATCTTGAAATAAAAGCCGGCGCAATAATCCTTGCAATGGGCTGCCGCGAACGCACCAGAAGTTCCATTGCAATTCCCGGCGAGCGTCCTTCCGGAATTTTCACCGCCGGCACCGCCCAGAAATATATCAACGTCGAAGGCTATATGGTCGGAAAAAGGGTTCTCATCCTCGGTTCCGGCGATATCGGCCTTATTATGGCAAGGCGCCTTACCCTTGAGGGTGCAAAGGTCCTTGGCGTTGTGGAAATAATGCCCTATTCCAACGGGCTCAAGCGCAACATTGCCCAGTGCCTCGAGGATTACGGCATCCCGCTCTATCTCAGCCACACAGTTACGGATATCAAAGGTGAAAACGGAAGGCTTTCGAGGGTCACCGTCAGCAAGGTTAACGGTTTTGAACCCATTCCCGGAACGGAAATTGAATTCGAAGCCGACACCCTTCTCCTTTCCGTGGGGCTTGTTCCGGAAAACGAACTTTCCCGCTCCGCGGGAATCGAAATTGACAGCCGCACAAACGGCGCGACGGTCAACGAGGAAATGATGACCTCCGTTCCCGGAATTTTCGCCTGCGGAAACGTTCTCCACGTTCACGACCTTGTTGATTTCGTTACCGAAGAAGCGCAAAAAGCCGGAAAAGCCGCCGCGGAATATCTCCGGGAAAATAAAGACGGTGTTTCCGGAGAAACCATTGAAATCAGAAACGGTGCCAACGTGGGCTATACCGTTCCGCAGAAAATCGATACCGGAAAAATCGGAAAATTCGCGGAGGTTTTCTTCCGGGTAAGATCCGTTCTCAATAACGCGGAAATTTCCGTAAAGGCCGGGGAGGAAATTCTTTTCAGCAAAAAGCGGGAACAGATGCTCCCGGCGGAAATGGAAAAGCTCATCATCCCGAAAAAGGTTCTTGATGCGGCAAACGGCAGAACCATCACGGTTTCGGCAGAGGAGGCGGAAAAATGATTAAGAATATAACCTGCATCTGCTGCCCGAAGGGATGCCTTATCACCCTTGATACCGAAAATCCGGAGGCAACCATAAAAGGCAACGCCTGCGCCCAGGGCTTTGATTACGCCCTTGGGGAGCTTTTGCACCCGATGCGCACAGTTTCTTCCACCGCAAAGATAACCGGCGCAATCCACCCCAGAATCCCCGTCAGGACCAGCGGAAACATTCCGAAGGAAATGATTTTTGACGTAATGGCGGAAATCAATAAAATTTCCGTCGAAAGCCCGGTAAAATGCGGCGACGTTTTAATCGAAAACGTCCTCAGTACCGGGGTCGATATAATCGCATGCAGAGATATGTAAAATAAAAACTCCCGCTCGAATGGGCGATGCTCATAAGACAGTTAACAGGCACAGCAGTTTGATCTGCTGTGCCTGTTCTTGCGTATTTGTATTCTATATGATAGAATGTCAACAGATCGACAAACTAGAATTTGCAGACTTATATAGAAAAGGAAATAAATTATGCAATATAAAGTGTTGGCTATTTGTAAATCCTTTTTATGGTGTTTTGTGATTTTGATATTTCCGATTGCATCAGGAGCAGTATCAGTAATTTTTGCTTTAGATACGGTTACAACATTGTTTGTACAAGGAACTTTTATGGCAATGTCTTTAATTGTACCTGCTATTTTTGTTTTTAATGGTGAGTGGCAATGGAGTGAGGTTGGATTTGCACCGTTTGATTTTAAAGGTTGTAAAAGAGTGTTGTTTTTTATCCCACTTCTTGTTATTTTTGTTCCAGTAGCCATTAAAGGATTCTATATAAAATCAATTGGATACGTGATAGGAAGTTTGTTTCTGTACCTGTTTGTAGGAATATCGGAGGAAGTATACTTTAGAGGGATAATACCCCGATATTTAAAAGAAGAATTTTCGACTAAAGGAATCGTGTTATGGTCTACGCTAATTTTTGGCATTGGGCATGTTGCTACCGCATTCACAGGTAGTAACGTATTTGAGATTGCTTTAACCGTACTGAATGCTTTTCTTTTCGGTTGGCTTGCAATGGAGATGACTATAATATCCTCCAATATTATTCCTGTATTTCTAGTGCATTTTCTCTTTGATTTTGAAACTAAAATCGTAATGATGAATGGCAAAGAATTGTTGATTGCGGAGATTGTTCGAGGAATAATGATGTTCATTATAGCCAGTTGGTTTGCTGTTGTTATATATAAGCAAAGAAACCGATAACTTCCAATTTATCGAACAGGCTAAGGGCGCACTTCTATACATAGCGTTCCGCCATGTTGTGCGAACAAGGATAAAAGCCAAGCAGCATCTTGCAGCTTGGCTTTCACTGTTTTATGGACACCGCCCTAACGAGCGGGAGTTTTTTTCTTTTATCTTTTTTCCGCAAATTCCGGAAATTTTTCCCGGAGGAATTCTATGTTTTCAAAATCATAAATCGAAAGGGCTGTTGCAATGCATTTTTCAAAAATTTCCGCCGTCATCGGAATTTTGCCGTACATAGCTTCAATTTCCTCCTCGGAATATTTTGAAAGATTTGAAAAATGATAAAACAAGGCTGCAAAATCATATCCTATCGGTCTTTCTTTTTTCATATCCAAGCCTCCAAAGAACAAATCTATGCCACAATATTGTAGCATATTTTAATATTTGGTGCAACAAAATAGTAGCATCTAACTGTGAGGTGTTGCTATATGTTTTTCCAAAGACTTGCAGATTTAAGAATTGATTCCGATAAAACACAGCAGGAAATTGCCGATTTACTTGATTGCAAACGCGAAGTGTATCGAAGATACGAAAAGGGAATCCACGAAATTCCTGTCTGGGCTGTCATTAAACTTGCGCAGTTTTATAACACAAGCACGGATTATATCCTTGGTCTGACTGATAATATAAAACCTTATAAATAACAAAAAGCACCGTTGTTCAAAAGAACAATGGTGCTTTTTTACGGCGGGAGCAAGCCCCCGCCCTACATTGATTTAATTAACAGCCGCACAGCGGAGCATTTTTTCAAAAGCGGAATAAAACTGTTCCTTGCTTTCAAGGGGATGATACGAATATTCATCCGGTTCATCCGGGTCACATCCTATTCCGAATTCTTCCGGTTCAATCTCGGATTCAACGTAATATTTATTTAATCTTCCCTGAATCATAATATCGCTGTCCTTGATATCATCATGCCAGTCAACATGGAGATCGACCTTTTTTACTCCCATGTTTTCAAGCCTCTCTTTCATCTGTCCGCTTATATAATCAGCCAGAAGTTCATCAAAAGGCAAAAAATCCCCGTTTTTTTCTTCAAGATAAAGCTTGATTTTCTTTTTCTTTGTTTTGAACACGGACACATCTCCCTTGAAGCATAATATCAAAACAGGCGCACTTTTTGTGCACCTGTTCTTTTTATCAAACGATAAGTTCGTATTCGCCGGTGCCGTCGTCGCCGTTGTAATAATCCCAGAGTTTGTCGCCGTCATAGATGCCTTTGTCGGTGACAAAGCCGGTTACAAGTTCCGGAGGAGTTTTGTCAAATGCGGGATAGAATCCGCTTACTCCTTCAACAGCGGTGCGGGTTCCGAGTGCTTCGAGAACGAGGTTCGGATCGCGCTCTTCAATTTTTACGTCCTTTGCGAGGGGATGGCATTTATCCGGGGTTCCGGTTACATAGAAGGGTATGCCCCAGTATTTTGCCGCAAGAGCGATCTGGAAAGTGCCGACTTTGTTGATAACAACACCGTCCATGGTGATTGCATCGGCTGCGCAGGTGAAAACGTCAACTTTCTTTTCGTGCATGGTCCAGCCGGGCATATTGTCGGTGATGACGGTTACGTCAAATCCCATGTCGTGGAGAACGGAAGCGGTAAGTCTTGCGCCCTGGAAATAGGGTCTGGTTTCGGGGCAGACAAATTTGATTTTCTTGCCCTGAGCCTTGATTTCCTTGCACATGAAACCAAGGATGGTTTCCGCATAGCACTGGGTCATAACGGTGCCCTCGTCCGGGAATTTTGAAACAAGGTGTTTTGCAACTTCGCCGATTTTGTTATAGCGGTTGTCGGTAAGAGCGATAATGCGGTCGAAAGTTGCCTGGATTGCGTCTTTTTCGCCGGCGGCAAAGGCCTCTTCCGCTGCGGCAACGCAGGAATCGGTGATGATTTTGATGCGTTTTGCGGTGGTGGGTCTTGCGTTGACGATGAGATCCTGGGCATGGCGGATATGTGCCATTGCCTTATCATAGGGCATGTCCTTTGCTTCATAAGCTGCAAGAACAATTCCCATTCCGCATGCAAGATAGGGACCGGCGCTCTGGACGATCATATCTCTCATGGCGTTTGCAACTTCCTCGGAGGTGTTGCAGGTGACAAATTTGATGGGATGGGGATAGCATCTGCGGTCAAGAATACGGACCTTTCCGTCCTCGTACCATGCTACGTTTTCGTAACGGAGAAGGAAGGCAAGTCCTTCGTCTGCTCTGGGCATTATAAAAACTCCTTTCGGAAAAATACTTTTTCATCATCATTATACTATTTCCGACGGCGAATTACAAGGGAAACAGATTTTTGCGGCGGGCGAAAAAACGCAATTTTTTCTTGTGTAAAGCGGTGATGGGGGTTATAATATTTTCTGTAAAATCCTTTACTGAAAAAGGGGGAATTCCGCCTTGACAAACGCGGACGAATATATCCAGAAATTCAAGGAGCTTGAATCGGTTGTAAAAAACACCTTCGGGCTCAACGATTGGGATTCGGTGACGAATTTCCTTTCGAAACAGGGCGAATACCGCCCCTTCCGTGAGGAGATAAAATACTGCCAGGAGGTGCGGAACCTTCTCCAGCACAAGCAGAAAATCGGCGGAGAATATCCGGTTGAACCCACGAGGGAAATGATAAACTTCCTCGAGCGGACCATTGATTCCCTCAAAAACCGCAAAACCTGCGGGGAAATCATGGTCCCCCTGAGCAGGCTTTTTTACAGGAAAGAAACCGACAGCATCCGGGGCACTCTTGAAAAAATGCGGAAGATTCCTTCCGGCCACGTTCCGGTTCTCGATGATTCCGGAAAAGTCGCCGGAATTTTTACCGCGGTTTCGTTCCTCAATATTATTGCGGACAAAAACGGGGAACCGCCTGCACCCGGTTTGACTTTTTCCGAAGCAGAAAAATATATTACCCTTGACCACCATGATTCGGAAGTTTACCGCTTTGTAAAATCCTCACTCTATGCGGACGAGCTGAAGGATATTTTTGAGCACACCTATTCCGGCGGAAAGCGCCTTGCGATGGTGTTTGTCACCGAAAACGGAAAACCGGACGGAAGACTTATCGGAACCATTTCCCCCTGGGATATCCTCGGAAAACAGGACAGTCTTTAAAAAAATCCGCCCGGAATGCAACAAAAACGGCGAAAAAAGACACTTATTTAATAGTAAATTAACAGTTGGCGACTTGTTTTTGCGCCGATATAATGTTATTATGTATATGTAGAAAATTGCCTTTAAGAAAGGAAGGATAAATTTTGTCTGAAGAAATCAAAAAGAATGAATCTTCCGAAGACGGACAGAAAAAAACTTTTTCTGTAAATATTCCCGAAGACGATTTCATAGATGACATTCCGGCTCCGGAAGGCGAAGTCCCCTCCGACGGAAAACCCCATAAGGTTGTCCGTTATGTTGACAGCAGCCCCAAAGCCGAAAAACCTGCAAAGGAAAAGAAGAAAAAAGGCGGCATAGTCGGCGAATTTTTTGCCGGAGCTGCAGCCGGCGCAAAAACCGTCGGCGAAGGAATTTCCGCAGGAATCAAAACCGTTTCCGAAATGAAACCGAAGGCGGAAAAATCCGCAAAAGCAGAAAAACCCGCAAAGGTTGAAGAACCCGTTAAAATTGCAGAGCCCGCCAGAGCCGAAGAACCGGTAAAGGTTGAGGAACCCACAAGAGTTGAGGAACCCGTCAAGGTTCCGGAACCTAAAAAAGCTCCGAAGCCCGTTAAAACCGAAGAACCGGAAGGCGACGAAACCCAGTTCCCGAAGGACGAGAAAAAAGCAAAAGCTCCCGCTTCCGGAATCATGGCAAAGCTCAATTCCCTTCCCACCGGCGCAGTTATCGGCGGCGCCATCGGAATCCTTGTTGTGCTCATCGCAATAATCCTCCTCATCGCAACAAGCTGCTCCGCAGGGGATGAACCTTCAAGACCCAACAATCCCGGAAGCGACATCACCATCAGCGAAGGTGAAAACGGCGAACCCGGTTCCGAAAACAACCCCGAAGGCGAAGGCGATGCTCCCGTAATCGTTCCGGACAGAAAAGCAAACTTTGTTGAAGCTTTCAACGCCAACAACGACGTTGTCGGCTGGCTCTATGTTCCCGGTCTTAACGAAGTTGACGCAGGAGTCTGCTTCAGCTATGATAAAACCTATCCCTATAACAAACGCGACGTGAAGGGCAACAAGGTCCCCAACAGCTATTGGATCGAAGGCGCATATTACAGCCATTACCGCAACCTTTTCGGCGACACCGCTGCGGAACTTTCCACCAACACCGTAATTTTCGGTCACAGCGACCTTGGCAAGGAAAACCTTGCATACACCAACGATGACCCCAACGGTCCGCTTTTCTCCCAGCTCTTCCATTTCAAGGATCCCTCTTTTGCTGAGAAAACTCCTTACATCTATCTCACCCTTCCGGGCGAAGAAACAGTATGGAAAGTTTTCGCCGTTTTCTATAACGACGCAAAAGCAACCAAGAACATCTTTGCTCCTTATTATAAGAGCGGCGCAGGCGACCTTTGGTACATCGAACCCAGCCCCGGTCTTGATGAATATGAGCTTATGCTCCAGACCATGCAGGATCGTTCCATCTATGATTACAATGTTGAAGTCGGCATCAATGACCAGATCCTCACCCTTTCCACCTGCACCGTTGCATACGGTCTTCAGGCAAGGGACAACTACCGTTTTGTAATCGCCGCAAAACTTGTTTATGACGATTCCGAAACCGAAAGCAATCTTGCGGATTTCACCATCAGAGCAAACGCTCCCATCCCGGAAACTTACCGCGATGAATTTGATGAATATCTTTCCACCTGGAAACCTTCCGCAAACTGAAATCAATAACGCAGAAAAAAAGGCGCTTCGTTCCGAAGCGCCTTTTTTGTTTTATAAAGCCCTCTTGTTAAAGGGTGCCGGGAGATTCTTTTAGATTACCGGCTGAATTAAAACATCTCCTCGGAGGAGGGATAATTAATTGAGAGTTGAAAGTTGAAAATGCAGGGCGGATATTATCCGACCGGTTTTGCTGAAAGCCCCCCTTGTTAAAGGGGGGTGGTTTTGGCTTTGCCAAAACCGGGGGGATTCTGTTGAAATTACCGGCTGAATTTAACGGGATGGGATTAACACCCTTCCGTCACCTTCGGTGCCACCTCCCCTCAAGGGGAGGTAATTCGCTCGGCAAAATGCGGAGGAACACCTCATCCGGCACTTCGTGCCACCTTCCCCTCAAGGGGAAGGCTAACCCTCCGGGAATCCTTTTTACAGGTCAGGGCAAGCCTGACCCCTACACGGATTGGTGGATATTTTCACACTTACAGTAGGGGCGGATATCATCCGCCCGTTCAAAAAATGGCAAAATGCGGAGGAACACCTCCTCCGGCACTTCGTTCCACCTTTTGCTCAGCCGCAGACGGCAGACCCCTCTGTCTGCTGCGCAGACATCTCCCCTAACAGGGGAGTCTCCTCAAAGGGAAGACTATTCCGGAAATGCCGAAGACCCGTGCTCAGAATGAGCACGGGTCTTCGGCAACGGTTTATGGTGAAATCGGATGAAATCAACGGTAATTCTTTTCCGCCTTGGTCCATTTTTCAAATTCTTCCTCGGTGGCAAGAACTTTATGGGTTCCTTCAATGGTGCGGAGCTCGCCGGCCATATAATCGATTCCGCTGGTGAAATAATCAT
>JAFQBT010000088.1 GCA_017399625.1 Oscillospiraceae bacterium
CCGTTCCCTACGGTGGCACGGTGTTTTTTAACAAAATCGGGCGACCGCAAGGGTCGCCCCTACATTATTTTGCGGAACCATCATACATCAGCCGGAAATCCACACAGAATCCCCCCGGTTTTGGCAAAGCCAAAACCACCCCCCTTTAACAAGGGGGCTTTCAATAAAAAAGGGCGGAAAA
This sequence comes from Oscillospiraceae bacterium, assembly GCA_017399625.1. Taxonomy (GTDB): domain Bacteria; phylum Bacillota; class Clostridia; order Oscillospirales; family Ruminococcaceae; genus UMGS1668. Next base: position 182 of record JAFQBT010000088.1, read on the forward strand.
ATCCGCCCCTGCATTATCAATTTTCAACTTTCCGCTTTCAACTTGAAAATTTCCGCCCGTCAGCTTATTTTAAAATAAATCGAAAGGTTGTAGCCCGTTTCTGCAATGAACTCCTCAAGGCTGAGGATAACCGGGTTCCCTTCGCCGAAACGCCGCATAAGTTTTCCGCAGACGTTGTAAAAGCGATAAAGCCGCTTTCCGTTTTCGTCGGTGCCCGCGGCGGTGAAAGCAACATAATGCGCCGTCCGTGGCTTTTTGTAATACATAATAATGGCTTCCTTTGCGCCGCTTTTGAGAATATCCTCCGGCGAAAGGGAAACTTCGATTTTTTCGCCGCGCTTTTCCATGAACCGCTTCATAAAGAAAGCATTGGTACCGAAAACCCCGCCGAAAACGCAGCCTTTTTCCATTTCGGAAGCAAGACGCGGAATACCGATTTTTCTGCCCCGGGAAAGAAGAATGTTCCAATAGGCAATGCAGCCGCAGCCGCAATAGGCAAAATCCCTTGCGGCATATTTTATGCACCCAAGGCGGTTCTGGTTTTCGATAAAACCGTCCGGGGAAAATCCGTTTTCCACCGTCCGGGAAAGGCTTTTTATAACCCGCCTGTTGTGCTTTATGTTTTCCTCTTTTGAAAAGGAAAGATTGCTGAAATCAAAACCGAAAATTTTCATCAGAGATAAAGATTCATAAAATCGGCGTCGAAATATTCCCCGTCAATTTTGAAGAAGTTTTTATAGGTGCCGATTTTTTCAAAACCGAATTTTTTATAAAGACCGATGGCGCTTTCGTTGTCGGAACGAACCTGGAGCTCAAGAACCTCCGTGCCGTTTTTCCTTGCAAAATCAATGAGCACCTTCATAAGTCCGGTGCCGACGCCTTTTCTCCAATAATCCTTCCGGACAGTGATGGCGAGTTCCTTTCTGTGGGAAAAGCGCGCTCTTCCGGAAACGGAGGAAATGGCGCCGCTGCCGATGAGTTCGCCCTCATCAAAGGCAAGGATCATTGCGCTTTCCGGGTTTCCGGAAACCTTGCGGATATAATCCGCAGTCTGGGAAATGGAAAAAGGAAGTCCCTCCGGGCCGAAAGTAAGGTTGTCGCTTTCGCCGCCGACCCTTTTGCAGTATTCAAGGAATTTTCCCGCGTCGGAAGTTTCCGCTTCACGGTAGATGATGTTCATTGGCATATATGTCACCTCTCAGACGTTAAAAATCAGTTTTCACAGCCTTTGCAGCCGGTGCATTCACCGCCGCAGGAACCGCAGTCGTTTCCGCAATCGCCGCAGTCACCGCAGGAATGACCTTTTCCGCCGATTTCGATTCCGGCGCTGAGGAATGCTTCGCATTTTCCTCCGGCAAGAACGGCTTCCGGCTTTTTCTCAAAGCGAAGGCATGCGGCGGTATCGCCGCGTTTTTTATATGCGCAGTGGTGGCATACAAGATCACGGTTCGTGATCTCCTTTCCGCCTTCGCCGGAAACGGTTATCCTGTCCGGAATAAAATTATGTCCGTGTCCGTTCTTTTTGCATCTGCAGTTTTTATTTTCCATAGGAGAAACCTCCATAATAAACTGAAAGTTGAAAGTTTAAAGTTGAAAGTTGATAATATGGGTCGTGACGGATGAGGCTTTTTCCAGCCCTCCGCCGTAACAATAGCCTCCCTTGTGTAAAGGGAGGTGTCTGCGAAGCAGACGGAGGGATTGTAATCCCATCCCATTAAAAATCGTGCGTGTTTTCGGAACGGTCAGGACCGTTCCCTACCGTGATGCGGCGGTTTTTTAAAACCATGCGGAAATCAATACAGAATCCCCCCGTCACGGCAAAGCCGTGACACCCCCCTTTTGAAAAGGGGGGCTTTTTTTAAATTATACCATATCCCACCTGCTGTTAGCAACGCAAAAACCATCAAAAATCCCACAAAAACATTCCGTAAAAGCATAAAAAAAGGCACAAAGTGGGGATAAATTTGACAATTATGCCCTTTTTGAATATAATAGGCTTTGTTGAAAAGGAGGGACTTTATGCAAAAAATCGCTGCAAAAGCAGAAGTCCTTGTATCAAAGATCCGACCGCGCCATTTTGTTGCGGCATTCGTGCTGCTCCTGCTGGCGTTCGTCTTTCTCTGGTCCGCCTCAAGAATCAAAAACGTAACCGTCGATATCGACGGCGAAAAGCAAACCGTCGTAACAGCCCTTGCAAGCCCCTGGAGGGTTCTGGAGGAGCTGGAAATCGAAATCGAACCGGAGGACCGGGTTACGGTAACCGGTTTCGGCGACGGAGGATTCTTCGGCGAACTTGGGCAGAACGAAGCGGAAATAAGGATACAAAGCGCAGTAAACGTTGAAATTGCCGCCGACAGCCTTAAATATCACGTAACAGTCGCCGAGGGCGACACCGTTGCGGACGTGCTCGAAATTTCCGGACTCGAAGTGCGTGAGCACGATATCCTTAACGTTCCGGAAACCGAAAAGGTCGATGAAGGCGACGATATAAAGCTCACCCGGGTGGACTATATCACCACCACCGAGGAGGAAACTATTCCCAGGGGAAAAACAGTCCGGGGTACATCCCTTATCTCCAACGGAAAAACCGTTCTTCTCTCCTATGGAAAAAACGGAACCCTCCTCAAAACATTTGAGCAGAAGGTGGTTGACGGAGTCTATGGCGAAAGGGAGCTTGTTTCCCAGGAGGTTATCAAAAAAGCCACCGACGATATTTATGTAAAAGGCGACGGAAGCGCAATTTCGCCCCTTGATTACGGCTTCGAAATAGTGAACGGAATCCCCGCCACATACGAAAAGGTTTTCACAAACGTCCGGGCAACCGGATATTATGCTCCCTATGGAGCGGGAACTGCCACCGGACGCCTTGCCCAGGTCGGGTACGTTGCCGTTGACCCGAAGATAATCCCCTATGGAACAAAGATGTGGATAGTTGCCCACGGCAACACCGGTTTTGTATATGGTTATGCCCTTGCGGCGGATACCGGCGGAGCAATGCTTTCCGGCAAAAACTTTGTTGACCTTTATTACGAAACCTATTACGAATGCGTCCTCAACGGCCTTCGCCGGGTTGACGTATATATCCTTGAAACCCCGAAAAAATAAAAAAAGCCCCCCTTGTTAAAGGGGGGAGGGCCACGAAGTGGCGGGGGGATTCTTTCAAACGCAAAACGCAAAATGCGGAAAAACCCTCCCCGGAGAATAATTCAGAGATTTAATACATTTACCGCAGGGAACGTCGTCCTCGACGTTCCGAAAAAACGGACCGCTGAGAACAGCGATCCCTGCATTGATTTGCAAATTACAGAAAGAGGTGCTTTAAAAATGGTAGAATTAAGACCCATTACCGAAGAAAACTTTGAAGACTGCATCAGCCTTGACGTCCGGGAAGAACAGCAGGATTTCATCGCCGAAAATATGTGCTCCCTTGCGGAAGCCTATGTTGCAATGACCAGCGGACCGGTTGTTCCGATGCCCTACGGCGTTTATGATGCCGAAGCGGATAACATGGTCGGATTCCTTATGATCGGCTACGCCGAGGAAGGCGACGAGGATCTTCCGGAGCCTTTCTATTGCATCTGGAGAATCATGACCGACGCCAACTGCCAGAAAATGGGCTACGGCACCGCCGCTCTCCAGGAGGCAATCAAAATCGTAAAAGAAATGCCCCTTGGCGAAGCAAAAAAACTCTGCGCCGCATATTCCATTGAAAACAGCCGCGCAAACAAACTCTTCAAAAACGCAGGTTTCACCGTCGGCGAACCCAACGAGGACGGAAATGTTCTTGCCGTCCGTGATATCTGATGTTTTGGGTCTATACCCTTTGGTGTGAGGACGGTTCCCTTTATACCGGATTCACCGACGACATAAAGCGCAGGATCCATATCCATTACCATCAGCTGAAAGCCGCCGCGAAATATACGAAGAGCCACAAGGTAACCGGCATCGCCGCCCTCTGGAAAACGGAATCCGAAACCGCCGCCCGGAAACTTGAGTTCCGCATAAAGCGCCTTGAAAGGTCAAAAAAACTCCTGCTCATCGAAAAACCGGAGCGGGCAGCGGAATTTTTTCCGGAGCTTTCGGAATTTGCAATAATCCCGGATCCGGAAACAAAATTTGAAGACTGCATCTGAAAAAGCACCCGCAAGGGTGCTTTTTTTATAATAGCCCCCCTTGTCAAAGGGGGGTGTCTGCGAAGCAGACGGGGGGATTCTTTTTTAGTGTAAAGTTGAAAGCTGAAAGTTGAAAACGCAGGGCTGGATAGCCTTCCCCTTGAGAAAAAGCCC
>JAFQBT010000010.1 GCA_017399625.1 Oscillospiraceae bacterium
GTACATAATAAACAAAAATAACGGCGGGAGTACCCCAAGAGTACTTCCTCGCTACGCTCAGGGCGCAGCCCCCGCCCTACATTAATTTTACGAATCCACCGCAGCCGGTCAGGGATTATCCCTCCTCCGCATTCCGCCGAGGTAATCAGCCTTCCCAGAGGGGAAGGTGGATTTTTGCCGAAGGCAAAAAGACGGAAGAGGGATTCACAGGTAACCCGGAGGGCATAGCCTCCCTTGTGCAAAGGGAGGTGTCACCGAAGGTGACGGAGGGATTGTAATCCCATCCAGTTTAATTCAGCCGGTAATTTCAACAGAATCCCCCCGGTTTTGGCAAAGCCAAAACCACCCCCCTTTAACAAGGGGGGCTTTCAGCAAAAAACGGGCGGATAATATCCGCCCCTACGGAAAATGCGATGATATTCGCAAGAAATTCCGCTTGACAAAGCCGTTTTTTGGCATTATACTGATGATAGAAAATTGTCGGAAAGGGGATAATTCCCATGTATGAGGAAATCAAAAAACTCGCCGAAACCATAGGCTTTGAAGATTGCAAGGAAATTCCCGCAAGACTTATTCCCTGCGATCCCTCTCTTCGCCGTTTTTGCGAACAGAACCTTTGTGGAATGTACCATCAGAGCTATATGTGCCCTCCCGCAATGGGAAATGCAAAGGCTCTCATCGCCCAGCTCCATAACTTCAAGGATGCGCTCATCTTCACGAAGGAATATCAGTGCGAAGACCTGACCTGCCGTGAAGGTTATCTTGGCCAGCAGATCGCCCATGAACGCAGAAGCCAGATGCTCTGGAAAGCCATGCAGAAAATCGGCTTCGATTCCAAAAACGCAAGAGTTCTTGCTGCCGGTGGATGCCATCTTTGCGAGGAATGCGGAATCAAAACCGGCGAACCCTGCCGCCATCCGGATACCGCAATCCATTCCGTAAGCGGTTACTGCATCGAGGTCGCAAAACTTTCGAAGATGCTTGGAATCGATTTTGTGGGCAAAAACGGCGGAATCGTTTTCTATTGCTTCGTCCTTCTCAAATAATTACATAAAAACGCAGAAAAGCGGCGCCGTCGGCGCCGCTTTTTTTGTTAACACACCTTGTTAAAGGGGGCTGTCACGCTGTTAAGAACATGTGCGTGACTGAGGGATTGTAATCCCATCCGATTCAAAAAAAGCATTTTTCAGAGATTTATTTGCTGCGAATTTTAAAAAATCCGAAAATCCCCGAAACCACCGGAACAACAAAGCAAAAGCCAAGGGTCATGAGCACGGATCGAAAATCCAGCGGAACCGTTTTGAAAATCGGGTTCAGAGCGGGGATATAAACGGTGCTCAGAACTATAATCGCGGAAGAAAGCACCGCCCAGACCAGCTTCATGTTGTTGAAAAGCCGGATTTTAAAAAGGCTTCGGTTCTCGCTTTTGCATTCAAAAACGTGGATAAGCTGTGTGAAAACAAGGGCAAAAAAGGCGGCAGTCCTTGCGGAATCAACGCTTTGGGTGAACCTGAGCACGGTTGTGAAAGCGCCGAGCACCGAAAGTCCGATAAGGAACCCCCGGGTTATAATTTTCATCGCAAGACCGTTCGAAAAAACAGATTCGCTCCTTTTTCGCGGCGATTCGGACATGACGTCATCCTGGGGAGGGTCAAAACTCAGAGCAATTGCCGGGATTCCGTCCGTCACAAGATTGACCATAAGAATCTGAATCGGCAAAAGAACCACTGGCATTCCCATGAGCATGCCGAAAAACATGGTCACAACTTCGCCGATGTTGCAGGCGAGCAGATAGCGGATAAACTTCCGGATGTTGCCGTAAATAATCCGCCCTTCCTCCGCCGCGGAAACAAGACTTGTGAAATTATCGTCCAGCAGAACAATTCCGGAAGCTTCCCGGGTGACGTCCGTTCCGTTCTTGCCCATGGAAACGCCGATGTCCGCTTCTTTCACCGCAGGCGCATCGTTGACTCCGTCGCCGGTCATGGCGACTATGTGCTCATTTTTCCGGAGCGCCCGGACAATCTTCAGTTTATGAGCAGGGGTTACCCTTGCAAAAACGCTCCGGTGCTCAACTACCGCAGAAAACTCCTTTTCAGAAAGGCGGTCGATTTCCTTTCCGGTCATGACCTCGGTTTTTGCTTTCGCAATGCCAAGGTTTTTTGCAATTGCAAAGGCGGTTTCTGGGTGGTCTCCGGTGATCATAACCGTCCGGATTCCGGCTTTCCTGCATTTAAGCACCGATTCCGCCGCACCTTTCCTCGGCGGATCCATCATTCCGAAAAGCCCGAGGAAGCAAAGCTCATCCTCGGTGATTTTGCCGCCGGAATGTTCCTTATATGCAACCGCAATGACCCGCAAGGCACCCTTCGCCATCTCCGAAAGGCGGCTTTTTATCATTGCAAGGTCGGAGGAGGTTAAATCCCGGTGCTCATTTCCGGAAAATTTTGTTTTGCAAAGGGGAAGAAGCACATCCGGAGCACCCTTCGAAAAGATAAATTCTCCGCCGTTTTTGCTTTTTACCGCCACGGACATCAGCTTCCGGGATGAATCGAACGGGATTTCGGCTGTGCGGATAAAATCCGCACAGCCTGCGGCGGCTTCGCCGCCGCATTCGAGCACTGTTTTAAGGAGCGCCGCCTCTGTGGGTTCGCCGGAGATTTTCTGAGCACCGCTTTGCTCCGCGTTGTTGCAAAGCGCCGCCGCAAGAAGGGCAAAACGGAGTTTTGCTCCCGCTTTACTAAAATCCGAAGGGGCAAGAACGCTTCCGTCCGGAAGAAAAATCTCCGTTACGGTCATGCGGTTTTCCGTAAGAGTGCCGGTTTTATCCGAACAGATTACGTCCGCACAGCCGAGAGTTTCCACCGAATGGAGCCGCCGGATAAGGGCGTTCTTTTTGAGCATCCTTCCAACCGCAAGACCGAGGGAGATGGTGATGACCGCCGTAAGCCCCTCCGGAATCGCCGCAACGGAAAGGGAAAGCCCGGTGAGGAACATCTCAAAAGCCGGTTCGCCCCGCAAAATTCCGGTAACAGTGACGATAAGGCAGATGATTATGCAGCCGGCGGCAATATATTTGCTGAGGACCGCAAGCTTTTGCTGGAGGGGCGTCTGCTCGTTTTTGCTCTCTTTGAGCATGCCGGCGATTTTGCCCATTTGCGTGCTCATACCGGTGGCTGTGACGAGAAATTCCCCGTGCCCTGCGGTAATATTGGTGCCCATATAGACCATATCGTCCCGCAAAACGGAGGTATCTCCGCCGCGATAGACCCGCTTTTCCACCGGAACGGATTCCCCGGTGAGCATGGATTCATCCGCCGCGATGCTCATGGAGGAAAGGATCGTTCCGTCCGCCGGGACCTTTGCTCCGGCTTTCAGGAAAACGACGTCGCCGGGAACAATTTTTGCCGCCGGAATTTCGGTTTTTCGTCCGTCGCGCAGAACAATTGCCTTCGGCGCGGCAATTTTCCGGAGATTTTCAAGGGTGCGCTCAGTTTTGTATTCCTGGGAAAATCCGAGCACCGCATTCAGGAAAACGATGAGCATGATGGTGAATGCATCGATAAATTCCCCCATAAAAACAGAAACCGCCGCCGCTCCAAGGAGAATCAGTGTCAGCAGATCCCTGAACTGGGATGCAAAAATCCTTGCGGCGCTTTCCCGCTTTTCGGCAGAAAGGAGGTTTTCGCCCTGTTTTTCCAAAAGCGCCTCCGCCTCCCGGTTTGAAAGTCCCTTTTGCATATGTATTACCTCCTTTTTTGGTTGCAATGGTGGGGTGAGTGAAAGCCTTCCCCTCGAGGGGAAGGTGGCACGAAGTGCCGGATGAGGTGTTCCTCCGCAAACCACCGTTTTTTTAAACGGTCGGATAATATCCGCCCCTGCATTTTCAACTTTCAACTTTCCACTTTCAATTTGTAAAGAATCCCCCCGTCTGCTTCGCAGAC
>JAFQBT010000089.1 GCA_017399625.1 Oscillospiraceae bacterium
AAGTTCTGTCATATCCTCGGCAGCAAGATAATCTGCCTGAACGGGTATCAGAACATAATCCGAAGCGGACAAGGCATTGATAACCAGCATACCGAGAGAAGGTCTGCAATCAAGCAGCACATAATCGTAATCTTTCTTTACTCTGTCAATGTACTGCCGCAGGACCGTTTCTCTGCTCATTACGTTTACTAAACCCACCTCCACAGCGGACAGGGTTCTGTTTGCAGGGATAAAATCAAATCCCTCATAGTGATGCTTAATTTCCGGATGTTCATCCTTGCCGCCGACACCGGATACAACATCATTCATGACGTTACTTAGTGTCAGCGGCAAATCATGGGGTTTCCGAAGACCAAGCATTTTTGTGAGATCTCCTTGTGGGTCAACATCCACAAGAAGAACTTTTTTGCCGTTCATCGCAAGACCAGCGCCGAGGTTATACACAGTAGTACTTTTTCCGACGCCGCCCTTTTGATTAGCAACGGCAATTACTTTTGGTTTCATTGGGTGAGCTCCTTTCTAAAGAATAAGCCGCCCAATAAGGCGGCTATGTATCTATTAAATTAATCAATATGTTATAATCTTTTGAATTTTGCATTATAGATTATTTCAATTATGTCGTCCACACAGTCAGGGAAGCGTCCTTCTTTGATTAGGGAGTTACGAAGATCTACAAGACTTCTAATTATAATATCTGTTTCTGAATCATTAAGATAATGACAAAATTTTTTTTCTTTCATAGAAATCCCTCCTTTGCTTTTAGTATAAATATTTAAGAAAAAAGCACAAATGTGTAAAAAAATAAGCGTATCATTTTTAAAATGATACGCTTAAGTTTTAAAGAGATATGTTATAGAAATAATAAGATATGTGAACTTATGTAAACTTTTTGCATCGATTGGCGTACAATTGGCGTATGATTGGCGTATTTCCAGCTTGTCAGTAGCCATAAAACCGCATAACTAAGCCATTTGTTTAGTTCTGAGGTTTCATTGTGGGGAAAAGGAGAACGTCGCGGATGGATGCGCTGTCGGTAAGGAGCATAACAAGTCTGTCAACGCCGAATCCAAGACCGCCGGTAGGTGCAAGACCGTATTCAAGAGCGGTTACATAGTCATAGTCAACCTGTGCTTTGCTGTTGGGGTCAAGAGCAAGACGCTCTGCAACCTGGCGTTCGAAACGTTCTTTCTGGTCGATGGGGTCGTTGAGTTCGCTGAATGCGTTGCCGAATTCGGTTGCGTTGATGAAATATTCAAAACGCTCGGTGAATGCGGGATCGGAAGGTTTGCGTTTTGCAAGGGGGCTGATCTCAACGGGATAATCGTAAATGAAGGTGGGCTGGATAAGATTTTCTTCAACGAATGCATCGAAGAACTCAGCGAGAATTGCACCTTTGGTGGGAACTTCCGGAAGTTCAACGTTGTGCTGTTTTGCAAGTTCGATTGCTTCTTCGTCGGAAGCAACTTCCGCAAAGTCAACGCCGGAATATTTCTTTACCGCTTCAATCATGGTAAGTCTTTCCCAATGTCCAAGGTCGATTTCCTTGCCCTGATAATTGATCTGAAGAGTTCCGCAAACGTTCATTGCAACGGTTTTCATCATATCCTCAACAAGGTCCATCATTCCGCGGAAATCGGTGAATGCCTGATAAAGTTCAATGGTGGTGAATTCCGGGTTGTGTTTGGTATCCATACCTTCGTTACGGAAAATACGTCCGACTTCATAAACTCTGTCAAAACCGCCGACAATAAGGCGTTTGAGGTAAAGTTCGGTTTCGATGCGGAGGACCATATCCATATCAAGGGTGTTGTGGTGGGTAAGGAAAGGTCTTGCGGAAGCGCCGATTTCGAAAGGAGTAAGGATAGGGGTATCTACCTCAACAAAGCCGCGGCCGTCAAGGAAGGAGCGGAGTTCGCGCATGATCTGGCTGCGTTTGATAAAAGTATCTTTAACTTCGGGGTTAACGATAAGGTCAACGTATCTCTGTCTGTAACGGAGTTCCTGGTCTTTGAGTCCGTGGAATTTTTCCGGAAGGGGAAGAAGAGATTTTGCAAGAAGAACGATTTTGGTTGCCTTTACGGAAATTTCGCCCATATGAGTGCGGAAAACGATTCCTTCAACACCGATGATATCGCCGATATCCCATTTTTTGAAATCAGCGTAATCTTCTTCGCCGACCATGTCCTTGCGGATATAAAGCTGGATTCTGCCTTCCTTATCCTGGAGGTCGGCAAAGGAAGCTTTGCCCATGCCGCGTTTGCTCATGATACGTCCCGCAAGGGAAACGGTCATGGTGCTTTCTTCACCCTCTGCAGGGTCAACAAAGGTTTCCTTGATGGTGCCGGAATAACCGGTTACGTTGAATTTGGTAAGGGTAAAGGGGTCTTTTCCTGCTTCGCGAAGGGCGGTGAGTTTGTCACGGCGGATCTGGAGAAGTTCGGAAAGCTGTTCCGCAGAAAGTTCCTGCTGTTCCTGTTCCTGAATCTGTTCAGCCATTTATTTTATCTTCCTTTCAAAAGGTTATTTTATTGCATAATAGAACATCTTATTTTAACATATTTAATATAAAATGACAACAGTTAAAACAAAGAAAAAAGCCCGAAAAATCGCTTGTATTACGAAAAAATCTGTTGCGGCAAAGTTAATAATGATATATAATAATTTCAGAAATAATAAAATGCGCCACGGGACGTCCCGTAATAAAAAAAGCCCGCATCTGCGGGCTTTTCATTTTTCAGATTATTTCTCAGCCGATGCTGATAACTCTGAATTTTGCGGTGTCGCCGCCGGGAAGGATTGCATCTGCAACTTCGCCGACTTTTTTGCCGATAAGAGCTTTTCCGACGGGGGATTCGTCGGAAATTTTTCCGCTCTCAAGGTCTGCTTCGGTGGAACCAACGATAACGTATTCGAGTTCTTCTTCAAATTCCTCGTCATAAACTTTGACTTTGGAACCGAGAGAAACGGTATCGCTTGCAAGTTCGCTTTCGTCAAGAATAACGATGTTCTTGAGCATAACTTCAAGATCGGCGATTCTTGCTTCAACGATTGCCTGTTCGTTTTTTGCTTCATCATATTCGCTGTTTTCGGAAAGGTCACCGTAACCGCGGGCAATGCGGATTTTTTCGGAAACTTCTTTTCTGCGAACGGTTTTGAGCATTTCAAGCTCTTCCTCAAGGGCTTTGAGACCGCTTGCGGTTACAACAACTTTTTTATCCATGCTAAAAATACACTCCTTAATGGAACAACAATGTTAAATATTATATTAAAGTAAAACAAAAATGTCAAGAAGAATTATGTCGCATCAGCCTTCGGAAGAGTTTTCTCCGGAATCTTCGTTTTCTTCCGGAACGTCAACGCTGATGAAAGCGGAGGCAACTTCCATTGCCTTTGCAATCTGGGAATCGCTGGTGGAATCGATAAGGGTTATATCGGTGAAGTTAAGGTCGTTATAGTTATATTCAACGATATGGTCCGGGGTGATTCCGGTTCCTTCCCAGAATGTTGCGGAATTTGCAAGGTAGTATTTTCCGATGGTGAGCTGGATTGCGGAACCGTCGTCGAGTTTATAAATCTCCTGGAGGGAACCGTAACCGCCGGTCTGTGCGCCGACAATGCTTGCAAGACCGAAATCACGAAGACATGCCGCAAAAACTTCGCCTGCGCCGAAGGTCATTTCGTTGACGAGCACCACAACGGGAATTGCGGTTTCACGGGAGTTGGAAGTATAAAGGATCTCGCCGGAACCGTCGCTGTATTCAACGCAGAGCATATTTCCTGCGGGAGCGAATTTATCGACCATCTCCGCGGCAACGGAAACAAGTCCGGTGTTTACGGAGCGAACGTCGATGATAAGCGCAGGTGCTCCGGCGGAAATTGCCTTTTCAACAATTTTGCTGAACTGGTCGGCGGTGCCTTCGGAAAAATCATTGACGCGGATGTAATGATAATCCCCGAAAACAGTTGTATAAACAGTGGTGGGAACAAGAACACGTCTTGTTATTTCCATCTCGGTGTCTTCGCCGTCACGGCGGATTGTGAGTGTAACTTTTGTACCCGCTTCGCCGACGAGAAGAGCTTCCGCTTCCGCAAAGGTATCCGCGGTAAGACCGATATCGTCAACCTTGATGATAAGGTCGCCGGAAACAATTCCTGCGGAAGCCGCGGTTGAACCTTCGTAAACATTGTTGACGAGCATATATCCGTCGCTTCCCATGGAAACGGAAAGTCCGACGCCGGAAACTGTTTCACCGGAGGATGCAAGATATGCCGCATATTCGGAAGGGTTCATATATTTTGCATAGGGGTCGCTGATTCCCGAAAGATAACCTTTTGCAACGGAGTCCATAAGGGAAGCTTCGTCGATTTCCTCGCCATGGTTATAGCGGACGTAGTTATCGATTTCGGTGAATTTTGCGAACATATTTTCACGTTCGGTAATGCTGCTTACTTTCTCATTGAAGTTGCGGAGGGCGAGCACCATGGTAAAGGTGAAGGTCATCGCAACAGAAATGAGGATAAGAGTAATCGCCGTACCGAGGCTTATTTTTTTACCCATAAATTTCTCCTTAATTAAAATCAGGTGACATAGGGAAGGGGATTGACGTGCTTTCCGTTCTGACGGACCTCAAAATGAAGGTGAGCGCCGGTGCTCCATCCGGTATTTCCGACCTTTCCTATCTGCTGTCCCATTACGACAATATCGCCGACATTGACGTTGATTGCGCTTAAATGGGCATAAAGGGTGGTTATTCCGCCGCCGTGGTCAACAATGATATAAGTTCCGTAACCGTAGGAATAACCGTTATAGGGGCATTTTTTTGTATGCACAACGGTACCGGTGTTGGCCGCAACAACCGGTGCGCCGTGAACTCCCGAACCGGTGATATCCATTCCGGTGTGGAAGTCGGTTCCGTTGAAGCGCCATCCGTAATGGCTGGAAATGGTGGAATATCCGGGAACGGGCCACATCATTTCGCCGCCGACATAGGCTTCGTTGGAAGTCTGGAGGTTTTTATAAATATCAAGGAGCTCCGCCTGGATCTGTTTTTGCATTGCGGAAAGTTCCTCATAGTTTGCCTCATATTCCTTCTGCATGGCAACAAGGTCCTGAAGGGAGTTTTTGGCTTCTTTAAGCTGTTTTTCAAGCTCTGCCTGCTCCTTTTCAAGAGCGGCTTTTTCTTCCTCAAGAACTGCTTTTTCCTTTTCGAGGACTGCTTTTTCCTCCTCAAGAGCATAAAGCTCATCCCGAAGACCCTCAACAAGGAGCTTATCGTGTTCGGCAATTCTTTCAAGATATTCGCTTCTTGTAAGGAACTCGGAAATGCTGCGGGAAGAAAGGAGCATTATAAGGGAGTTTGCGGAATCGGAATAACCTCCGGTCATATAAATTGCTCTAACTCTGTCGCGGAAAAGCTGGAGGGTATCTTCGATATCCTCCTCCTTTGCGGCGATTTCAGCGGTTTTTGTATCGATATAGCCGTTTGTAAGGGCGATTTTTTCAAGACCGAGGGCAATCGCTTTTTCGGTTATGCTGATTTTTTCATCAATGGTGTTCGCAAGTGCCTGCTGCTTCTTTTTGCTGTCCTTGATGTTTGCGATTTTGTTGTTGTATTCCTGCATTTCCTGCTGGATTTTTACCTGTTCATCCTGAAGGTCGGAAATCTGTTCGCGGTATTCCTCATCGGAAGCGGAGGCAGAGGCTTCGCCTTCAGAAGCAGGTTCGGTTTCGTCCGCAAAAACAACAGGAGCAGCGGAGATTATCATCATTCCGCAAAGAATAAGGCAGATTGCGGAAACAAGGAAGCGTTTAAAATTCATTGCGTCCTCCTTATTAAACTTTAAGATGTTTGCCTATGAATGCAACGCAGCCGAAAAGTCCGATGAATGCGCCGCCGCCGATGAATCCGAAAAGAAGATAATCGGAAATTCCGGCAAAGGGAACAAGGTCGGAAACAATCTGGCTGAACCAGGTTGCATTCTGGGAGGAAACCCATTTTACAAGATAGTCATAGGCAAAATAAATGATTCCATAAGAAATCGCGCCGGAAATAACGCCAAGGCTGATTCCTTCAACAATGAAGGGAAGGCGGATGAATCCGTTGGTTGCGCCGACGTATTTCATGATGTTGACTTCGCGTCTTCTGCTGAAAACGGTGATTTTGATGGTGTTTCCGATAATCATAAGGGAAACGGCGATGAGAAGACCGATGATGAGCGTTCCGCCGATATATGCCATATTCTTGACGCCGGTGATGACTTCCGCAACTTCGGTGAGAGCAGAAACGGAATCAACTCCGGAAAGGGCCTCGATATGGAGAACGGTGTTTTCAAGATCGGAAACATCGTCAAAAGTGATACGGAAGGAATCCGGAAGGTTGTTGTTGCCGTCCTTGGAATATGCGTCAAAAAGCATTCCGTCGTCGCCCATGGATTCCATCATCGCAAGAAGGGCATCTTCTTTGGAGATGAATTCGATGGTTGCAACTTTTCCGGTGGAAATAATGCCGTCGCGGGTTTCCTGAATTTCTGCATCGCTGAGTCCGTCAACAAGATAGACGATGGCTTCGCTCTGGTCCTCAACCGCATCAACGATGCTTGAAACGTTGACGGAAAGAAGAGCCGCCGCTCCGATGAGCAGCATGCAGGAAACAAGAACGCCGATGGAGGCAAGGGACATAAGGCGGTTGTTCCAGAGGTTTTTAAAACCCTGTTTTACAAGATAGAAGAAACTGTTCAGCATAAATTCGCCTCCGTTTCTCCGGTATCACGGATAACTTCGCCTTTTTCGATGGTGATTACCCGGCGGTTGAATTTTTCAACAAGGTCGTGCTCATGGGTTACCATAACAATGGTTACGCCAAGTTTGTTTATCTCGTTGAGAAGGTCCACGATTTCGTAGGAAAGTTCCGGGTCAATGTTTCCGGTGGGCTCGTCCGCAATAATAAGGGAAGGAGAATTGACCAGCGCACGGGCAAGGGCAACGCGCTGCTGTTCACCGCCGGAAAGTTCCTCCGGTTTGCATTTCATTTTGGATGCAAGACCGACGAGGTTGAGCATATAGGGAACCTTGCGCCTGATTTCCTTCGGGCGGACGTTTGTGACGCGGAGAGCGAACGCAACGTTATCATAAGCGGTCATGTTCGGAATAAGGCGGAAATCCTGGAAAACAATGCCGATGGAACGGCGGAATTTCGGGATCTTGTATCTTGCCATTTTTCCAAGGTTTTTTCCGTTTACTTTAACAACGCCGGAATTTGCGGTTTCCTCCCGGAGCATAAGCTTTATAAGGGTGGATTTTCCTGCTCCGGAGGAACCGACGATGAAAACAAATTCGCCGTCATCGATCCGGAGGCTTACATCGTTGAGCGCCACTGTGCCGTTCGGATATTTTTTGGTAACATTCTGAAATTCTATCAAGGCTGTACCTCACAAAACGGTTTTTTTTATCAGTATTTTACGGGATTTGCGGAAAGATATTTTTTGACCATAAGCGCAACTTTGAAGATGATTGCGTGGTCAAATTCGCGGAGATCAAGACCGGTGAGCTTTTTGATTTTTTCAAGACGGTAAACAAGGGTGTTTCTGTGAACAAAAAGCTTGCGGCTGGTTTCGGAAACGTTAAGGTTGTTTTCGAAGAACTTCTGGATGGTGAAAAGGGTTTCCTGATCGAGGCTTTCGATGGAACCTTTTTTGAAAACTTCCCGGAGGAACATTTCGCAAAGGGTGGTGGGAAGCTGGTAAATAAGTCTTGCGATGCCGAGGTTATCGTAGCTTACGATGGCTTTGTCGGTATCAAAAACTTTTCCGACTTCGAGAGCGACCTGTGCTTCCTTAAAGCTCTTTGCAAGGTCCTTGATTCCGGTTGCGGCGGTGCCGATGCCGACGTTTACTCTGGTGAAGAATTCGCTTCCAAGAGTATCAACGATGGAACGTGCGAGTTTTTCAAGATCGGCGGTTTCGATGCCGGGTCTGATTTCCTTGACGAGAACAACATCGGATTCGCTTACGCTGAAAACAAAGTCCTTGGATTTATCCGGGAAAAGGTTCTGGATAATATCAAAAACGGAAACATCGTTAACGGTAAGAACGCGGATGAAGAGAACAACTCTCGAAACATCGGTGGGGAAGCGGAGCTCCCTTGCTTTGATGTAAATATCGCCGGGAAGGATGTTATCGAGAATTACGTTTTTGATAAAGTTTGCGCGGTCGTATTTTTCGTCATAATACTGCTTGATTCCTGCAAGGGAAACTGCCATAAGGGAGCAGAACTGGGATGCAAGTTCGTCGGTTCCGGCAACAAAAACAGCGAACTCGGGTTTTTCATCGGAGCCAAAGGTTTTGTATGTAAAACCATCGCGGATATGGCATTCCTCGGTGGAGCCGAAATCGGTTACAAGAAAATCGTTTCTTTCTCCGGTGCGTGCAAGGTCGCTGCAGGCAACGACGGATGCAGTATCGTCAACAACGCCGACAGTACGACCGATACTGTCATGCATCTGGTGTATTATACCTTGAAATAATCTGTTTGACATTAGTACCCCTCTTTCAATAGAACATGCTTTTAAAATGTCCAGTATATATTTTAAATGATTTATAATATTTTTTCAATATATTTTAGTAAAAATTTCATAAAAATTCATATTTACTTTTATGCCTCTTTACCAGTTGAGCGGTTGTTTTGCATAAAACAGGGGCAAAACCTTTGTGCAAAACGTAATTTTTTCAAAAATATGCCGATTCGGCTTAAAAAACAAAGCCCGTGCTCGGAAAAGCAGGGCTTTTGTGCAAAATGCGGTAAAGATGCATCACCTGTTCATCACCGCGGGATAAAGGTTTTTTCCTCATCCGCATCAAAAATCGCCTCGGAATCCTCCTCAAAACGAATTACCGAAAGCCGGTGCGGGCTGAATTCTCCTATGTAATCCTCCGTTTCCTTTCCGCGTATCTCATCGGAAAAGCGGTTTTGTCTGTTGTTTTTCATAAAAATCACCTCGGGATATTCTATGAAAAACATTGTCAAAGAGTGTGGTAAAAAAGAACGATATCCTCGTAATGTCCGTCTTTCATGTGAAAACCGCCGGGAATAGTTCCAAGCCGCACGAAACCGAGTTTTTCATAAAGATGGAGCGCAGGATGGTTCACCGCAACCACAGCGTTGAACTGCATAAGCCGGAATCCGAGTTCGGCGGCTTTTTGGAGGGAATGGGATACGATTGCTTCGCCGATATGCCTGTTGCGGACGTCGGCTCTGACCGCATAGCTTGCGTTGGCAATATGTCCGCATCTGCCGACATTGTTGGGATGGAGGATATAAAGTCCGACAGTTTCGCCGGTTTCGGAATCAGATGCGATTCCGGTAAAATCCTGGGCGGAGAAAAATTCTTCCGCCTCTTCGGGGGAAAGAAGTTCAAGCTGGGGAAAGGCAACGCCGTCCTCGATGACTCTGTTCCAGATTGCGGCCGCATCCGCCGCGTCGGATTTATGAAATTCTCTTATGCAAATCATATTCTGCGCCTCAGCTGAAAATTCTGGTTTTATTGTACCATATATTTTTGCCGCGGTATATGTTTCGACGGAAAAATCCCGGAAAAAAGAATATAATTTTTTATCGGAAGGGGAAATGCCATTGAAAGTGATATATGCGGATATTCTTCTGACCATAAATCTTGCGGTGGATTATCTTGTGCTTTTTGGAACGGCAAGGCTTGCGGGAATCCGTTTTTCAAGGATAAAAGGACTTCTTGCGGCAATGACCGGCGCGGTTTATTCGCTGATTATTCTTTTCAATTTTTCCGGCGGGGTTCTTTCAGTTACGGAACTTGCGGTTTCAACGTTGATGCTCATTATTGCTTTCGGAAAAAGAAAAGCGGGGGAATTTTTTCGGCTTCTGCTGATTTTTTATATATGCGGAATGCTCTTTTCCGGATTCATGATGCTCATCAATTCCGTGATTCATGCGGAAAACTTTTTTATAAAAAGCGGTATAGTCTATTTTGAATTTTCCGCCATTGGAATAGTCGCTTCCGGAACGGCGGCGTTCGTTATAACGGAGATTTTACGGAGGATTTTCCGAAGGGGAGAACCGGATGGAAAATTTATCGCAAGGATTTTTTATAGCGGTGAGCACGCGGTGCTCAAAGGCTTTACCGATACCGGAAATTTTCTTTCCGATCCGTTCACCGGAACGCCGGTTGCGGTGGTTTCAGCGGAATCAACAGAAAGAATCCTTCCGGAAGAAATGCTTTCCGCAATCCGGAAAAATACTTTGAGCACGGATTTTGGATTGAGATATATTCCATGCAAAACCGTTTCCGGTTCGGTGCTCATTCCTGCATTCAGACCGGAAAAGGTCATAATCGAAAACGAAAACGGCACATTTGAACCGGAGGATATACTTATCGGTATTTCGAAAAACGTTCCGGAAAACACAATGATAATCGGCAAAAACCTTGTTCTTAAAGAAAAACACTCAGTATTTTCGGAGGTGCAGTGATGAATTTTATAAAAAAACTTGCGGATTTTATAAAAATCTGCCTTGCAAAAAAATGTTTTTACATAAACGGACCGGATAACCTTCCTGCGCCTCTTTCAAAGGAGGAGGAAGAAAAGGTTTTTGAAATGCTGGAATCCGGGAGCACCGAGGCGAAAAATATCCTTATTGAACACAACCTCCGGCTTGTGGTTTATATCGCAAGGAAGTTTGAATCCACAGGAATCGGTATCGAAGACCTTATTTCCATCGGCACAATCGGTCTTATCAAGGCAGTAAATACCTTTGCACCATGTAAAGGCATAAAGCTTGCCACGTATGCTTCAAGGTGCATTGAGAACGAAATCCTGATGTTTATCCGCAAAACACAGCCACAGAAGAACGAAGTTTCCATAGATGAGCCGCTGAATGTTGACTGGGACGGGAATGAGCTCCTTCTCTCGGACGTTCTCGGAACTGAAAACGACTGCGTCAACAAAGGTGTTGAGCAGGATGCGGAAAGGGCGGTGCTCAATGAAGCAGTTGACAGACTATCCGCAAGGGATCATAAAATAATGGTGCTCCGTTTCGGCCTTAAAGGCGGAAAGGAGCACACGCAGAAGGAAGTTGCGGATATGATCGGAATCAGCCAATCCTATATTTCCCGGCTTGAAAAGAAAATTATCGCAAAGCTCCGCCGGGAACTTGAAAAAACGGCAATGTTCTGACTATGGATTCAGCCGCCAGATCATAAAATTGAGATAACCGGCGAAGCAGACCCAAAGGAAATAAGGCAATAGAAGCCATCCTGCGGCTTTGTCGGTTTTATAAAATTTAACCGCGGTTATGGCGATGAGCACCAGCAGAGCAAGAAGCCAGATGAACGCAAAAAGAAACGCCCGGAAATTGAAAAAAATAAGACTCCAGCAGAAGTTGAAAACAAGCTGGAATCCGTAAAAGAGGAGTGCGGAATCAAGTCGCTTTCCGTTTGAGCACCATATTTTTGCCGCGGCTATTCCCATGAGCACAAAGAGCACCGTCCATACCACAGGAAAGAGCCACGAAGGCGGCGAAAGGGGAGGACGGTTAATTTCGGAATAGATGGACATATTATCTTTTGTGAGAAATGCGGAAAATCCGCCGATGCCGAGAGAAATGAGCACCGAAATAATATACGGAAAATATTTTTTGAGCATGCAGTCACCTCCGGAAAGATTATACGATTTTTCACTGAAATTTATACGCAGGAAAGGATAAACAGATGTTCGGAAAGAAAAACAATAACAAAATAATTGTCCCGCTTTTTGATACAAACCCCATTGCAGAAGCGGAAAACGGAAACGAAAAAACTCTTGAAGACGCCGTTGAAATGGCAAAAAAATGGGTGGAGGAAAACAAACTGTGAGGAGGAAAAGCGCCGCTTTTTTAAAAACGGCGCTTTTCTTTTAAATTGTATTAAATATTTATAAAAAAATGTGTCGCATAGGCGGATTTTGTGCTATAATGTATCTGTCTAGTTGTTTATAACTGGAAGGAGTGAAAAGAATGGACGAAATCTGCAAAGAAATACGCAGAATGACGGTTGAATGTATCGGAAGCATCGGAAGCGGACATATCGGCGGCTCTATGTCGATTGCCGAACTTATGAAAGTTCTCTATTTTGACAAGATGAACGTTGATCCCGCAAACCCTAAAATGGAAGGCCGCGACAGACTTGTTGTATCAAAAGGTCACGCCGGTCCGGTTGTTTATGCAACCCTTGCTCTCAAAGGCTTTTTTCCCAAAGAATGGCTCTATACCCTCAACAAATTCGGAACAAATCTCCCGAGCCATTGCGATATGAACAAAACCCCCGGCGTTGATATGACCGCCGGCTCCCTCGGACAGGGATTTTCCTGCGCCGTTGGTATTGCGATCGGTTCAAAAATCAAAAAAGACGGCGCCACAATCTATTCCGTAATCGGCGACGGCGAATCCCAGGAAGGACAGATCTGGGAAGCCGCAATGCTTGCTGCGAGCAGAAAGCTTGATAACCTCATCGCTTTCACCGACTATAACGGAATGCAGCTTGACGGCAACGTCGAGGATATCAACTCCCTCGGAAACCTTAAATCCAAATGGAAGGCATTCGGCTGGTACACCCAGGAAATCGACGGACACGACTGCGAAGCAATTTCCAAAGCCATCGACCGCGCAAAAGCAAAAAAAGGTCAGCCTTCGATGATAATTCTCGATACCGTAAAAGGCAAGGGAATAAGCTTTGTCGAAGCCGCCGGCTATAAATGCCACAGCATGACCATGAACAAAGAAAACGTTGAAGCCGCTCTTGCGGAACTTCAGTGAAAGGGAGGCGGATTTTGTTATGATGATGAGAGAAGCATTTGGCAACACAATCGCTGAACTTATGAGAAAAGACGAACGCATCTGCGTTCTTGACGCCGACCTTGCAAACTGCAACGGCACCGCCGGACTCCGCAAGGAATTCCCTGAAAGAGCTTTTGACGTTGGCATTGCGGAACAGAACATGGCTTCCGTTGCCGCGGGACTTTCCTCCTATGGATTTATTCCGTTTATTTCTTCTTTCACTCCCTTTGCAACAAGAAGAATCTGCGACCAGATAACAATTTCCATCGCTTACGCGAAACAGAACGTAAAAATCGTCGGTTCCGACCCGGGAATTTCCGCCCAGCTCAACGGCGGAACCCATATGAGCATGGAAGATATCGGCGTTCTCCGCTCCATTCCGACAATGGTTATTTTTGAACCGGCGGATAACGAGCAGATGATCCAGGCTCTTCCCCAGATCGTTGATTACAACGGCCCTGTTTATATCCGTATGTTCAGAAAAGACGTCCCGGAAATTTTCGGAAAAGATTATAAATTCGATCTTTTCAAAGCCGACAAAATCAAAGAGGGTAAGGATATTACCATTTTCGCTTCCGGAATCATGGTAAAAACCTCCCTTGATGCCGCCGAAAAACTCAGGGCGGAAGGCATTGACGCCGAAGTTATCAACGTACATACAATCAAACCCATCGATGCGGAAGCGGTCATTGAATCCCTTAAAAAGACAAAATGCGCCGTTGTTGCGGAAAACCACAACATCATCGGCGGTCTTTTCTCCGCAGTTTCCGAAGTTGCGGTACAGAATTGCCCTGCACCCATCGTTCCCGTTGGCATAAAGGATATGTTCGGCGAAGTCGGAAAGCTTGACGTTCTTGCGGAAAAATTCGAAATGACAGAAAAAGACGTAATCGAAGCGGCAAAAAAAGCAGTTGCCGCAAAATAACAGAAAGGCAAAAATCATGAAAAAGAAAGCAAAAAAACAACTTTTTGACCCCAGACTTCCCGGAGCAAAAATGATTTTCTACGGCGCAATCCTTCTTCTTATTGCGGGATGCATCAACGCGTTTTTCTCCTGGGTATTCGTAGTAGGAACCTATCTCGGAGCAGCCGAACTCGGCGACGTTTTCGGTTCCGCAATCGCAACCTGCCTTATGGTTGCCGTTGCGTTCCTTGTTGCGGTTGACGGAATCAACCACCGCAACCACCCCAGCAAGGCAAGAAGCATTATTTTAAAAGCAATCTGCGCTTTTGTAATTGCCGTTGCGTTTATGCTCCAGTTCAGCAACTTTGAAGAGGAGTTCTGGGGAGTTGTTGCCGCGGGTATTACCATGGGCGGTTCTGTCATCATGGCTATCGGCGCGTTCAGAAACGCAAAAATGGCCGGCGGAAAGAAATAAAAATCATAACCACTAGTAAACTAGTGGTTTGCTCAGACCCTAGAAGGGTCAGTACTTGCTGACCCCTCGAAGGGGCACTGAATATTACCATTGCATCGCTTGCCCTGCTACTGGTAAA
>JAFQBT010000090.1 GCA_017399625.1 Oscillospiraceae bacterium
AAATTCAGCCGGTAATTTCAACAGAATCCCCCCGGTTTTGGCAAAGCCAAAACCACCCCCCTTTAACAAGGGGGGCTTTCAGCAAAAAACGGTCGGATGATATCCGCACCCGCACTTTCCACTTTCCACTTTCAACTTTCAATTTGCAAAGAATCCCCAGTCACCTTCGTTGCCACCCCCCTTTAACAAATGTGACCTTACACAGAAAGGAGCACCCATGCAGATAATTTTCGGAATAATCGCGGAACTGATTTCGTTCCTGCTCTGCCTGTTTCCAACAACGGCGGTCTCCGATGTCCGCGAAAATCTCAATATAAACATAAAACCTTACCAGATCGAATTTCACGAGGACACCCACGGCGGTTTTCATGGAGACGGCGAGGAAATCATAATTTTCCGCCCCACCGCGGAGCAAATTGAAAAAATCAAGGCCGAATGGCAA
The DNA here is from genome assembly GCA_017399625.1 of Oscillospiraceae bacterium. Taxonomy (GTDB): domain Bacteria; phylum Bacillota; class Clostridia; order Oscillospirales; family Ruminococcaceae; genus UMGS1668. The sequence goes on from JAFQBT010000090.1 coordinate 443, forward strand.
AAAACTCCCGTCTATTCCGGAATTGCCCCTTTAATTTTTCCGAAAAACGAGTATAATGGACTTGAACTCTCCGGTTACATCCCGGAAACGGAGGGCTTCTGGCTTTATAAAAACCGCGGCGATGCCCTGTATTCCTACAACTTTTCCTTCGCCTTTTTCGACGGCGAACGGGTCTATTATTACGAACTCGATACCTGAGGAGGTTTTGAAAAATGCTGACCTGGCTTACAATGCTCATCCAGAAAATCGAAGGCTCAAACATAGTGATCGCGATTCTTTGCGCCATGTGGGTGCTCTATCTTGGATTTTTCCTTGTTGTGAAGGCGAACCGCACCAAAAAAGCGATGAAAACCGCTCTCATCACCGGCGCGGTGCTGACGGAAATCTGCGACGTGGTCTGGTTTTTCAAATTTTTCGATAATTTCCAGTATATAAACCCCGGTCTCGGCGGAGTTATGTGGTTCTGCTTTCTTCCGGTGCTGATGTTCCTCGGCGTGATGATTCTGAGCTATCTCAACGCCAGCCGCTATGAATTTGACAAAAAGAAGCGCGAAAAGGAAGCCGCAAAGGCAAAGAAAAAGGAAAAACGCCGCAAAAAATTCGAAACCGAAGACGCTGAAAATTAAAAAAAGAGCACCTGCATGGGTGCTTTTTTAATGCACAATGCATAGTGCAAAGTGCAGAATGATTAAAAAAAACCGTAGGGGCGGATATTATCCGCCCGAAAAAAGGATTCCCGGAGGGCAGCCTTCCACCGATGGTGACGGAAGGGTGTTAATCCTATCCCGTTAGAAAACAGCCGTTAAGCCTTCCCCTGGGGGAAGGTGGCAAAACCGAAGGTTTTGCCGGATGAGGGGCAAACCCTGTCCAGTCAGTACCAGCCGCATTTTTTCGGAACGGTCAAGACCGTTTCCTACGGCAACCGCCGAGGTAATCAGCCTTCCCAGAGGGGAAGGTGGATTTTTCGGCTTTGCCGAAAAAGACGGAAGAGGGATTCACAGGTAACCCGGAGGGCAATGCCTCCCTTGTGCAAAGGGAGGTGGCATTTGCGAAGCAAATGACGGAGGGATTGTAATCCAATCCAATTAAAAAACGGGCGGATAATATCCGCCCCTACATTTTCCACTTTCAATTTTCCACTTTCCACTTTCAACTAAAAAAGCCCCCTTCAAAAAAAGGAGGCTTCATTTTTATTTAAGCGGTTTTTCGCTTATTTTAACTCTCTGCCGGGGATATTTCGCCGGGGTCACCGCTTTTTTCTCAATGAAAACAATGGATCTTCCGCCGGCGGGAATCTCATAAATCTCCGGCGCAAGAATTTCCGCGCCGAGGATTTTTGCCGCAGCCTTCGCTCCCTCTATTTCCTCCGCAACTTCGGCGGTTTTCATGGGAGCAAAAACCCCGCCGATTTTCACAAGCGGAATGCAGTATTCGCTGAGCACCGCAAGGTTTGCAACCGCCCTCGCCGTTACAAAATCAAAGCTCTCCCGGAGCTTTTTGTCGTGACCGGCATCCTCCGCCCTTGCATGAACAAGCTCCGCTTTTATTCCGATTTCGCCCATAACCGCATCAAGGAAGTTGAGCCTCTTCTGAAGCGAATCTATGAGCACGAGCCTTATATCCGGTCTTGCGATTTTGATCACGATTCCCGGAAAACCGGCGCCGGTACCGACATCCGCAACTCTTGCACCCTCCGGAATCTTCGCCCTTTTGAGGAACGCGAGGCAGTCCAGAAAGTGCTTCACCGCAATTCCCTCCGGGTCGGTGATGGCGGTAAGGTTCATTTTTTCGTTCCATTCAACAAGAAGCTCCGCATAGCGCTCCAATTGAGCATATTGCTGCTCCGAAAGTGCCTCCGCGTGCTCAGGGATATAATTTTTAAGAATCTCTGTAACCATAGCTACCTCATTTCTGGATGTAAATGAGCAGAACGGAAACGTCCGCCGGCGAAACGCCGGAAATTCTGCTCGCCTGACCGATGTTCATGGGTCTTACCCGGTTCAGCTTTTCGATTGCCTCCAGCCGCAGACCGTGGATCGCCTTATAGTCAATGTCCTCGGGGATCTTCTTTTCCTCAAGGCGGTGCATCTGTTCAACCTGCGCAAGCTGCTTTCTGATGTAACCCTCGTATTTTATCTCGATTTCAACCTGTTCGATAACGTCCTCCGGAAGCTCCGGTCTGTTCGGATCAAAGGGAGCAAGGTCATTATATGTAATCTGCGGTCTCTTGAGCAGCTCCGAAAGCCTTGTTCCTTCGGAAAGGGGCGCTGTTCCCTTTTCCATGAGCATGGCATCAAGTTCCGGGCTCATTCTGATGCTCGCGGACTTTGCTCTTTCGAGTTCCTCATCCCGCAAACGGCGTTTTTCAAGGAATGCCGCCCATCTTTCGTCGGAAATAAGTCCGATTTCCCTTCCGAGGGGGGTAAGGCGCATATCCGCGTTGTCCTGCCTGAGCACAAGGCGGTATTCGCTTCGGCTGGTCATCATGCGGTATGGGTCAAGAACACCCTTTGTGCAAAGGTCGTCGATGAGGGTTCCGATATAGGAATTGCTCCGCTCGAGCACGATTTCCTCTTTTCCGAGCACGCGCCTTGCGGCGTTGATTCCGGCAAGCAGTCCCTGAGCAGCGGCTTCCTCATAACCGGAGGTTCCGTTGAACTGTCCTGCACCGAAAAGACCCTTCACCTGCATAAATTCAAGGGTGGGACGAAGGTCAAGGCTGTCGCAGCAGTCATATTCGATGGCATAGGCGTTTCGCATGATGCTCACGTGCTCAAGACCTTTTATGGAGCGGTAAATGGCGACCTGGACGTCCTCCGGAAGGGAACTGGAAAGTCCGGAAAGATACATTTCCTCCGTATCAAGACCCATGGGTTCAACAAAAAACTGGTGGCGGATCTTATCCGGGAACCGCATTACCTTATCCTCGATGCTCGGACAGTAACGGGGACCGATTCCCTCGATTTTTCCGGAATAGAGCGGCGAACGGTCGATGTTTTTGCGGATAACTTCGTGGGTATCCTCATTTGTATAACCTATCCAGCAGTCAACTTTGTTCGTAAGTTCGCCCTTTGTTTCAAAGCTGAAGGGCACTATGTGCTCATCGCCGTGCTGGATTTCCAGCTTTTCGTAATCAATGCTGTTTCTGAGCACGCGCGCCGGAGTTCCGGTTTTGAAGCGGCGGAGTTTTATGCCCAGCGCCTCGAGAGAATCGGAAAGAGGCTTCGCCGGGCTGCTCGCATCCGGACCGCTTTCCCATTTTCTGTCGCCGACATAGATGATTCCCTTGAGGTAAGTGCCGGTGCAGATGATGACGTTCGGAACTTCATAGAAAGCGCCGAGATGGGTCATAACTCCGAGCACGCCGCCTTTTCCGTCCGGACGGACTTCGACTATTTCCGCCTGTTTTATATCAAGATTTTCCTGCTGTTCAAGGGTCTTTTTCATAAGGAGGTGGTAATAAGCCCTGTCCTCCTGAGCACGGAGTGAATGCACCGCCGGACCTTTTCCAAGGTTGAGCATGCGGCTCTGGATCATCATCTTATCCGCGGCTTTTCCCATTTCGCCGCCGAGAGCATCGATTTCACGAACAAGATGTCCCTTTGCGGTGCCGCCGATGGAAGGGTTGCAGGGCATATTCGCTATTTTATCCAGATTGAGTGTAAAGATGCATGTCTTTACACCAAGTCTTGCGGCTGCAAGGGCGGCTTCAACTCCTGCATGACCCGCACCGACCACCGCAACGTCATATTTTCCTGCAAAATATTCTTCCATAAATTAAACCTCCTTAAAAGCCCCCCTTGTCAAAGGGGGGAGGGCCACGAAGTGGCGGGGGGATTCTTTTTTAAATCCCTTTTATATCTGGTCAGATAATATCCGATTTTCATGTCCGCATGTTAAAAATACTGTTGGGGTTCTTTCATAAATTACTGTTTGTTATATGATGAATCCCTCCACCATCGCCTTGCGGCGACGGACCCCTCCCTTTAACAAGGGAGGCTATTTTCCCACGCAGAATCTTTCAAATACCTTTTCGATAACGGCGTCGCTGGCTTTTTCGCCGGTGAGTTCATAAAGGCAGTCGAGAGCGGTTTCGATGCAGATTCCCACTGCGTCAAGGGTCATTCCGAAAGCAACCGCATCCATCGCCTCGTCAATGGCTTTTTTCGCTCTGCGGACGCAGTCCAGCTGGCGTTCGTTCGCCATAACAGGTTCCGCCGGGTCAAGGTCGGCGGTTCTGAGCACGGTGCTCAAAGCCTTCCGGAATTCCTCTTCGCCGATGCCCTTTGCGGCGGAAATTGTGACAACATTTTCAAAACCGGCCTTTACAGCGTCAACGTCCGCCTGAATTTCAAGGTCGGATTTGTTGATAACCGCCACCGCCGGTCTGTTTTTCAGCTTTTCGATAAGCTCGAAGTCCGTTTCATCAAAAGGCCTGCTGGAATCAAAAACCGCGATTACAACGTCGCAGCGCTCGATTTCAGTGTTCGCCATATCAACGCCGATGCGCTCCACCGCATCTTCGGTATCACGAAGTCCGGCTGTATCAAGAAGGCGTATCGGGATATCCCCCACGAGCACGCTCTCTTCAACAACGTCCCGGGTGGTGCCGGCGATTTCGGTAACAATGCTCCGGTCGCGTCCGGAAAGAAGGTTCATAAGGGTGGATTTTCCGACATTTGGCTTTCCGGCGATGACCGTTGTTGCACCCTCCCGGATGACTTTTCCCGCATCATAAGTATCCATCAGCCTTTTGAGCACGGCGGCGGTTTCGTTGAGCACGCCTTCAAGATGCTCGTCCGAAAGTTCCTCAACGTCCTCCTCCGGATAGTCGCTCCAGGCGGCAAGATGGGTTTCAAGCTCAGTTAAATTTTCCGTAACGGAGCGGATTTTCCGATAAAGAGCGCCGTCGCGCATTGCAAGTGCGGCTTTTCCTGCGCTGGCGGATTTTGAAGAAATCAGATCCATAACCGCTTCCGCCTGGGTAAGGGTCAGCTTTCCGTTGAGAAGCGCCCTTTTTGTAAATTCGCCGGGACCTGCAAGCCCTGCTCCGGAATCAAGCGCTGCTCTGAGCACGCGTTTTAAAAGTGCCGGGCTTCCGTGGCAGGAAAATTCAACAGTGTTTTCGCCGGTATAACTTTTCGGCGCAAGAAAAACAGTCGCCACCGCTTCGTCAATATCTCCCTCGGAATCAAAAACCCTTCCGTATGCGCAGGAATATCCCGTCATTTCCGAAAGTTTTTTTCCGCCTTTGAAGGAGCGGAACATTTTTTCCCCGACGGAAACAGCCTCTTCCCCGGAAATGCGGATAACTCCCAACCCGGAAGCGGAAAGCGGCGTTGAAATTGCGGCAATGGTGCTCATAAAATTTCCTCCTTCATAAGCCCCCCTTGCCTAAAGGGGGGTGGTTCTGACCAACGGTCAGAACCGGGGGGATTCCTTTAAAAAATCCCTTTGTTTTATAATAGAACCGTAAACGGAAAAAGAATCCCTCCACCGCTTCGCGGTCCCCCTTGCTCAGCCGCAGACGGCAGACCCCTCTGTCCTCTTTGAGGACATCTCCCCTAACAGGGGAGTCTCCTTTAACAAGGGAGGCTAATATCCTATTATATATTATAAAAAGAGCCGGCACTGAAATCAAGTGCCGGCTGAACTTTTTTTAAACATTTTAAGCCCCCCTTGCCTAAAGGGGGGTGGTTCTGACATTTTGTCAGAACCGGGGGGATTCTTTTAAAAAAATCCCTTGATTTTATATCGGAACCTTAATCGGAGAAGGAATCCCTCCACCGTGCCATACGGCAACGGTCTCCCTCCCTTTAGGCAAGGGAGGCATTTTTATCAGTCCAGATCGATTCTTCCGTAAAGGGAAAGGGACGAAACGTCGTTTTTCGGCGGTTCGTTGGAAGGAGGAATAATCACCTTCTGGCTCTCTCTGGGAGCACGGTTTCCTCTTCCGCCTCTTCTTTCGCCTTTGTTATCGCGGAATTTTCTTTCGCCGCGGGGTTTTGCGCCTTCGATAGGGCTTATAACAACTCTTCTGTTGGGTTCGCTTCCGATGGATCTGGAAGTTGCGCCGGAAACAGTCTGGACGGTGGAATGAACGATTCTGCGTTCATAGGGATTCATGGGTTCAAGGGTGATGGAACGGCCGGATTTAACAGCCTGGGAAGCGGTTTTTCTTGCATAAGCGCGAAGGCTTGCTTCTCTTTTGCTGCGGTAATCGTCGATATCGAGAACAACGCGGACATAGCTTCCTTCGCTTTTGTTTGCAACAAGGGAAGCAAGATACTGCATTGCGTCAAGGTTATCGCCTCTTCTTCCAACAACGGCGCCCATTTCCTCGCCGGAAAGCTGGAGAACGATCATTCCGTCCTTCTGGGTATAGGTAACTTCTGCTTCGGGATAACCGAGAGCAACAAGAACCTCTTTGATATAGTTTGCAGCTTCGGAACCTTTTTTCTCAAGAACCTCCGGAGCAAGAACCTTTGCTTCCTCTTTGGGAGCTTCCTCGGTTTTAACCTCTGCGGGTTTAACTTCGGCGGGTTTCTGTTCTTTTTTCGGTTCGGGTTTTTTCGGCTGCTGGGGTTTCTGTTCTTTTTTCGGTTTTTCCTGTTTTTTCTCCTTGGGCTGTTCCGGCTGTGCGGGTTTTTCAGCCTTCGGTTTTTCCTTATGCTCCTTTTTCTTTCTGGGAGCTTCGGATTTTTTCTCCTTTACCGCAAACATCTTGTTCCAGTAATCTTCGTCGATGGTTGCTTTTGCGGTTGCGGGGATTGTTTTGAGTCCGAAGAATTTTTTCTTCGGGCGTTCGATAATTTCAACAGTAACATATTCGCGGTCAACGCCGGCCTTTTCATAGGCGGCTTCGATCGCTTCCTCCACCGTTTTTCCGGTGGCTAAAAACTCTCTTTCCATTTTTCAAAAAGCCTCCTGATTATTTAAGGTCGTCGTCTTTAACTTCCTCGAAGGTGTCGCCATATTTTTCTGCGGCACGTTTTCTTGCTTCGGCAAGTTTTTTCTTGTTGATTTCCTTCTGGGTCGGATCCTCGTTCTGAAGATATTTTGCGTTTTTCTCTCTCTGGAGTTCCTTAAGTTTTTCTCTTGCTTCGGCTCTCTGCTGTTTTTTTGCTTCCCTTGCTGCTTCTGCCTCTGCCTCAGCCTGCTCCGCAAGCTTTTTGGGGTTGAGGAAAATGTTGAAAGCTACGCTCTGGATAAACTGAACAACAGCGGAAAGGGTCCAATAAAAACCTGCCGCAGCGGGAACAACAAATCCGATATAAACGGACATAAGGGGCATCATATAGAGCATGATGTTCATGCTGCTTCCTGCCTGCTGCTGCTGGGGGTTGGATTTCTGCATATAGAAGGTCATTCCAAGCTGGAAAACTCCGCAGAGAATCGGAATAAGGAGATACCAGTTGAATGCGCCTTCATAAGTAAGGGAGAACTGGGGAACAACTCCAAGGTCAAGACCGAAAAGGGTCATATCAAAATCGGCGATCTTTGCAATGATTTCCTGGTCAAAATCCGCAAAAAGGGCGGTTTCTTCCTGGATAATTTTAAGGAGCTTGATCTGGTTGTAATAGGAATGTGCTTCAAAAGCGTGTCCCGCCGCAGAAGCAACTTCGATCATCTGATCGATAACTGCGTTGCTTACTCTGAAGATGTGGTAGATGGGTTTGTAAACAACGTCGATAACGCCGAAAAGAATCGGGAACTGGATAAGGGAGGGAAGGCATCCGCTCATGGGGTTATAACCTTCCTCGGTATAAAGTTTCTGGATCTCTTCGTTATATCTTTCTTTGTTATTACCGTATTTTTCCTGAATACGTTTGAGTTTCGGCTGGAAAACGGCCATTTTGGCCTGTTCTTTCTGCTGTTTTACAGAAAGAGGAAGAAGCGCAAGCTTGGTAATAACGGTAAAAAGTGTGATTGCAAGCGCATAGTTGTTTCCGGTAAGCAAATAACAGCCCAGCATTACAAAGCCGAGCGGCCAGCCGAAAATTTTCATGATAAACTGCATTATTTACCTTCCTCCTGGTTCTGGAGAGGCTGTTTTCTGTTTTTCTTTTGTTTTGAATAATAAAAAAGGTCCCAATTTTCCGGAACGGGATCGAATCCGCCTTCATGGAAGGGATGACAGCGCAAAATCCTCAGAAAGCCAAGTAACCCGCCCCTCATCGCACCGAATCGACTGATTGCAGTATATGCGTATGAAGAACAGGTGGGATAATACCGGCAACAAGGCCTTTTATAAGGAGAAATCGCTTTCTGGTAAAATCGAATTAATAACAGAAACAGCTTTTTCATACTTCTTTTGTGCTCTGTAAGGCGCCCAATTTTCCTAATTGGGCGGTCAGGATGGGGGTCAGAGCGGTAGACTTGGTAAATGTTGTTTTTGTGCGCGCAACAAGGATTATATCATATCCCGGTTTTATCATGGGATAAACCTCCCTGAATGCGGCCCTTAAAACCCGCCGTGCCCGGTTTCTGGCAACAGCGTTTCCGATTTTTTTGCTGGTAGTAAGGCCAAGGCGCACTTTGCCAAGGCGGTTTGGAGAAGCATAGCAGATAACGCGGCTGTCGGCCACGGATTTTCCTCTCCGGTAGATGCGCAAAAAATCGTTGTTTCTTTTAATTGAAAGTGTTTTCATCGGTTAAAACCGCCGATCAATCAGTAGCTGAGGTGTTTTCTGCCTTTAGCTCTTCTTGCTGCGAGAACTTTGCGGCCGGATTTGGTTGCCATTCTTGCGCGGAAGCCGTGTACTTTCTGTCTGTGGAGTTTTTTGGGCTGATAGGTTCTTTTCATCTCTGATTTTCCCTCCTTTCAAAATTGCCTTGCAACAGCAAATTATATAGCATTTTTTCAAAATTGTCAATATTAATTTTATAATTTATATTTATAATACATAATAAGCCCCCCTTGTCAAAGGGGGGTGTCACGGCTTTGCCGTGACGG